>NZ_JBHTYI010000003.1:0-400682 GCF_043656335.1 Peribacillus sp. NPDC056705 | reverse complement strand
GTAAAATTAAAAGGCATGAGCCCGGTAGATTACCGGGTTCATGCCCTCAAGGCTGCCTAAGTAAATAAAGTGTCTAACTTTTTGGGTTCACTTCATTTGAGACCCTCTTTCTTAATAGTCAAAAAATCACTTACCCAAATTAATCCAGACGCTTTTCACTTCAGAATAGTTGTCCAGTGCATAAGATCCCATTTCACGTCCGATTCCGGATTGTTTGTAACCGCCGAACGGGGAAGCTGCGTCGAACGCGTTATAACAGTTCACCCATACAGTACCGGCACGGAGTTTTCCTGCAACATAATGGGCATTGGCTATATCGCTGGTCCATAAGCCGGCAGCCAATCCATACTCACTTGCATTTGCACGGTTAATGACATCATCTAAATCCTCGAATGGCATTGCAGCTATGACCGGACCGAAAATCTCTTCTTTGGCTATCGTCATATCCTCTTCGACACCAGCAAATATAGTAGGAGAAACAAAGTAGCCCTGTTCACCAGGTTTATTTCCGCCGACAAGTACTTCCGCACCCTCGTTTTTCCCTTTTTCAATATAGCCCATTACTCGATTTTGCTGCTCCTCGGAAACAAGCGGTCCAATTTGTGTACTTGGATCCAGACCTACCCCTTGTTTGATGTTTTTTGCATGGCTTGCCATATCGGCAACTACGTTATCATAATGTTTCTTTTGGATATAAACCCTGGAACCGGCACAGCATACCTGCCCTTGGTTAAACATGACCCCATTCAAAGCACCAGGGATGGCTTTTGAGAAATCCGCATCAGGCAGGATGATGTTTGGCGATTTCCCTCCAAGTTCCAATGTGACCCGTTTCAATGAATATGAAGCGGAGCGCATGATCAGTTTTCCAACTTCGGTCGAACCGGTAAATGCAATTTTATTTACTTGCGGATGGTCGACAAGTGCTTGTCCAGCGGTTTCACCAAAACCGGGAACGATATTGACGACCCCATCAGGGAAACCGGCTTCAGCCAATAATTCAGCCAGGTAAAGCGCGGAAAGCGGAGTTTGTTCAGCAGGCTTTAATACAACCGTACAACCTGTAGCAAGTGCCGCCCCCAGTTTCCACATTGCCATAAGAAGCGGAAAGTTCCATGGGATGATTTGGCCGACAACACCAACCGCCTCGTGTTTTGTGTAGTTAAAGTAATTTCCGCTTACCGGAATGGTCTGTCCGACAATCTTGGTGGACCAGCCGGCAAAATATCTCATATGTTCTATAGCTAAAGGAATGTCGGCATTGGTGGTTTCACTGATTGGTTTACCATTATCCAACGTTTCCAATTGAGCAAGTTCGGTTTTATTTTCTTCCATTAAATCGGCAAGTTTATACATTAGCCTACTGCGTGAAGCTGCGCTCATTCTTGACCAAGGCCCCTCATCGAATGCTTTGCGTGCAGCTTTGACGGCTAAGTCGATATCTTCTTTATCAGCTTCATAAACATCGGCAAGTTTTTGTCCTGTAGCAGGATTAGGTGTGGAGAAGGTTTTTTTTGAAGCACTTTCTACAAACTGACCATTAATATAGAGCTTTTTTGGTCCTGTTAAAAATTTTTGCAGCTTTCCACTTACTTCTAACGTTAGGTTTGTCATAATTACCCTCCTGAATAAAATGATTATCTTGGGCAGAACATGATGACTTATTGTTAACGCTATGATTTATGCCAATTTTTATGATAAATGAAAAAAAGGGAATATTCAATCTATATCATTCGACATAATATTCAAGATTTCTTCATCATAAAAAAAATGAAGTATTATTTTGTCATGACATGTGTAAATACTATAGCAAAAATGAAAGTTAATAGTTAAAATGAATAAGGATAAAATAACAAGAAGGTCTAAAGTTCTTCAGGAGGAATATATGGGAAATGATGCGAAAATGATATCGCAACGTAAGATACTAGGTGTTGCGGGTCTTGGATGGATGTTCGATGCACTTGATGTCGGTATGCTTTCTTTCATCATTGTTGCTTTGAAACAGGACTGGAACTTAACCAGTGAGCAGGTTGGCTGGATTGGGAGCATAAACTCTATCGGAATGGCTGTAGGAGCCGTATTCTTTGGTGCGATGGCTGACAGGGTCGGACGGAAGAATGTCTTTATCATTACATTATTATTGTTTTCAATCGCAAGTGGCCTGTCTGCAGCAGTCAGTACACTCAGTTTGTTCTTGATATTGCGATTTTTGATTGGCATGGGACTTGGAGGAGAACTTCCGGTTGCCTCGACATTGGTTTCTGAAAGTGTTGAAGCAAGTAAAAGGGGAAGGGTTGTCGTCCTTCTTGAAAGTTTTTGGGCGGTTGGCTGGATTTTGGCAGCACTCATCTCCTATTTCATCATTCCGGCTTATGGTTGGCGCGTTGCATTGTTATTGAGCGCAGTTCCAGCTTTATATGCGCTGTATCTGCGCTTGAAACTGCCGGATTCACCGAAGTATACGGAATTAGAAAAAAAGCAGAGGCCATCTGTATTAAGCAATATGAAAAGTGTCTGGAAAAAGGAATACTCCCGTCAGACCCTTGTATTGTGGATTCTATGGTTTTGCGTGGTCTTTTCTTATTATGGGATGTTTTTATGGCTGCCAAGTGTGATGGTCCTAAAAGGCTTCAGTATGATTCAAAGCTTTGAATACGTTTTGATCATGACGCTTGCACAGCTTCCGGGCTATTTTTCAGCTGCATGGCTGATAGAGAAGATGGGACGTAAATTCGTTTTGATCACATACTTAATTGGAACGGCCGTCAGTGCCTTTTTCTTTGGATCATCAGAGGGGCTGGCACTGCTGATAGTTTCCGGGATGTTCCTATCTTTCTTCAACCTGGGGGCGTGGGGTGCACTATATGCATATACACCTGAGCAGTATC
Source organism: Peribacillus sp. NPDC056705 (assembly GCF_043656335.1). Classification (NCBI taxonomy): domain Bacteria; kingdom Bacillati; phylum Bacillota; class Bacilli; order Caryophanales; family Bacillaceae; genus Peribacillus; species Peribacillus sp. NPDC056705. Next base: position 397,794 of record NZ_JBHTYI010000003.1, on the reverse strand, counting down.
CAACAGCAGTTCGTGGTACTGGTGCTGGGTTAGCTGCAGGGATCGGGAGGATTGGCGGTGTCCTGGGTCCGTTGCTTGTAGGGTATTTAGTTGCAGCAGACACCCCGATATCCTCGATTTTCACCATTTTTACAATCGCTATACTAGTGGGTGCGATTGCCGTAGCTTTTGGGAAGGAAACAAAGAATACCGTTTTGACATGAACAAAAGGAAGGGGACTGTAATCAGTCCCCTCTTTTCATTAAGTAAAGTCTTTTATGATTTTTAAAAGGGATTCGGAGGCGCCCTTCGGACTTTCTGCATTCATGATCGCCGATACGACAGCGGTACCTGATAGCCCGCTATCAGAAAGAGCGGATATGTTATCTGCAGTGATACCCCCGATGGCTACGGCGGGAATGGATACGCTGCGGCAAATTTCCTCCAGATCCCCAATGGCCATCAGGGTTGCATCTTGTTTGGTCTTTGTAGGGAAAACGGAACCGACTCCGATATAGTCTGCTCCATTTCGTTCGGCTTCGTGAGCTTCTTCAAGAGTGGAGACAGATACTCCGACAATCATATCTTCAGGAACCATTTGTTTGACGACAGTCAGTGGAAGGTCATCTTGCCCAATATGAATTCCGTCCGCTGCAACCGCAAGTGCTATATCCACCCGGTCGTTGATGATAAGGGGAATAGAGAGCTCGTTCAATAACTGTTTCAATGCAGAAGCTTTTTTATAAAAGGAAAGGGAGGAATTGTTTTTCTCCCTAAGTTGTACGATCGAGACTCCTCCTGAAACCGATTCTGCAATGATTTCGGTCAATTTTTCTAATGCTATGGACTCTTCCGTAACTAAATACAAGCTTAAATCAATTTGGGACTTCTTCATTCATTTTCACCTCATGCATCCAGATTTCCTTATCCATTCTTGATATTGCATCGATTAATCGCACACGAAACGTTCCTGTTCCTTCATCTTTTTGAAGGTTTGCAGCTGCTAGTTCCCCTGAAATGCTCATGGTTGAGATTCCGGCAATTGCCGCAGAATAGAAATCGTCGGTGACTCCGGAAAAAGTGCCGATAAGAGCGGTGGACATGCAACCGGTACCTGTAACATTAGTTAAAAGAAGGTTTCCATTGTCGATGATGGATGTATGTTTTCCATCGCTGACCGCATCCTTTGCTCCGCTGACCACGACGATGCTATTCAATTTATTAGCTGCTTGTGCAGCCAGCTCTGCATGGCTAATCGCTAGTTCCCCCGAATCCACCCCGCGTGTAACGGTATCCCCACCCATCAATGAAAGGATCTCACTCGCATTCCCGCGAATGATTTGGAAAGTAACCTTACTAAGGAGCTCTTTGACCTGCTCTGTACGATAGGGGGTGGCACCAACTCCCACCGGGTCCAAAATGACCGGGATATCAATGGTATTTGCCGTCTTACCGGCAATCTCCATTGCTTCCATGGCTTTATCATCAATCGTACCGAAATTCAAAACCAATGCATCTGCTAATTTGACCATATCCGCCACTTCTCTTGGGCTCGAAGTCATTACTGGTGAACCACCGATGGCAAGGGTGGCATTTGCACAGTCGTTGACCGTAACAAAGTTGGTGATTTGGTGAATGAGTGGTTTTCTTTCTTTTACCTTCACGAATAAATCGGCTGCAGAAACCTTCATATTAATTCACTCCGTTCTTTTTTTGAAAATGAATGAAAATGATGGACAGGTCCATGACCTTTACCGATTGAAAAGCTATTGCGTATCGCTTCAGAAATATAGGTCTTGGCCTTTTCGATCGACTCTTGCAATGGCAGCCCATTTGCCAGGTTTGATGTAATGGCGGATGATAGGGTACAGCCCGTGCCATGAGTGTTCTTTGTATGAATGCGCTCTCCCTCGATCCATTGGAAGTCAGTCCCATCATAAAAAAGATCATTTGGATTTCCTGCTGCATGGCCTCCTTTAAGTAAAACGGCTTTGGGACCCATTTCTTGTATAGAAATGCATGCTTTGTAGAAATCTTGTTCCGTTCGAATCGACAAGCCAGTAAGTACTTCCGCTTCCGGTACATTAGGGGTTACAAGTGTTGCAAGCGGAAGCAAATCCATTTTTAAGGCAGAGACAGCCTTTTCGTCGAGCAAATGATGACCGCTTTTGGAAATCATGACAGGGTCAAGGATAACGATGGCAGGCAAGAAGGTTTTAAGGGACGCAGCGACAGTTTCCACGATTTCTTTTGATCCTAGCATGCCTATTTTTACTGCATCGACAGGAATATCTTCAAAGATAGCTGCAATTTGATCTGATATGATTGCTGTTTCAATTGGCTGTACTGAACGGACTTCCATTGTATTTTGTGCGGTTACGGCTGTGATCGCAGACATTCCAAAGACACCATGTGCAGAAAATGTTTTTAAATCCGCTTGTATTCCTGCGCCGCCCCCTGAATCAGAGCCTGCGATGGTTAATGCTGTTTTCATAAAAAAACCCCTTCATATAATTATTTTTTAGAAGTATTTTAAGTAATATGAATGCTAAAATCGCACCAGCGAATGAACTGAGCATAAAAGCCGGTAAAAAACCAAAGAGCGCAGCTTTTTCCCCCAATAGGAGGAGGGCAAGTGGATAACAAGCTAGGGAACCGAGAATACCGGTCCCGATCACTTCCCCTAAACAGGCAAATTTTAAGCTTTGTGTTTTTCGGTAAATGATGGCAGCCAAAAGTGCACCGATCATGCTACCGGGAAAGGCGAAAATTGAACCGGTACCAGACATGTTTCTAATGATGGAAACTAAAAAAGCTTGTGTCACTGCATAAGCTGGCCCCAATAGAACGGCCGTCAGGACATTTGCCAGATGCTGAATAGGAAAGACCTTTGCAAATCCTGCAGGAATGAAAATAAATGAACTGGTCAGCGTCGTAATAGCCGTGATCATGGCAGTCAACGTCAGTTTCTTGACAGGATTCATCATCTACAGCGGCCAATCTTGCTCATTATGAACCATATCCCAAAATAAATATTCATATCGGGAAGTAACCAAAAAGTGCTTTTCTAATCTAAGAAGTTCCTTTTCTGGCATGCCTTCCGTCAATTCTTCCAACAAAGCGATCAGCCATTTATGTGCTTCCCCGAATTCAGGAGATGAATAGGACCTTATCCAATCTGCGTAGCGATTGTTTTCCAATGCTGCTCCATTTTGTTCTTTCAGTAGCAAACCGATTTCATAATAATCCCAAGCGCAGGGCAGGAGACAGGCGATCAAGTCTGCCAAAGTCCCATGCTGAGCTGCATTTAGCATATAGCCTGTATAGGCTAAAGTCGTTGGAGTAGGTTCTGTATCTTCCAATTCCTTGGAAGTGATCCCGAATTCGGAAGCATAATGCCGATGAATATCCATTTCCACTTGAAGGGTTTCATTTAAAATACTCGCAAACTTTGCCATGGTTTCGATGTTATGAGCTTTGATTACACCTAAAGCAAAGAGCTTGGAATAATCCATGAGATAGATATAGTCCTGCTTCAGGTAATAGGCAAATTTCTTTTCAGGAAGCGTACCATTTCCAATTGCCTGGACGAAGGGATGTGAATGGTTCCTTTTCCAAATCTCTTTTGACCGTGCATGTAGTCTATCACTGAATGTTTCTAATTTAACATTCTCCATTGTTCATCCTCCTTTAGAATGGATCCCTTTGTTCATGAAAAAACCCCGTTCCTGAATACGGAACGGGGTAGATGGATATAGTCTGAAAATGGACGATATCATCCACTTCCCTCCGCCGGTATGAGCCGGTTCAGGTTCAAAGGGTCCGGAACTAATTCCATCTCAGTCTTAAAAAAAGACTCCCCTAGTGGTGTGAATTGTATGTAATTACTGACATCATATCAGAAAGACAAGAAAATGCAACCTGCATTTAAAAGAGGGACCATTTTATGTCCAGGAAAAAAGGGAGAACCAGGTAATTGACTTTTGATGGTTATTAGGATAAAATCATGTCTACATCATTTATATATCGATTTCTTATCCAGAGAGGTGGAGGGACTTGGCCCAAAGAAACCTCGGCAGCGGACCCGTTTTGGGAACTGTGCTAAATCCAACAAGCATATGCTTGGAAGATAAGAAGAGCCGTACGGACACTGTCAGCCTCTTCTTGAATTAGAAGGGGCTTTTATTTTTGGGAAATAACGTTTAGTGACATAATAGAAAAGGTATATATAATTTGGTGAAAATAAAACAAGTTGATAAAGTTTAGCTAACTAGAAGCAGGCTCTAGGATGACTAGGAAAGGAGCCATTTACATGGCAGAATTATTTAAGAGGATCGAACAGAGGAAGGCAAAGCTTATTGAAGAGTTATTGGCCAATGGAGTATACAAAACCTCTGATGAAAGGCACCTTTATGATGCCCCATTAAAAGTACTTGAAGATGAATATAAGATTGTTATAAATAAACCAAATACCGAGTCACCTTCTGAATGGATGACATAGTAAACGATGGACTATAGTTTGGGTTCTTGGATAAGAGATATGATGTAAGCATTCACAGTCTACACTAGTGGATGCTTTTTTGCGTTTAATAGAAAATGACACAAAATATACATAATTACAGGATTAATAGTCATTTTGTCACATTTACCCTTTAAAATAACACATTTAATTTCCGAAAAATAGTTGATTTTAACTAGTAGATTCATTATGATGAAAGTGTAAAAAAATTGAATAAATGGGAGGTGGCTATATAATGCCTTGCCTTAAGGTAACTATAGAAAAAATAGAAGAGAAAAGAAAAGAAATGATTAACTTGGCAGCAATTTACGGCTTATCAAGTCTGCTAACTGTTCAAGCCAGTCAAGAATTGGATACGCTATTAAATGCGTTAACAAGTAAAAGAGATTGTGAACATTTTTACCTCCAGAAAGCATATAGGTATTTTTAAATTAGCCAATTCGCACTCGATTAATATGAAAAAGCTACTGCTCAAGGCAATAGCTCTAAAGAATGATATTACATATCGACACGTTTACCAAGAATGAGCAAATCCCGCTCAATCCCATCCAACTCGGCAACTTGAGGTAAATGTGCCCATTCTTCAAATCCGAATTTGGAAAAAAGCTTAAGGCTTGGTGTATTGTGGGCGAAAATGAAACCCAATAGAGTCTTAACACCTAATTTTGGACTCCATTCAATTGCCTTTTGAATCGAAGTTTGTCCGATTCCTTTTCCCCGGAAATAATCATCTATATAAATGCTGATTTCGGCAGTGGAATTATATGCCGGTCGGCCATAGAAGGATTGAAAGCTCATCCATCCAGCAGTTTTCCCTTCTATAGTAATGATAAATAGCGGTCTACTTTCTGAATGATGTTCCTCAAACCATTTAACCCTCGATTGGACGGATACAGGCTCCGTATCTGCCGTGACCATTCTTGAAGCAATTGTTGAATTATATATTTCAACAATTCTGGGTAGATCGGATAGTCCTGCCTCTCTAAACGCTATGAGCTCTTCCATGATTTAAACTCCTAACTATCATTTATTCAATCTCCAGAATGAAGGGTAATCCCGTATTTTGTTTAAGGGACGGTGAATGACACCCAATCCATTGAAAGTTTTATATTATCATACACTCTTGAATCTTTATCTGACAATTTTTTTATGTTAAGACTGTAGATTTTTTGGGTATGTAAAAAAATAAATACTTCTAGTAAAGAGACAAGAGGAGAATCAAATGAAAAAATTGGCAGGTTTATTGATTATAGTACTCGTTATATGTTTTGCTGCGTATGAATTTCAGGCCTCGGAGTCAGAAGATGTGCAAAGGGTGATGGCTTTTGGAGATTCATTAACCTATGGAAAAGGGGATAAGGATGGGGAAGGATATATAGAAGGCCTTGAGGATGAATTGAATAATCCGCAATCGGAACAAAAAGTGAGTTTTTGGAATTACGGTATAAAAGGCCAGGAAACGGATGGGGTGATGAAACAGCTTGATGATTACCGCATTAAAACGAAACTTGATGAAGCCGATACTTTCATCGTTTTTATTGGAACGAATGACTTGATCAATAGTAACGGAGGGAACTTGGAGAAAATTAGTGACCGAAAAATCATTGAGGGAAAACGGGAGTATATCAACCATCTCAAAAAGATTACATCAACCTTGATAGAGGCAAACGAAAAGGCGGATATTCTGGTAGTAGGACTATATAACCCAATAAAAGACAATCAAAAACTTGAAAAGCTCATTCGTGATTATAACCTGTCAATAAAGGGAATAGCGGATAAAGATAAAAGGATGTTATTCATTCCTACAAATGATCTTTTTGAAGGTAAAAAGAAAACAGAGTATTTCAGTGATAAGTTACATCCGAATGAAAAAGGGTATCAGCTCATTGCGAACCGGGTTTTGGAAAGTTATGATTTCAAATGAAAGCAAAAATGCACAGGAAGGCTTCCTGTGCATTTTTGCCCTCTAAGAAGTAGCTAGGAATTTGATATCGCTTTAAGTTGAGGGAACTGTAAGTCATGGAGTTGCTTGTATCTGCCGTTGTTTAGCAATAATTCTTCATGTGTTCCTTTTTCATGAACCTGCCCTTTTTCCAGAACGATAATTTGATCCGCATCATGAATGGTCGATAAACGATGTGCAATTACTATTGAAGTCCGCTTTTTCATTAAACGTGACAATGCTTGCTGGATCAAATGTTCGGATTCTGTATCCAAGGCCGCCGTTGCTTCATCGAGAATGATGATTTGCGGATTTTTCAAAAGTGCCCTAGCTATGGCAATGCGCTGTTTTTGTCCGCCTGAAAGCTTGACTCCGCGCTCTCCAATCTGAGAATCATAACCATCAGGAAAGGCACTGATAAAGTCATGCGCATTTGCCGCTTTGGCGGATTCGATGATTTCAGCATCTGTAGCATCAAGTTTGCCATACACGATGTTATCACGAATGGAGCCATTGAATAAAATGATATCCTGGGAAACAATCCCCATTTGTCCCCGTAATGATTTCAGTGACACATCCTTGATATCATGACCATCCATTTTAATCGTGCCATCTTGCGGATCATAAAATCGGATCAAAAGGCTCGTGATGGTCGATTTTCCAGCGCCAGAGGAGCCGACCAGAGCAGTTACTTGACCAGCTTTCATGGACAGGCTTAAATGGCTGAGGACAGGTACACTCTCATCATACGAAAAATCAACACATTGAAATTCGATTTTCCTTTTTATGTAAGGGAGTTCGGTGGCATTTTCCTTGTCACTTATTTCGGGCTGGGTTTCTAATATTTCAGTTATCCGCTCAAAGGCCGCGGCTGATTGCTGGACAATGCTGATGACCCGGCTAAAATTGCGAACGGGACTCTGCAGTAACCTCAAATAGGCGAGAAAGGCCACGATTAACCCTATTGTGAATTCACCTTCCATCACTTGCCAAGCACCGACCACAATGACTGCTACAAGACCGATATTGTTCAATAAATCAATTATCGGGCCGAACATGGAGCGTAGCCGAACGGACTTAAGGTTTGCAGTCATATTTTCCTGATTACGCTCCGCAAACTTCCTTGATTCGAATTCTTCATTTGTAAAAGATTGAATGAGCCGCATTCCTGAAATGGAATCCTGTAACTGGTTGCTGACATCTCCTGCGGAACTTTGCACAGACCTAAATGACATCCTGATGCGTTTCCCGAATACCCTTGTGATATAGAACATGAAAGGGAATGTAAAAAGAAGTACAATGGTCAGCTTCCAGTTAATGAAAAGCATATATACCGCCACGGCAATGAAAGTCACCGTGTCAGTCAAGACTTGAAGCATGCTTGAAGAGATGAGCTGCTGCAGTAAATTAACATCATTGGTCAACCGCGACATTAAGTCACCGGTACGGTTTTTATCAAAGAATTTCATATCCAGTGTTTGAATATGGTCATACATGCTATTCCGTATATCCGTAATAGCCTTTTGACCGACCTTGGAAACGATATAGCTGTTAAAGTAGTTCAGTAAAGCCAATAAAATGGCAGCACAAAGAATTCCTGCACCAATCCAGATTAACGAGTCATATCTTTTTTCAGGAATGATTGTATCAATCGTAAACTGCGTCAACTGGGGGATGGAGAACTCAAGCAATGAAATGAAAAGCATGATACATAAAACCAAAGTGCAAAACTTCCACTTCGATGGGACCCGATTGAACATTTGCTTGAGCATCAACCATATGCTTCCTTTTGAGGGGATTGCATGCATGGTACTGCGGCCTTTGTGGCTGAATGGAATATGTCCTCCACTCATAGCGATCACTCCTATTTAGACTATCCTTGATGTTTTGAAAGTCATTTGAATTAGATGATTTTTGCCTTTATGACTATCATAGAGCTTTTCAAAAAATAGACAACTTTTAAGCGGTTCATTTCAGTCAAAAAGTATAATTATTTTACACGTTCATATAGGACATGGAATAATTAAAGGAGATTAGCGAGGCTGATAAGAGGAGATGCTAATAGTGAATGAAAATGAAAAAGTCAGGGAAGAACTTTTAAATGCGGTCATCGGACTAACGGATGAACAGCTGAACAACCATCCTGAACCAGGAAGATGGAGCATCATGCAGGTTTTGGATCATTTATATTTAATGGAAAGGGCCATAACAAAGGGCATTTCCGATAAATTGAAAAGCGATGATAGCATTCCTACTGTGGATAAACCGATCGAGCTTACTTTAGATCGTGAAATGAAGGTCCAGGCCCCGTCCTTTGTCATTCCGTCAGAATCATACCAAACTTTGAGTGAGATTAAGGAAAAGTTGTCCGAATCCCGAAAAGCTTTTGTACGGGTCGTTGACCATGCAAAGGAAATTGATCTCGAACAAAAATCTTTTCCACACCCTTTGTTTAAAGATTTAAGCTTGAAGCAATGGATCCCATTTGTGGGACTGCATGAAAAACGGCATTTATTGCAAATAGAAGAATTGAAAGCAAAGTTATAATAGAAGAAAAACTCATCCGTCTTTGGTTGAGTTTTTCACTTTCGGACAGATATTCGTAAAGGAAGGATTTTTCAGTGAAAGCCACTTGGGTAAGGACATGTTTGGTATTGGGCTTTTTCGGATTGATGCTAGGGCTCTTGTCCAAGTATATACTTCCGCCTGATTTAGATGAAATTGAACTGACTGACGAGCTGAATCCAATCGTCGCCGAAAAAAAAGACGAGCTCATTCAACTGGCTAATGACAAAGGCATCCTGATTATCATTACGGCGGGGTTCCGGTCTGTAGCCGAGCAAAATGAACTCTATGAAAAGGGCAGATCAGGCTCGGGCAACATCGTAACGAATGCAAGAGGTGGCGAGTCGCTACATAATTTCGGTTTGGCGATAGATTTTGCCCTCCTTAACAAACAAGGCGAGGCCATTTGGGATATGAATTATGACGGCAACGATAATGGAAAGTCGGATTGGATGGAAGTTGTAACCATCGCTAAAGGGTTAGGTTTTGATTGGGGAGGGGATTGGGCTGGGTTCAAGGATTATCCGCATTTACAAATGACATTTGGCTTGAACCTGCGTGAGCTGCAACAAGGCAAGCGGTCAAAAGGGCAGTGATGTGGGTAGTTTCATTATATGCCGCATAAATTTTGACTAAAAGCAGGAAAATAAGCATGTGAATTGCTTTACAGGTAAGAATTCGATAAAGTGGAATAGTGAGAAATCAGACATAAAGGAGTGCAGTCACCATGGAAGAAACAAAATATTGCCGGGACTCTTTGGTCATAAAAACAAGCCTTGTCCTCCCGCCGGATACAAATAATATTGGTACGATGTTCGGAGGCAAATTAATGGCATATATTGATGATGTAGCGGCTATATCAGCCATGCGTCATGCGCGAAGCAACGTCGTTACGGCATCAACTGATTCTGTCGATTTCCTGCACCCTATTCACGAAGGAAATGCAGTTTGCCTTGAAAGCTTCGTGACTTATACGGGCAGAACATCAATGGAAATCATCGTAAAGGTGATTGCAGAGGATTTAGTTACAGGAGATCGGAATTTATGTGTCATTTCTTTCTTGACATTTGTCGCCATTAATGAAGAAGGTAAACCAATTCCGGTCCCGCGTTTGGTTCCTGAAACAGAGATGGAAATGAATTTAAATGAATCAGCAAAACAACGGGCCCAAATAAGGAAAAAAAGAAGGGAAGATACACAGTTCATTGCAAGTACTTTCGGTGTGAAGCTGCCATGGACCGATCAATCGAAGCCTGGATTATATAAATAAGATACGCATCCCTTCAGCAATCTTATTGATGATTTTAGACCAAATTCATTGTGATTTGGTCTTTTATTAATCGCCATTGGTTTTGGGCATTATCCGTATGGGAAAGAAACGTGAAAAGACGCTTGGATAAGCCCGAGCGTCTTTTCACGTTTGATCACATCCGCTTTTCAGTCATCGCTTGCTAAAATACCGAAGAAGCGCAAGATGTTAATGAATAGGTTAATGAAATCTAGATATAGATTCAAGGCCATGAGCGGTACTTCTTCGGCTGTTACCCCGTAATGCTTCATTCGGTTGAAATCATATAAAATATAACCACTGAAAACTAAAATCCCAATAAAGGAAAAGACCAGCATGGCTGTAGAGCTTAATGGAGAGAAAATGTTGAAAATGCTAATGACCACTAAAGCTAGCAAGGCCGCAAATAACATTCCGCCCAAGAAAGAAAGGTCCTTTTTCGTGGTTGTGGCATAAACCGCCAGTCCACCAAATACAACTGTAGTCGTAACACCTGCCAGGATCACCACATTTGCCCCTGCAGCGGCTAGGTAGTGTGCAATGATCGGATATGTCGTAATTCCTGAAATCAATGTGAAACTATACAAAAATGTATAACCGATGGCTTTTTTCCTCCGCAATATGAATGCTCCAATCAACATAGCGATTTCAAGTATCGCTAAGGGAAGAAACAAGGATGGCGGAACAAGTGTGCCGAGAGCCATCCCTAAGACGGAAACGGCAAGTGACAAAGCGAACGTCCGCATGACGGACGGCATATATGTTTGTACAGTTTGTGAATACATTCAAACACCTCATCATTTATTTTCTACTGTTTTCTACGAATCTGTTTTAAAAAGGTTTCATGCCATTTAATGAAAATAAAGTGTTTTTTTTTTAGTATTGAAATATATATGAAATAATTACCTGTTTTATGATATCCTTACAAATGTACTAATTTTTCTGAAATATCAAAAAAATTAAATCAGAACCATTCTGCGGTATGTAGAACGACAAGGTCAATAAATAGATATGAACGTTAAGGTTGTTATCTTGGAATAGTAAATTAAAAATTATTGGTTCTTTACATTTAATCGGACTTCAAAACTTTACTGTATAACCGTTATAAAGGAAACGATTTTTTATTGCAGAAAATTATTCTTAAAGTTATAAAATATGAAAAAAATGTGATTATTTTCTATAAAACCTATTGTATAATTGTAAAAAATTGATTAAAATTCTAGATAATTATCAGAAGATTAATTATTTTCCCGATAAAATAGTTTAGGGGGAGCAAGAATGAATAAAGCTATTTTGCAAATAGAGAACCTAACGACCTCATTTCGAATCGGCAACAAATATCATGCAGCGGTGGATGACGTTTCGTTTACGGTGAATGAAAATGAAATTGTAGCAGTTGTTGGAGAATCAGGTTGTGGAAAGAGTGCATTGGCCTTATCTATCATTCAATTACATAATAGGCAGAGAACGAAATCCGAAGGAAATATCAATTATAAAGGTCAAAATCTACTAAAGTTGAATGATGTACAAATGAATAAAGTCCGGGGTAAGGAATTAGGGATGATATTCCAGGAACCTTTAACGGCTTTGAACCCGCTCATGACCATCGGAAAACAGATCGAGGAGAACCTTGATTACCATACTGAACTCTCCAATGCCGAAAAAAAGAACAGGACGATCGAACTTTTGACACAAGTGGGAATTCCATATCCTGAACGGACGTACAAGCAATATCCGCATGAGCTTTCGGGGGGAATGCGCCAAAGGGCAATGATCTCGATTGCCATTGCTTGCAACCCTGCACTGGTCATCGCCGATGAACCCACGACGGCACTGGATGTTACGATTCAAGCGCAAATACTTGATCTGCTGAAAGATATCCAGAGCAGGACAAAAATGGGGATCATCTTAATAACACATGATCTGAGCGTCGTAGCAGAGGTCGCGGACAGGATCGTTGTCATGTATGCAGGTCAGGTGGTGGAAACGGGAAGTGTTAAAGAGATATTCAACAATCCGCTTCATCCATATACGAGGTCGTTATTAAATTCGATCCCTTCTGCTGCAAACGAGAAAAACCGTTTGCACGTTATCGAAGGAATCGTTCCATCGATAGCGAAAATGGATCGGATAGGATGTCGCTTCCAAGATAGGATTCCTTGGATACCTAAACATGCGCATGAAGAGACACCCCGGCTTCACGATGTGGGCAACGATCATTTGGTGCGCTGTACCTGCTATAAAGAATTTTATTTTCAAGCTGAAGGAGATGCAACGACCAATGACATTACTCAAATTAGATAATCTCAAAGTGCATTTCCCGATAAGGGGCGGTTTTTTTCGAAGGGTGGTCGATCACGTAAAGGCCGTGGACGGTGTTTCCTTGGAGTTGCAGCAAGGGGAAACATATGGCTTGGTCGGTGAATCCGGAAGCGGCAAGTCCACGACAGGCAAGGCAGTGGTCAAACTGAATGAGGTGACATCCGGACAAATCCTATTTGAAGGCAGGGATTTAGCCTCTCTAAGTAGAAGAGAAATTAAACCATTCAGAAAAGATATCCAAATGATTTTCCAAGACCCGTATTCATCATTGAATCCGAAGAAGAGGGTACTGGACATCATTGCCGAACCGCTGAGGAACTTCGAACGGTTATCCCCTTCAGAGGAAAAGAAAATCGTACAGGACTTCTTGGACAAAGTTGGACTGAGTCCTGAATCGATTTACAAGTATCCCCATGAATTTTCAGGGGGGCAGCGGCAGCGGATTGGGATTGCCCGATCATTGACATTGAAACCTAAACTGATCATTGCGGATGAACCGGTGTCAGCATTGGATGTTTCCGTTCAGGCACAGGTATTGAATTTTCTTCAGGATCTCCAACAAGAGTTCAATTTGACTTATTTATTTGTCGGGCATGATTTAGGCGTAATCCGGCATATGTGTGACCGGATGGGTGTTATGTATCGCGGTAGATTGGTAGAGGAAGGAAAAAGTGAAGAAATCTATGAAAATCCCCAACATATATACACGAAGCGCCTGATTGCGGCCATTCCGGATTTAGAGCCGGAAGTTCGCCAAGATAAAGTGCAGCTTAGAAAAAAACTCACCTCGGAATATGAGTCTACCTACTCAAAATATTTCGATGAGAATGGACGTGCTTACGATTTGAAGCCAATCTCATCAACACATAGAGTCGCAATACAATAAGGAGGTGGAAGGACTATGTGGAAGTTTATCCTAAGACGATTATTAGTAATGATCCCGCAGCTCTTTTTATTGAGCATTATCGTTTTCATGATGGCAAAAGCAATGCCCGGAGATGCACTGTCAGGCCAGGAAATCAATCCTAGGGCCAATCCAGCCGAGCTTGAAAGGGTCAGGGAAGAACTGGGTTTGAATGACCCTTGGTACCAACAATATTTAAGGTGGGCATCCAATGCAGTACAAGGGGATTTCGGTATTTCCTATACACATAAGACGCCCGTTATGGATGTGATAGAAGACAGGCTTTGGAACACAGTGTTCCTGGCGTTGGTCACGCTGATTTTTACATATATGCTTGCTATTCCATTAGGCATACTTAGCGGAAGGTATAACGATACCTGGGTGGATAAAACCGTTACGGGATATAGCTATTTAGGATTTGGCACGCCGATTTTCATTTTTGCTTTAATCATGTTATTCGTTTTCGGCTTCGCCCTGGATTGGTTCCCGTCTGGGGGCAGTGTCGATTCAAAAGTGGATGAAGGAACGTTCGCCTATGTTGTAAGCAAAATCAATCATGTGATTTTACCAGCTTTAAGTACAGCTTTAATTGCAACAACAAGTACGATCCAATATTTGCGAAATGAAATCATCGACAATAAAATCAAGGATTTCGTAAGGACAGCGCGTTCGAAGGGAGTGCCTGAATCAAAAGTATATTCACGGCATATCCTGAGAAATTCCTTTTTACCGATAGCAGCATTCTTAGGTTATGAAATTACTGGATTGGTCGGCGGTGCGGTCATAATCGAGACCATTTTCAGTTATCCTGGCCTTGGGCAGCTTTTCCTTAGTTCGGTGAGTCTGCGGGATTTCAGCGTTGTCACGGCCATCGTCATGATGACGGGATTTGCCACTCTGCTTGGCACCCTTCTTTCGGACATCATACTTAGTGCGGTCGATCCGCGCATACGGATAGAATAGGAGCGGGGTGAGTCATATGGAAATGAAAGTGGAAACCGGAAAGAACATACAAGTGAAAGATGTAAGCCCTTCAGGAATCAAAATCATCTGGCAGGAAATCAAAAAGGATAAACTTGCCATGGGCTCATTGATTTTATTAACAGCCATATTGCTGTTTGTTTATGGTGCGGCTTTCTTCATGGATGCCAAAGAAATTGCCAAGGTCGATTTCCTCTCCATTTATTTGGAACCATCTTCTGACTACTGGCTTGGAACCGATTATGGTGGCCGGGATGTATTCGGACAACTGATAGTAGGTACCAGGAATTCATTCACGATCAGTTTATTCATTACATTATTCACGGCTATCATCGGTTTATCATTAGGGCTTCTTGCTGGTTACTTCGGGGGGGCAACCGATAATGTGATCATGCGTATTATCGATTTCGTGATTGCCCTGCCGCAAATGATGTTCATCATCGTTGTAGTCACGATTGTGCCGATCTTCAATGTATATGTTTTCATTTTAATCATGACGATGTTTTTATGGACAGGAAAGGCACGGCTGATTCGTTCGAAGGCTTTGTCTGAGCGTGAGCTGGATTATATCCACGCCTCACAGACACTGGGGACACCACATTGGAAAATCATCCTGTTTCAGCTTCTGCCCAATGTCAGTTCATTGATCATCGTCAACTTCATTTTGAACCTTGCAGGCAATATTGGCCTAGAATCCAGTTTGACTTTCTTAGGGTTCGGTCTTCCGGAGAGCACACCGAGTTTAGGGACGCTCATCAGTTATGCTCGAAATCCAGATGTTCTGGAAAACAAGTGGTGGATATGGGTACCCGCATCACTCATGATTCTAGTGTTGATGCTGAGTATAAATTTCGTTGGCCAAGCGTTAAAACGCGCCGCCGATGCAAGACAAAGAAGAGGATAAAAAAAGGGGAGTGTAGGATATGAAAATCAAAAGCTATAGTAAGGTATTAAGTGCATTGGCCATTTCGTCTCTACTGCTTGCTGCATGTTCGAATGATACGGAGAAAACGTCAACGAAAGAGAAAAAAGGGAAAGATGTCGAACAGGTCGATGCCTCTAAATTCCCAACAAAGACGACGAATCAAGGAGAGCCGATTAAAGGCGGCCATTTGACATATGGTTTGGTATCCGATACTCCGTTTGAAGGGATATTAAACAAAGTTTTCTATCAAGGCGAACCAGATCATCAAATCATCACTTTCCTGGATGATGAAGATTTATTGGATACAGACGAAAACTATGTGTTCACGAATGAAGGGGCCGCTTCATATGAGATTTCAGACGATCATAAAACGGTTACGCTGACGATTAAGGATAATGTAAATTGGCAAGATGGAAAGCCTTTGACAGGTGCCGATTTAGAATATGCATATCTTGTCATAGGCAGCAAAGATTACAAAGGTGTACGCTATGATGAACAAATGGCATTAATCGAGGGTATGGAAGAGTATCATGAAGGGAAAGCGGATAAGATTTCAGGCATTAAAGTCGACGGCAAGAAAATCACTTTCACATTCAAAAAAGCGAATCCTTCCGTCACGACTGGATTATGGACATACCCGCTTCATAAAGAATACTTAAAAGATGTTCCGATTGCAGAGTTGGAATCATCGGATAAAATCCGTAAAAACCCGATTGGCTTTGGACCATTCAAAGTGAAGAAAATCGTTCAAGGGGAAGCAGTCGAATTTGAAGCGAATAAAGATTATTACCGCGGTGCACCTAAATTGGACAGTGTCACATTAAAAGTCGTGAATCCGTCCGTTGTCGTCAAGTCACTTAAAAATGGTGACCTCGATGTAGCAGAGGTCCTGGCAGAGCAATATGAACAGGCCAAGGAATTGGATAATGTCGAATTATTGGGGAAAGTTGAATTGGCTTATTCCTATATTGGTTTCAATTTCGGCTACTATGATAAAGAAAAAGAAGAAAATATTATGGATGAGAATCCTAAATTCGGAGACAAACGCCTTCGTCAGGCGATGGCATATGCCATCAATAATAAAGAAGTTGGCGAAAAGATGTACAAGGGCCTTCGCTTCCCTGCCAACTCTGTCATTACACCGAACTTTAAATATAATAATAAAGATATAAAGCCATATGAATATGATCCTGAAAAAGCAAAAAAACTTTTGGATGAAGCAGGATTTGTAGATACGAATAATGATGGCATTCGTGAAGATGCAGATGGAAAAGAGTTCAAGATCAATTTTGCTTCCATGAGCGGCTCCGATGTTTCCGAGCCTCTTGCAAGGTATTATATCCAACAATGGGAACAAGTAGGTTTGGACGTTGAATTGCAGGATGGTAGGCTGCATGAGTTCAATTCATTCTATGACCTATTGAAAAAGGATAATGATCAAGTTGATGTTTATTCAGCTGCATGGGGAGTCGCTTCCGATCCGGATCCATCTGGTCTTTGGGCTAGATCTGCGGAATTTAACTATACCCGCTGGGTGAATGAAAAAAATGATGAGCTTCTTGATAAAGGGATTTCAGAGGAAGCCTTTGATGATCAATATCGGATCGATACGTATAATGAGTGGCAAGAATTGATCCATGATGAGGTTCCGGTCATTCCGACATTATTCCGTTATCAATTGGCAGGAGTGAATGAACGCGTTACAGGTTATGATTATCTCGCAGGCCGCCAATATCAGTGGCATAATGTAGGGGTAACGAAATAATTTAATTGATGACTATCGGCTGCCTTTATGGGCGGTCGATTTTTTTTTGCGTTTCATTGAAGTGGATAAAGGTTATATAGATAATAGTAAGTAATTGGAAGGGTGATATGATGGAAGTGAGAAATCCTAATGAAACAAAGAGAGAGTTAGAAATATTGTTTACTGAATCGGTTGGCAGGTTACTGAAGCCACTTGAAGAGGAAATAATTGCTGACATTGTAGCCTATCCATACGAAAAGCGAATTGCCTTCTTGGAGTATTTGAAGGAAATGTCCAACAAACAAAGACAGTTGAAGTAAGTTGAACTTTCATCATGAAGGAGGTCTTTTTATGAGGAACGAAGAAATGAGCAGATACAAAGTATGGCGTGAAAAGTGGAAAAGAAAAGTTAATATGGAGAATTTGGCGTTATATGGCATTTCATCATTAGTTATGGCCATCTTGCCTGTTCTGGCCCATATGAGTTAAATCGATTAAAGGACCGTCTTTTGGCGGTCTTTTAATATGTTAAAAGTTGCCATGAAAAGATATAATGAACAAAGAGGAAAGGAGAGATATGCATGAGTGTTATCAAAGAAGAAGAAATCGTATCTTACATAAAAGAATTGGTGTCCATACCCAGCCCCTCCGGCTATACAGATCAAGCCATTAAATACGCGGCCGATTTCATGGAGCAGAGGAAGGTTCCTTACAAGATCACGAATAAAGGGGCAGTGCTTGCTTCATTAAAAGGCGAAGATGATGGCAAACATCGATTGCTGACTGCCCATGTCGATACTCTGGGTGCCATGGTAAAGGAAATCAAGGCAAATGGCCGCCTTAAATTGACGATGATCGGCGGTTTTCGCTGGAACTCAGTGGAAGGGGAGTATTGTAAAATCCACACAGCTGACGGAGCAATTATAACCGGGACCATATTAATCAATCAGACCTCTGTTCACGTATATAAAAATGCCGGGGATGCCAAGCGTGATGATGAAACAATTGAGGTCCGGATAGATGCTGTCGTGAATACTAAAGCGGAAACTGAAGCCATTGGCATTTCTGTTGGAGATTTTGTCTCCTTCGAGCCAAGGGTGGAAGTTACGGATACTGGCTTTTTGAAATCAAGGCATTTGGATGATAAAGCAAGCGTCGGCATCCTGCTTCATATCATTGACCTCATTTCCGCAGGAAAGATAAAATTGGCATATACGACCCATTTCCTGATTTCAAACAATGAAGAAATCGGCTATGGCGGCAATTCCAATATCCCTGAGAAAACAGTCGAATATCTAGCTGTCGATATGGGAGCCATCGGTGACGGACAATCGACGGATGAATTCAGCGTTTCCATTTGTGCGAAAGACTCCTCGGGTCCTTATCATTATAAATTACGTCAGCATCTAGTCGCCCTTTCCAAAGCAAATGCTGTCGACTATCGCGTCGATATTTATCCATATTATGGTTCGGACGCTTCCGCTGCGATCCGGGCAGGATATGATGTCGTACATGGTCTGATCGGACCGGGGATCGATGCTTCACATGCCTTCGAGCGGACGCATGTCTCTTCATTAAAGCATACAGCCAATCTGATTTTGCATTATATCCAATCAGAGTTGGTTAAATCGTGAAAAAAGCCCGCACTCATAATCAGATGAGTGCGGGCTTTTTTTGGTTTTAGCGAGATTTTTATTATACTCGTGAGTGACAAATAAGGATTTATAATGATAATTCTTGTGGGGGCTCACCATTGTTGTTCATCAACCGAATGCTTTCCGGTTTAATTTGAAGGATTAAATAATTGGGATCTTTCGGACCTTCGAACCAATCTTCAAATGAATCGTTCCATAATTTATCCTTCAATTCCTGTGAGTCGTTTATTTTCGAGGTACCTGAGATTTCCAGGTAGGAATCGCCTAATCCTTCATTATCATAGCCGATCAGAATGTGAACATTAGGATTCTTTTCAATTTCATCAGTTTTTTCCGTCTTTCCACTCGTTGGTGTGTATAAAGTTAATTCATCGTTAAAGAATGTCATATAGCGCGAATGTGGTTTGTTGTTTTCAACTGTAGATAATACTCCTATTTTATGATCACGAATGATGTTCAATACTTTTTCTTTAATTTGGTTTTGGCTCATTTTTGCACACTCCTTTTATTTTTTTACTCTATTACTTTTCCTCCTTTTCCTTTAAGTTAAACAAAATTATGCAGTTTGCCATTTTTATGAATGAAGATTGAAAGAAGTTGCCATAATAGTCATTATGTGTTCTGTTTCATGATGTTAATCCATTTGTAAAGGTGAGTATGATGAATGAATTGTGGTGAATTACTTATCATTGGCGGGGCAGAGGATAAATGCCTTGAAGGTGAAGTATTAAATAAATTTGTCGAGCTTGCGACCCATAACGACGGCGGAATAGGAATATTGCCTTCAGCAAGTGAAATTCCTGAGGAAGTGAGTGCAGAGTATATCAAGATCTTCAGGAATTTAGGCGTGAACAGGGTGGAAGTGATCAAGCTGGATTCAAGGCAGGATGCAGACGATCCAGCAATTTGTGAAAAGCTGCCATCTTTTTCAGCTATCTTCATTTCAGGGGGAAACCAAAGCCGATTGTCTGAACTAATTGGAAAAACCAAGTTCCACGATGCCCTTTCTAAAGCCTGGCATAAAGGAATGGTGATAGCAGGGACAAGTGCTGGCGCTTCGATTTTAGGTAAGTACATGATCGTCGCTGCTGACACGATGCTGAATGACAATAAATTAAAGGTTGAAATTGGGGAAGGCTTCGGCTTCCTTGACAGCCTGATAATCGATCAACATTTTTCCCAGCGTGGCCGCTTTGACCGTCTGTTAAGTGCGATAGCAGGGAAAAAAGAAATTATGGGTATTGGCATTGATGAAAATACAGCAATTTTAGTTAAAGACGGTCATTTTGAAGTTGTTGGCCAACATCAAGTATTGGTTCTTGATGGAAGCACCAGTGATTATATCAATATCACAACTTCTGATAATGGCAGTGAAGAGTTGACTCTTTCGGGGTTTAACCTTCATGCCCTAACAAGGGGATACCGTTTTGACCTGCTTACCAGGAAATTGTTGATGAAAAAGGGGATCCAACAATGAAGATCAATCGAGTCCGTTATTTAAAAGGACCTAATTATTTTGCTTATACACCTACAATTTGCATTGAATTGGATATAGGGGAACTTGAACAGAAACCATCTGATTCAATACCTGGATTCAATGAAAAATTGTTAAAGGCGCTCCCGAACCTGGGAAGCCATACATGTTCAAAAGGGTATCGAGGCGGTTTCGCCGAAAGGCTGAGAAAAGGAACATGGATGGGACATATATTGGAGCATATGACGATTGAGCTTCAAAACTTGGCCGGAATCGAAGCCATTCGTGGAAAAACGATAATGATGGAAAAGAAGGGTGTTTATTATGTTACCTTTGACTATCAGGAGCCTCACTCAGGTCTTCAGGCATTTTTAGCAGCAAAAGATATCGTGGAAGCCATCCTGAATGGTGAAAAAGTTATAAATGTACAATCTTATGTAAAACAAATAGAGGAGCTATATTATAAAAATAAACTAGGGCCAAGTACTGAAGCCATTTTTAAGGCAGCGCAGGCAAAAGATATCCCTGTCGAGCGAATGGGTGATGAAAGCTTACTGCGTTTAGGAACCGGTACAAGGCAAAAGTATGTCCAGGCGACAATATCTAGCCAAACTTCTAATATTGCCGTTGAGAATTCATGTGACAAATCATTGACCAAATCAATTTTAAGCGGGTGTGGCCTCCCTGTACCTGAAGGGGAAGTTGCCCATTCCATTGAAGATATCTTTGCCTCGGCGGACAGGCTGGGTTTTCCGCTGGTCATAAAACCGTATAATGGAAGACAAGGGCAAGGCGTCATCACTCATATCAAAAATAAGGATGAGCTATTCAATGTAATTAATTGTTTGGAGTTGCATGTGGAAAAGTACATAGTCGAACGACATATTGAAGGACATGATTATCGGTTATTGATAGTCAACGGAGAACTTATCGCCGCTAGTTTAAGGCTTCCTCCCTATGTTATTGGCAACGGTAAGGAAACGATACGCAGTTTGATAGAAAAGGAAAATTGTAATGAGTTGCGAGGAGAAGGTCATGAAAAGCCGATGTCAAAAATCCCACTTACACATACTGTGATGTGCTACTTGGAAAAATCGAATCGGACGCTCGAAACCATACCGAATCAAGGGGAATTGGTTCAAGTTGTCGGCAATGCAAATCTTTCGACTGGTGGAAAGGCAATCGATGTAACGGACCAGGTTCACCCCACCATAAAATATATGGCTGTTGCTGCCGCAAAAGCGATCGGTTTGGATATAGCCGGAATAGATTTTATCTGTGAGGATATATCAAAACAAATCGAACATTCAAGGACTGCGATTATTGAAGTGAATGCTGCACCGGGAATTCGAATGCATCATTATCCGAGTGAAGGGAAAAAAAGGGATGTAGGCAAAGCCATTGTCGATTACTTATTTCCGACTCGGGAAGATGCTGCTATACCGATCATCGCAGTGACCGGAACAAATGGAAAGACGACAACGACGCGATTGATTCATTATTTTCTTACTAATGAAAAAACAAAGGTTGGCATGACAAATTCTGATGGAGTATATATCGGCGATGAGGTATTGGATCAAGGTGACTGCAGTGGCCCTGTCAGTGCAAGAATGGTATTGGCCCATCCTGAAGTTGATGTAGCCGTATTGGAAACGGCCCGGGGCGGAATTCTGCGTGAAGGACTGGCTTTTCGGAAATGTGATGTGGGGATCATCACCAATGTAAGTGAAGATCACCTCGGCCGTGATGGAATCGATACATTGGATGATCTCATAAAATTAAAGAGGCTGGTTGCCGAAGTCGTAATGAAAACAGGCTATTGTGTGCTGAATGCAGATGATCCGAATGTAGCTGCCATGAACGCCTATACAGATGGGAAGGTCATTTACACCTCTACTGATGCCACCCAGCCTCACGTTAAGGCTGCGATTAATGGTGGATGTGAAGTTTGGTTCGTCAATGAACAAGGCATGATTTGTCATTCATATGATGGAGTCATCCATCCATTCATGGATTGCACCGTTATTCCAATTACGATTTCCGGCATGGCACGTCATAATATCGCCAATTTACTTCAGGCGTTAGCCGCTGCCGAAACACAAGGCGTTTCAATGGAAGAATTAAGAAGGAAGGCTGCCACATTTATGCCTGATACGAATTTGTCCAAAGGACGTTTCAATTTAAAAAAGTTGAAAGAGCGTACGATCATCATCGACTATGCCCATAATGAAGCTGGTTTGAAGGCTATATTCGAAACGGTCAGTGCCTATAATAAAAATCGTCTAATCACTGTTTTGGCAGGACCAGGGGACCGTATTGATGAAGAGCTTATCAAGCTCTCCAAGGTGGCGGCCATGAATTCTGATCTATTCATCATTAAAGAAGATGATGATTTGCGTGGAAGGGAGCCGTTCGAAGTAGCCGGGCTGCTTCAGGAAGCGGCCGTAGAAGCTGGGTTACAGAAAGATCGGACATTCATCGAACCAAATGAATTGGATGCGTTCATAAAAGCTTGGGAAACATCACAACCGGGTGATCTATTATTGTTCTTTTACACGGATTTCGAATATGTAGAGAGGTTTTTCGAAAAGGTTTCAACAAATCCATTGCCGAAGAAATAAAAGAACGTGCATTCCGCCCTGCGGAGTGCACGTTCTTTTAATTTCCTTCCCCATATAGTAGAAATGAAGTTGTCAAGGTAAACGAACTAAATAGAAGCTGCGGTACATTAGTTTGAATTGATTTATCATTTGCACTACTTTTCTTTGTATATGTCACGGAATACTAAAAGGGATAAATACTCGGATGTGACTTTTATCGCTTCACAGGGCTCCTGGACCGTTTTTTATTCACATAAGCAATTACAAGTGGTTGATTCTAAATTAGTATCAGGAACTGTTAAGCGAAAAATTAAAAGACCTGAGTCCGATATAAGATCGAACTCAGGGTCTTAGAACCTGCTAAAACTATATGTCTAACTTTATGGGTCGAATCAGTTTGTCTACAGTCTGAGCTAATCCAAGTGGGTTAGCTTTTTTTAATAACCGTTTTATTTGCAGCCGGGACAGCGGCATGGTCTTTTTTATATATTCGCTGAAGCACGATTGACTGAATAATCATGAATATACCTCCGATCGACCAATACAGTGGCAATGCAGCAGGAGCAGAGAAAGAAATGAATAAAATCATTGCTGGTGAGAGCAGGCTCATCAGCTTCATTTGTTTCTGCTGTTCTTCCGGCATTTGTCTCATGGAAATGACCGATTGGAAGTAATAAATGACACCAGCAATAATCGCCATGGCAATATTCGGCTGGCCAAGACTGTACCAAAGGAAATTATGGGTCGCAATTTCATGGGAACCTTGAATCGCATAATAAAAGCCCATTAGAATCGGCATTTGAATCAAGAGCGGCAGACATCCCATGTTTAAAGGATTGACTCCATGTTTTTGGTAAAGCTGCATCATTTCCTGTTGAAGGGCCTTTTGTTTAGCTGGATCTTTCGTCTCTTTGATTTTCTGCTGGATTGCTGCCATTTCCGGTTTCAGCCCATTCATCTTCGTTTTCATGCTAAGCTGTGTTTTATATTGCTTGGCAGTCAGTGGAAGCAAGACAAGGCGAATCAAAAATGTCATCATGATGATGCTTAAACCATAGTTGCCATTAAATAAATCAGCATTAAATTCTAGCATTTTTGTCATCGGGTTAACCAATGCAGTATGAAATGGTCCGCTCGTTGCTGCTGAGCAACCTGTCAAAAGGGTCGTTGCCAAAAATAGGACGGCAATTAAAAGCATGTTTTTCTTATTCAATATAATTTCCTCCTCGAATTGTTATTGTTTAAACAACGAGAAGGAGGCTTGGCTCATCGGAATCATCTGGTGAATCCTTGTGCCGGATAAATGTGAAAAAGCGCTGTGCACCGCGCCAGTCAAAAATGTTGCCTTTCTGAACTGGGGATTTACTTTTATCTGTATGGACTGAAGCTTGATATTTGTCGTTCAAGTGTGATTGCTTTTTATTTAAGAAGTAAAACGCAGCCAGTGGAAAGACAAAGGTAAATAAGTAACCTGCCCATACCGCATGGCGAACGGTCTGATAATCAAATTCTAATAATAATTCCCACATAGGAATCCCTCGTTTTTTCTAAGATAAGAAAATTTAGTTCGGTTGGTCCCCAAAAACGATTTCGGGACTGGAATAAGTTTAAATCATTAAGAACACTATATCAAATTCTAGTACATGAATGCCAAAAAATATAGGGATTTCTTCAAAAAATAAACAGGGAATATTTTCTGGTGCGTCAATTTATGATTAAAGGCCATATAGAACCTGGATTCGAGAGCGAAGATTTCACACACGGTCATTCGTCTACATACGGATAAAAGGAAGCTCAATTCATTCGAAAAACAGAACCACCATAACGGTACTGAAAATAATTTATATCAAAATGCACATCCCCGAAGTATGGATAATCCATTAAGAAATCAAATAATGGAAGTAAGGATTCTGCCTGGCCCGCCTGGTCCGTCCTACAGAGGAGGCCCGCTATATAGCTCCGCCTTTATTTATTCCACAACTTCACCATGGAATGTATAAGGAAATGACGTTGGTTCAATTAATGGTCGCTTTTACCAATATACTTATGTATGGCTTAAGAATGTCCGCTCATTTGTTTTTCCCCCACTTGTCGGTTAAATTCCGTGGCAGGTTACCGATGGTGACGGCGACAGCAATGGCCTATTATGGTACGGATGGGCATGAGATACAATCATTTCCATGTTATTTAAAAAAACAATCCGCATTTGCGGATTGTTCAGTCGAAAAAGGGGGAGTTCGAAATGGTCTCTCCCCGATCCATGATTATAAAAGAAGACTTGAAATGAAACCCTGACTGGATTGAAGGAATTTGCAATACCCCTAACGAATAAGCTGGCTAGCCAAGATCCCGCTAGATGTTGAAAGGTGCGGATTTCTGAAATCAACTGGAACGTTTATAAAGAAAAACACATTCAAAGTTTCAATCCAAGAAATAATCAGGAAAATCAGAAATGATGCCATCTACCTGCATCTTTTTGAACATGCGCATTTGTTTTTTATTGTTGACGGTCCATGTATATACTTTCATCCCGTGCTTTTGGATTCGCATTTGCAGCTTCGTACTTAAAATCGTTTGTTTTGGATTCAAAAATGATGCGAACTCGGCAATCTCTTTTAATTTTTGGTCATTAATTCGCCGTTTAATCAAAACGCCCACTTGTATGTCAGGCATTAATTGATGACACCTTTTCATGGATTCCATATCGAACGAATGTACCATTATTCTATTTTTACTTGTTGAATATTCTCGGAGTTTCTCTAATTCTTCTGCAAGTTTCTGTTCAATGCCAGGATAAGCAGATGGATGTTTTATTTCGATTAAGATTCCAACTTCTGACCCGAAATTCTCCAATACCTCACTCAGTAAAGGAATCCTCTCATTCTTATAGCGAGAATGAAACCAGCTTCCTGCATCCAATTCCTTTAATTCGGCTGCGGTGTAATTACGGAGGCTCCCTTTGCCGTTTGTGGTTCGATCCAGTGTGGGATCATGATGAACCACAAGTACATCATCTTTACTAAGATGGATATCCACTTCCAGGAAATCGGCTCCCAATTCAATTGCTTTAATATAAGATGCCATTGTATTCTCGGGGCAATATCCAGATGCACCGCGATGTCCAATTTTAAGGGGGGAATGCTGCATTATGAAGCTTTCAGGGAAATCGCTCCTTGATCTTTTAGCGTAGATAGCGAACAGTACAAGTATGGTTAACAAGATAATAAGAATAAATGCAATCATCTTTTACACTCCTATTAGGCACATTATTTTAAATATCCTTTACCCAAACTTAAAGAATATAAAGAAGAAGTCAGCAGCTAAGCGTCATTTCATAATTTTACATGTTAGTCAGGAAAAAATCATGTTTTACACAATGTTATAATCCAGACTTAAAGGATTTATTGGAAAGGTATGGAATACATATAATTTAAGCATCTATAAAGGAGGGAAAGCGGATGGAATTGCAGGTGAAACCGAGGTCTAAAAAATGGAAGGGGAATTTTGGTTTATATTTTTCCCTGCCCATTCTCTCTTGGGCGTTTTACGATTTTGCCAATACGATTTTTTCTTCTAATATCAATACCATTTTCTTTCCATTCTTCCTCCAGGAACAGATTGGGGAAAATGCCGTTCTTGATCAGATTGCAAGTACCTTCATCTCCTACGCTAATGCGATTGCCAGTTTGTTTCTTGTTTTATTTTCCCCGCTGTTTGGAGTCATGATCGATCGAACGGGAAAAATGAAAAAATACATTATAATTTTTACACTCATTTCTGTTGTATGTACATTTTTAATGGGGGTATTTGGAGGGGCTTCGTTCGAAGGAAAGCTTCTGGGCATTCCAATTTCTTTAGCAATCGTCATTCTTTTATTTGTGATAGCAAAGTTTTTCTATCATTCGAGTCTTGTTTTCTATGATACGATGATGAGTGATTTAGGCACGAAACAGCAATTGCCGCTTATATCAGGATTTGGAGTGGCGGTAGGCTATCTTGGAACGTTAGTGGGACTGTCGATCTATCCATTCATTAGTAAAGGGAGTTCACATGAAGCCTTTATTCCAACGGCCATTTTATTTCTGGTTTTTTCCCTTCCTTTATTCTTTTTTTTAAAAGAGACTCCAAAACAGCAAAAAGCGAAACAACCTTTTTTATCAGGTTATAAGGAAATTAAATCAACATTTAAAGAGATGCAATCCTATCGATCGGTTTTTACATTCATGATTGCTTATTTCTTTTTAAACGATGCAATTGCAACCACTATCGGCATGATGGCCGTATATGCCAAGACTGTTGTTGGATTTTCCTCAAGCGGATTCATTTTGCTTTACTTGGTATCGACAGTTTCGAGTATTGCCGGATCGTTTCTGTTTGGATATATCACGCAGTCGAAGGGTCCGCGGCTAGCTGTGACATATGTGGGAGTTCTGCTCATGGTCGCTTTATTTATAGCAGTCTTCGCACAAACGGCTCTTTGGTTCTGGATTGCAGGGAGTATGTTCGGCATTTCACTAGGTTCGATGTGGGTGACATCACGGACATATATCGTTGAATTGACCCCGGTAGGGAAGAGGGGGCAATTTTTTGGACTATTTGCATTTTCCGGAAAAGTTTCTTCCATAATCGGTCCGCTTTTATATGGGACGATAACGTTGGTATTCCATGACCTCGGTACATTGGCGAGCCGGATGGCATTAGGGTCACTGATCATCATGACAGTATTAGGCCTGGGCTTTCTTTTGAAGCTGAAGGGATTGGAAGAAGTGAAATAGTAAAAAGGGAATGGAGCCGGCCTTAATGCCGTATCCATTCCCTTGCATATTTTTATACTAAAATCAAGGTGACATCGACGTTCCCGCGAGTTGCTTTTGAATATGGGCAGGTCATGTGAGCTTTTTTGGCAAAGTCTTCGGCTTCTTCCCTGCTTAGGTCCGGGATCGAAACATCCAACCTTACAGCCAATTTAAAACCACCGTCTTCCTCATCTTTACCGATCGTGACATTTGCCGTCACGGAAGTATCGACTTTTTTCTTTTCTTTTTGCAGAACAAGATTCAAGGCACTGTCAAAACATGCCGCATAACCGGCTGCAAATAACTGTTCAGGATTTGTAGCGCGCTCACCGGAACCACCTAATTCCTTCGGTGACCTCACATCGAAATCCAGAATCCCGTCCTCTGATTTTACATGTCCCTCACGACCACCGTGTACGGTAACTGTAGCTGTATATAATGGTTTCAATGAAAACAACTCCTTTGTTTATTCTTATTATCTTTAGTTCCCTACTGTAAGTCTTGTTAAACAAAATGAAAGCAAATGTATGGATAGTATTGTTTGAAATTGGTTTTAAAATGGAAGATATTGTTTTATAATGTACTGTATTAGGAGATGTAATACACCCATTTGTCAGGAGGGGTTGATGATGTTTGAGTTGGATGTCCAAAGTGGAAAGCCGATATATGAGCAATTGATGGATAAGTTTAAGGAACTAATGATCAATGAAGTTTTACGGGAGCATAATCAGCTTCCATCCATACGAATATTGGCTCAGGAATTGACCATCAACCCAAATACGATCCAGAAAGCGTACAAGCAGCTTGAATCTGATGGGTTTATATATACATTGCCAGGCAAAGGGAATTTTGTGGCACCTCCTAAATATTTGAAAAACTCATTAAAAGAAGAAAAGATCAGAAACGAGCTCTCAAAGGTACTCGCGGAAGCTCTGTATATCGGAATCGATAAACATGAAATTTATAGATTAATAAAGGAAATCAGCCCATTGGTAAAGGGGGGAGAATCATGATTGAATTAAAACAGGTGAGTAAATTATATGAAGGAAAAGAAGCGATCAAAAACGTCACCTTAGTCATACAAAAAGGCTCCATATTCGGGTTATTAGGTTCAAATGGGGCGGGGAAAACGACTTTATTAAAAATGCTTTCAGGCAATCTGATACAGGACGCAGGTGAAGTTCTTATTGATCGATCGTATGTGTTTGAAAACCGTGTAGTGAAAAATCGTTGTTTCTTCCTTCCTGATACACCTTATTTCCTGGCTAACTATACGATCATGCAAATGGCAGGTTTTTATACTCATATTTATAGTGAGTGGAATCAAGAACGTTTCTATCAATTACAGGAAATATTCCAGATCCCCATCCAATCTAAAATACATAAACTATCGAAGGGGATGCAGAGACAGGTTGCTTTTTGGCTCGCACTCTCGACGATGCCGGAAGTTCTCATCCTGGATGAACCGTTTGATGGATTAGATCCGGTCATGCGTAAAAATGTGAGACAGTTGTTGATTCAGGATGTCTCGGAAAGGGATATGACGATTTTACTATCGTCCCATAATCTCCGGGAAATTGAAGATTTAGCCGATCATGTAGGGATTTTACATAAGGGTGAGCTTGTTATCGAGAAGGATTTGGATGACTTAAAAGCGGATGTACATAAAGTGCAAATTGCCTTCAAACATAAAATTCCTCACGGATTATATCGCGGAATTCAAATTCTTAACAAGGAAAGACGCGGCAGCGTGATCGTTTGCATCGTTAAAGGTAAAGAATCCGTGATTAAATCGCACTTTAATCAGTTTCAGCCAGAAATATTAGATATTCTCCCACTTACTCTGGAGGAGATATTCATTTATGAAATGGGGGATATCGGTTATGTCATCCAGAATAACC
Organism: Peribacillus sp. NPDC056705; assembly: GCF_043656335.1. Lineage (NCBI taxonomy): Bacteria > Bacillati > Bacillota > Bacilli > Caryophanales > Bacillaceae > Peribacillus > Peribacillus sp. NPDC056705. The sequence continues at coordinate 368,199 of NZ_JBHTYI010000003.1, read as the reverse complement.
TGGTTTAATAGAGAACTGATTATCTATATTTTCAGAACCACTGGCTGGATTGGCTTCCTATCTCTCGTAGGCCTCATTTTTGCCCTGCCTTTGAAAATGTTAGCGATTATCTTGAATGAGAACAATGAATATGTGGAATTCGAAAACCTTTTTTCCTGTCAGCAGATGATACAGTTTGTCTTGGTCATCGTTATTCCAGTATTACTTGCCATCTTCCTTTTTCGGTTCTTACAAATGAAACAAGCTTCAGACTTTATTCATAGTTTACCGATTACTAGACGCAGCATCTACGTTCATATGATTGGGACGGGAATTGGCTTCATGGGTTTGCCGATTTTACTTACAGGTTCAATATTGATATTATTTCACTCGGCTATTGATATAGAAAGGCTATATACCATGACGGATATATGGTCTTGGATGGGGACTACATTTATTTTGGAAGCTTTGATCTTTTCTGTTGCCGTTCTTGTTGGAATGGTGACGGGATTATCAGCATTTCAAGGATTGCTGACCTATATTTTTCTTGCTTTGCCGGTGGGGCTGTTTGTTTTGTTTGCAGCCAATGTGAAGTTTTTGATAGCAGGATTTTCTGCAGATTATTATCTAAGTGCCAATATGAATGGCATCTCCCCCTTATTAGCAGCAACGGAGATGGATAAAATCACTTTTTTCTCTATTAATACATTAATTTATAGTATATTAACCTTTCTATTTCTGATCTGCTCTCTTTTTCTCTATGAGAGGAGAAAGCTGGAGCATGTGTCGCAGGCATTTGTTTACCCGAAGATCAAGCCATTATTTAAATTCGGCCTGACATTATGCATGATGCTGTTTACTGGGCTTTATTTTAGCGAAACGACAGGTGAACCTGGGTGGATTTTCTTCGGATATGCTGTCGGTTCTTTGCTTGGATATTATTTAGGGGAAATCGTCCTGCAAAAGACTTGGCGAATACGGGTCAACCTGAAAGGTTATGTAGCATTTATAGTGGCCATCATTGTGCTGGCACTCATTATAAGAATAGATCCCCTTCAGTATAAGGCCAAGATTCCTGATGAAAAGATGATTAGCCAAATTTATATTGGCGATTCTCCTTTATTTTTTGAAGATGATGACACGTCGAATAAAGCTTTCAATCATCTTAAAGAGAAGGAAAATATAGAAGCGATCAGGTTATTGCATCAGGAAATTATCGATAAGGGTAAAAAGGTTTCCATTGGTGAAGTGAATGATGGGCAATCCGTATTTCTGATGTATGAACTCAAGAATGGAAAACGGTTAGCAAGAGAGTATCATTTGCAAAATTACGACTCATACATGCCACTGTTGGCGAAAATATATGAGTCGAATGAATATAAAAAAATGGTTAACGAGTTATTGAATGTATCCGCTGTAGACGTTTCTAAAATTAAGATAACGGCGAGCGGACAAGTGGACAAATCAATAACGATCACGGACGGTCAACAGCTGGAAGCTGCTGTAAAGGCATTGTCGGAGGATCTGAATAATCAATCGTTCGCCCAAATGACATCTTCTTTTGGCGATTATGCCTCCATCGAAATTCTTTTGAATAATAACAAAACCATTTACATGAATTGGGACTCTTCATATACTCAGTTTTCAAAATGGATGGAAAGTACCGGCCAATCTGAAAAAGCGCGGTTAATGGCTGATGATATCTCTTATATCCTGGTTGCGAGAACCGATTCGAAATTTTATCATTCGAAATCTGAAGGTGAACTTGCACAGCAGATTGAACAACAGCCAAATCGCATGAAAATCAAGACAGCTTTGGAAATCGAGACGGCCATTGATAATGCTCAGATCGATTGGGGCGGAGAGTATTCAGCTGCCTTTTATTATAAAGAAAGCAGAGATGTGGATATCAAGAGTTTTTCTGGCGAGCACATTCCCGGCTTCATTTTGGATCATTTTAATGAAAGATAACGTGAATATTTTGCTTTTAAACATATACAGGAAAAGAGGCCGCCCAATATGGCGGCCTCCTTTTACATTGCCTATCAAATATGTTTGTGTATCTATGCTTTAGAGTTTTACGACGTTTTTAGCTTGAGGTCCACGGTTTCCTTCTTCGATCTCAAATTCAACCTCTTGACCTTCATCAAGGCTCTTGAAACCTTCTCCTTGAATGGCGGAAAAATGAACGAAAACATCATCTTCGTTTGGCACTTCGATGAATCCAAATCCTTTGTCACTATTGAACCATTTCACTTTACCTGTTACTGTCATTCGATGAATCCTCCTAAAAAGTTAAAAAATATTAATGGTGAAGATTTTACCTAGATGGAAAAATCAATTTCACACATTATCCAGCACCCTCATTCAAGTTAAAGTCATCATTCGAAGATGATTGATAATATGTGAAAGCCTAGAGGGAAAATTAATCCACTAACCTCTGGATCAATTTCCAGTTTTTTAGTATATACCCACCTTTATAAAGGATAAAACAAATGGAAGCAAATTATACATTCCCGTTTGGGGAAAATAATTTTAAGAAGGTTTAATAAGGGGAAGCATAACGGTATTGCCGTGCAGGAATTTCCTCGATAGAAATTTGACAGGGTTGCCATGTCCAAGAGCAGTAGCCTTGATGGTTGAAATAAGGAAAACTATTTGGCATTAAGTTTTTCACGAAAATAATCGGGTATAGTTTAGAAAGAAAGGACTGATGAAATGAAGAAATTATTAAAAAGGGCCCTTATTTTTGCTGCTCCCATCATATTCAAGGAAGTAAAGAAACGCTGGAAGAACAAGCGGGATCAAAAAGCGATTAAAACTGCAAGGTAAATGTTAAACGATGAATAAATGAACGGTAACCATATGGATTAAGATAAGGGGCGCTGATTAAGCGTCTTTTGTTTTGCCATCTGAACAAATCCTCTTATGGTGTTTCATTCACCTCTACATCTTTCCTTCATATCGTGTTAAAATAGAAAGGTTGATTGACAAGAATGCAGAGTAGCCAAGGCTCATGCCTTATGATATATTTTTTCTTACATATATTGTGTAGGATCAGGATTTTTGCATGCAAAGAAAGGTTGCCATACCAATGTGAAAAATACAGTAAACCTCTTATAAATTTTTTTTGATGACTCCAATAATGAAAGGAACATTTTATGACTACATTAAAAGACGAGGTTCAATCCCGACGGACCTTCGCAATCATCTCTCACCCGGATGCCGGGAAAACGACTTTGACAGAAAAATTATTGCTGTTTGGCGGCGCGATCCGTGATGCCGGAACAGTTAAAGCTAGAAAAACAGGGAAGTATGCAACAAGTGACTGGATGGAGATTGAAAAACAACGGGGAATTTCCGTTACATCTTCAGTGATGCAATTCGAATATGATGATTTCCGTGTCAATATTCTCGATACACCAGGCCACCAAGATTTCAGTGAAGACACATATCGCACACTAATGGCTGTTGATAGCGCCGTGATGATTATCGATTCGGCAAAGGGTATCGAGGATCAGACAGTTAAGTTATTCAAAGTATGCCGGATGAGGGGCATCCCGATTTTCACTTTTATCAATAAGATGGACCGACAAGGTAAAACGCCGCTTGAATTGCTTGCCGAACTCGAAGAGGTATTAGGTATAGAAACATATCCAATGAACTGGCCGATTGGGATGGGAAAAGACTTCGTGGGCATTTACGACAGGTTCAATAATCGGATTGAACAGTTCAAAACCGAAGGGGAAGAGCGTTTCCTTCCGTTGAATGACGAAGGTGAGCTTAAAGTGGATCATAAACTTAAGGATTCCCAGCTATATGAGCAAACATTGGAAGAAATCATGCTGTTGACGGAAGCGGGTAACCAATTCTCTGAAGAAAACATTGCGAATGGAAAACTAAGTCCCGTATTTTTCGGAAGTGCTTTAACGACATTCGGTGTCCAGACGTTTTTGGATGCTTATTTGAAATTTGCACCAGCTCCACAAGCACGGATGACGACGTCTGGCGAAATGGACCCTGTCAGTCATGATTTTTCTGGCTTCATTTTCAAGATCCAAGCGAATATGAACCCAAAACACCGTGACCGGATCGCTTTCCTTCGTATCTGCTCCGGTAAATTCGAGCGCGGAATGAGCGTAAACTTGAGCAGGACAGGGAAACCGATTAACCTGTCTTCTTCCACCCAATTCATGGCTGATGATCGGAACACCGTAAATGAAGCGGTAAGCGGAGATATCATCGGTTTATATGATACCGGTAACTACCAGATTGGAGATACGATCACAACAAGCAAAGACATGTTCCAGTTTGAAAAGCTGCCTCAGTTTACACCGGAACTATTCATGAGGGTAACAGCTAAAAACGTCATGAAACAGAAACATTTCCATAAAGGAATTAACCAACTTGTACAGGAAGGGGCAATACAGCTCTTCAAAACGGTTCGGATGGAAGAATATCTGCTTGGTGCGGTTGGGCAACTTCAATTCGAAGTATTCGAGCATCGAATGAGAAACGAGTACAATGTTGAAGTCGTGATGGAGCGCATGGGCAGTAAGATAACACGTTGGGCTGAAGATGAAAAGCTTGATGAAAACCTTCATAGCTCAAGAAGCATTCTTGTTAAAGACCGGTTTGACAAATATGCATTCTTATTTGAAAATGAGTTTGCACTTCGTTGGTTCCAAGATAAAAATCCTGACGTGGAATTATATAATCCAATGGATTTGAAATAATGGAGAAGCCCGTGTAATATACACGGGCTTTCAGTTTGTAGACAGAAGGGTTTCGGAATGGTCTCATTCGGAAACCCTTTTGATATTTTATTGTACTTGAAGCGGTTACACAGAATATTTGACCTCTTCGATATTTAGATCATACTTCCCTCTCGCGAAGTCCAGTTTGAACATCTTTTTCCGTAAAGAAAGGCTGCATGACCCTGATCGATCATGATGAGAAAAAACGGTTCATTAGTTAACGAATAACGATGGGAAAACCAAGGGCTTTCAATTAGCCCAGATAAGATTGAATCAAATAAAAGTCTTTTTAGAGAAATATTATTGGAAAAATCAATATCTACTAAATTATTCCTTTGACAAACTCCTTAAACTCCTTTATATTTAGCTAGTACTTTAGTGCTTAAAAGCGTTTCAGTAATTATGAGGGTGATAAGGTCCGATCCTCACCTCAGAGAATTAACAACATGAAAGCGGGGAAATTCATTATGCGTCTTGAAGATGCAAAGCTAAAGCTCTCCTTACCTGAAGCAATTGGGGTTTTGGCCGTTCTATTCTTAATTATTGCAACTGGTATCATACATTATGGACTTGCCCCCCATATTCCAATTATAGCGGCAATCCTATTTCTATTTGTCTATGGCAAGATCAAGAAGCTGCCATTTTCAATTATGGAGGCAGCTATCGTCAAAGGTGCAGTTTCTGGTATGGGAGCCATCTATATATTCTTTTTCATTGGAATGCTGATTTCCATCTGGATGGCAAGCGGGACGATCCCTACCATCATGTACTATGGGTTTGACTGGATTTCTGGTGAATATTTCTATGCGATCACATTTCTTGTGTGTTCGCTAATAGGGCTCTGTATCGGGAGTTCACTTACAACATCAGCCACAATCGGCGTTGCTTTAATAGGCATGGCGGCTGCGATGGATTTATCGTTGGCGATCACAGCCGGTGCAATCATTTCCGGTGCATTTCTTGGGGATAAAATGTCTCCATTATCCGACTCGACCAACCTTGCATCGGGAACGGTTGGAGCGTCATTATTTGAACATATTAATAATATGCTTTGGACAACGATTCCAGGTTTTTTAATTTCACTTATCGGCTTTTACTTCCTTTCACCGAATGTCAAAGTGGCTCGTGTTGAGGAAATCGAAGCCATGACCAAAGCCCTGGAAATGGAGACGAGTATAAGCATATGGAGTTTGATTCCGTTTGTCATCGTTCTAGTCATGGCTTTGAAAAAGGTGTCGGCGATTCCGACATTGTCAGCAGGAATCGTTTCGGCGGCAGTGGTTGCTTTCATACAAACGCCAAGCTTGACCGTTGCAAAACTAGCGGATATCTTATACGGGGGTTTTGTACTGAAGAGTGGAATGGATCAACTTGACTCAATCCTATCGCGGGGCGGCATTGAAAGTATGATGTTCTCCGTTTCGATGGTGTTGTTGGCATTGGCGATGGGCGGACTATTGTTCGAATTGGGAGTCATCCCTTCTATTTTAAAAGCGGTCCAGGATTCATTGACGAGTGTAGCGAAAGTGATTTCCGCTACTGTATTTGCAGGAATCAGCGTGAATTTCCTGGTGGGTGAACAGTATTTGTCAGTTATACTGCCTGGGAAGGCCTTTCAGCAGAAATATGAAGATTTAGGCTTGCAGCCCAAAACGCTTGCGAGGGTACTTGAAGATGCGGGAACAGTTGTGAATCCTCTGGTTCCTTGGGGTGTCTGCGGTGTATTCCTTACACAGGTATTGGGTGTTTCAACCCTTGAATATGCCCCATTTGCATTCTTCTGCTTACTTTGTCCTTTGCTCAGTCTGATTTCTGGCTTTACGAAAATCGGTATCCATTATAAATGAAAAAAACAGGCGGTCGGTTTCGACTGCCTGTTTTTTTTATATGAACTTCAATAGGGAAAACCCCCTGACATGAACAGAAATGTCAGGGGGTATAGGATTTTACGTTTATTTTGAAGACGCAATCTCATCCTTTGGGATGGACACGACCTTTTCTTTCTGTTCAAGTAAGTTCATTCGCATGACGACATTTTGGAATATGCCCATAGAAAGCATGAGCAGCAGTAAGGAAGATCCTCCATAACTGATGAATGGAAGGGTGATCCCTGTAATTGGGATAAGTCCAGTCACTCCGCCTACGTTAATGCCAACTTGAATGCCGATCATGGATGAGATGCCGATCAATAAAAGGCTTCCAAAAGGATCTTTGCATTTTGCGGAAAGCACATATCCCCTTAGGACGATGAAACCTAGTGTCAATAGAACGAACCCGACTCCGAATATCCCGAGTTCTTCTGCAATGACGGCCATGATGAAATCAGTATGTGATTCAGGCAGGTATCCGTATTTTTGTACACTGTCGCCAAGTCCCACTCCAGTAAGGCCACCGGATCCTATCGCGAATAATGAATTGACGAGTTGATACCCGCTTTCTCCTGCCGTTCCAAATGGATCGGCAAACCCCGTAAAACGAGACACCTTATTTTGAGAGAAGACGGATGAGAAATTACCTGTCACAAGTACTCCTAATGCGAATATCGCAACGAATATCGCAGTGATCAATGAAAGTTTGAATATGCTCTTAAAAGACATCCCGGATGAAATGATCATGGTACTTGAAATCAGGAAAATGACCGCAGCCGTTCCGTAGTCAGGTTGTATCCCGATTAAAAAACAGATGAATACCAGAAAGAAAATCGGGGGGATGACTGCTTTATCAATACTATTGATTCGATCCTGCCTTTTTCCGTAAATGGCTGCCAGATAAATGATCATCGCCAATTTGGAAAATTCTGCGGGTTGGACCGATTTTGTCCCTAACTTGAACCAGCTTGTGGCATTTCCAGCTGTATGGCCGAAGATAAATAGCATCAAAAGGATACCGGCCATTCCAAACATCATAGACATCAAGAACATTTTGTTTTTGTACATCTTATAAGGAAGAATCATCGTGACGATCATTGCCAGGAATGAAATGAGAAAGGCCGTTTTTTGTTTCTCAAAAAAGTAATCCATGGGCTGACCGTATCGAGCAACAGCAGTAATCATGCTCGAACTGTAAATCATGACTAAACCAAACAAACAGAGTAATACGACAGCGATGAAAATAGGGAAGTCGTATGCTTTAATTATTCTTTTCACTTGTGCGCTCACCTCAAATATGTATGCGCGAAAAAATCGCCTTCTTATATAGTAACGGAAAATCGGTTATATAGATAATAATTTATATTAGATAATATGAATTTATCCTCCATTACCCAATATTAAACACTAAAACCGATAAACTAGTCTCCCGGATTTCCTTTTTGCTTAAGGCCGAATTTGGATTCCTATATATTACCTTCGATGGCAAACGTGAATACTCCTTTTAAAATCGGAAACTTTTTACTATATATTCCATTTCATCGGTGCTATAGAGATTACTATTCAAGGTTATTGATGACTGGCTGTAGTTCATGGGTTTCACCAAATCAGTTGCATAACGTGATGTGATGTCGCGGACACTGTAAACGAATTTGTTAAAGGAATAAACCATCTTAAGAGGTATACTTATATTAGCCCCGGTTACATTGCAGGGAAACAAACAGGGGTTTTATGGAGAGAGGGTTACGGTTGTTAACTTGGTTCCAATCGATTATATTATACAGGCTGCTGCGTCTCTGGCATTATATAAGAGGGTTCAGGAAAAACCTCGTAGGTTTAGTGAAGTTTATGAACTGTTTTTAGAAAAGTAGTCAGGCGCTCTTATCAAACCATCCTGGGAAATCAAGGAGTGGAATTGAAGCGCTATTTTACTTTCACTTAGAAAGGGAGTTTTGACGGACAGCACTTCAGCCGAGAAGTATTGCTGCATTTCATGGAAGGTGTTACTCCTGGGTTGATCTTTATTCAAAGGATAAAAGATATGGAGTACCAATAAAAATAAAGTAAAGCAAGGGGAGTAGTTATGGAAGAAATACATGACAAGTTGGAAGTGTTTTCTCCGGCAACAGGTGAGAAGATTGCGGAAATCGTCCCAACGCCATTGAAGTCGATTCCTCATATATATAAGAAATCAAGACATGCGTTCCAATCATGGTCGAACCTTCCCATCAAGGAACGGCTGCACTATTTAAAACGGCTTCGTTTATTGATGGTTGAAAAAATGGATGAAATAGCTGAAGTCGTTTCAAAAGATACGGGAAAAGTGAAAATTGAAGCGTTGGTTGCTGACATCATGCCAACGATTGATGCAATCAAGCATATCGAGAAACATGCAGTGAAGACCCTTTCCGGACAGAAGGTCACCACTCCACTCATGTTAATTGGTAAAAAATCTTATATTCATTATATGCCCCGTGGAACGGTTCTCGTCATTTCCCCATGGAATTATCCGCTGCAGCTTTCCATGGTACCCATTCTTAATGCTTTAGCAGCGGGAAATACAGTCATCGCCAAGCCATCAGAGGTAACCCCTTTAGTTGGTGTGTGCATCGAAAATCTGTTTCTTGAAGCTGGTTTCCCAGAAGGGACTATACAGTTTGCCCATGGAGGGAAAGAATTGGGTTCGGCATTAACTGAGCAAAAACCAGATTATATATTTTTCACTGGATCTGTAAAGACTGGAAAAATGATTGGTGAGGTCGCGGCAAGACACCTGATCCCTACGACTCTGGAGCTTGGCGGTAAGGATCCGATGATCGTTCTGCGTGATGCTAACTTGGAGCGGGCTGTGAACGGGGCTTTATGGGGAGCTTTTACAAATAGTGGGCAGGTGTGCATGAGTGTTGAAAGGGTTTATGTGGAACGTCCTGTTTATAAGGAGTTCCTCATGCTTCTTAAAGAAAAAACGAAGTCCATGAGGCAGGGAGTGCAATTGAACGATGATATCGGTTCAATGACTTTCCCGGCACAAGTTGATATTGTGGCTGGACACCTGGAGGATGCACTGAATAAGGGGGCCGTTCTTGAAACAGGTACACCTCCGAAAGAGTGGGAAATGGGACAGACCCATTTCATTCCGCCGACAATTCTGTCCAATGTCGATCATTCCATGAAAATCATGAAAGAAGAAACGTTCGGTCCTGTGTTGCCTGTTATACCTTTCGATACGGAGGAAGAAGCGATCTCCCTGGCAAATGAAAGTGAATATGGACTCAATTCGAGCGTTTGGACGATGGATAGGGAAAAAGCAAGCAGGATTGCGACACGGTTAGTAACCGGGGCGGTGACGATCAATGATGTGCTGATAACGGTTGCTAATCATCATTTACCATTTGGCGGTGCCAAACAAAGTGGGGTTGGCCGCTATCATGGCGAGCATGGATTGAAGATTTTCTGCCATGAAAAAGCGATCATGATCGATAAAGGTAAAAACAATACAGAAATACAATGGTATCCATATGAAGGGAAATACACGAGTTTTTTATCGCTGTTTAAGAACTACTTTTCTGCCAAACCTAACTGGATTCGTTTCGGCAAAGAATATTTGCGATTGATTAAATTATCAAAAGGGAATCGAAAATGAGATCCATTTATAAAAAAGATTGTTATTTTCATAACTCGCGCGTATACTATTAATATACTTAATAACTGATTTTCCTTTCAAAGGGGAGTAGCGTTAGGGTTCGCCCTAAAACAAAGTCGTCATTACGTGGATGTTGAACATCCATCGGCTTTGTTGACATGTTTTCATGTTCAGCAAGACCTTTGCCTATATGGCAGAGGTCTTTTTATTTTGCCAATGCCAATAGGAAGGAAATACTAACTATTGGAGGTTGAATGGATGGAAGCATCAATATTATTGGAATATGGCTGGGTCCTTCTTATCTTGGTTGGATTGGAAGGGATACTTGCTGCGGATAATGCAGTCGTCATGGCTGTCATGGTTAAGCATTTGCCAAAAGAACAACAGCGAAAAGCCTTGTTTTATGGTCTGATGGGAGCTTTTGTTTTCCGCTTTGCAAGTTTATTCCTAATTTCCTTTCTTGTCGATGTGTGGCAGGTTCAAGCAATCGGTGCGATTTATTTACTTTTCATTGCTTTTCAGAACATTTATAAAAAATACACTCGTAAAGGTGAGAAGGAAATCACGAAACCCAAAAAGCAATCGGGCTTCTGGATGACCGTGGTAAAGGTTGAAGCGGCAGATATAGCTTTCGCAATCGATTCCATGTTGGCTGCCGTCGCACTGGCTGTTACACTTCCTGCAACAGGCTGGATGAAAGTCGGCGGTATTGACGGAGGGCAATTCGCTGTCATGTTTCTCGGAGGTTTGATCGGATTGGTCATCATGCGATTTGCAGCAACTGCATTCGTGAAGTTGCTTCATCAGCGTCCTTCACTTGAAATGGCGGCATTTTTGATTGTGGGTTGGGTTGGAGTGAAATTGGCGGTACACACACTCGCACACCCTTCACTGGCTGTCATCGATCATCATTTCCCTGAATCAACTCTTTGGAAATCGATTTTCTGGACTGTATTGATTGGAATTGCAGCAGGTGCATGGATCATCTCAAGTAAAAAAGAAAAAAAAGAAAAGGAAGAGAAAAAAATACAGGGAGCTTAAAAAAAACAGGCGTGTTAATCACGCCTATTTTTTTGCTTTTTAATGTATTTATGGAGATGACCCTCAAAAGCGCAGGTATGTTTACGTATGATATGTTAAAAGATGTGAATATTAAATTCCGATTATAAAAATGACAATTGTCCCATTGCATTGGACAAAAATCTGAAAAAAGTTATTTTACTGTAATTGCACTGTAATAAACGAGAAAAAACTAAGTATTTTATCATGTTGATATATTGTGTGATTTCATTTAAATCGCAAAAATAGTTCTTTTGGTACTGTCTTTTAGACTCCCTCCGCTTAAGATAAGTATGTTGATGCGTATTTTATGTTCAACAGGAGCGAGGTGAGCAAATGCTTGGATTGTTGTTTACAGCATTCAAAAAAAAGCGTTCTTTAGAAGAAACCGTATTGAAAATTCAACAAGGCGATATTAGCCTTCGAAATGATACTATAGAGTCATTCAAACCTTTTATTGCGAAAACCGTCTCGTCGGTTTGCAAACGGTACATATACGAATCGGATGATGAATTCAGTATTGGTATGATTGCTTTTAACGAGGCAATCGATAAATATTCCCCGGAAAAAGGCCGTTCTTTATTGGCATTTGCCGAAACCCTCGTTAAACGAAGGGTTATAGATTATTTAAGAAGCCAATCCAAACAAAAAGAAGTACTATTGGATTTATCTCTGAATGATGATAATGATCGAAGCCATATATATATCGATAATGAAAATTCCATCAATGAGTACGAGAAGCAGAAGGAATCGGAAAGAAGAAAAGAAGAAATTCAGCTTTATATTAGCCATCTACAGGATTTTGGTCTGTCATTTGAGGATTTAGTTGAAAACTCTCCCAAACATGCAGATGCAAGGAAGGGAGCTATCATGATCGCTAAATTGTTAATGGAAGATGCCGAACTGAAAGAAACCCTGTTTGCAAAAAAGCGGCTGCCCGTAAAACAGCTTGAGGGAAAAGTGGAAGTAAGCAGAAAAACGATTGAACGGAACAGAAAATACATCATTGCTGTGGCAATCATAATAAACGGAGATTTTTTGTATTTGAATGATTATATAAAAGGGGCTATCGATGGATGAAAAAAGGAGTTATTCTTTCAGTTAATAAGCGATATGTAACCCTATTGACCCCCGAGGGTGAATTTCTGAAAACCAAAAGGCAGGAACGGGTTTATGAAGTGGGCGAGGAAATCACTTTTTCACCTGCTAACCAAAAGTTCACTTTAGCTTTTTCAAATTTTCATTCATCTTTCAAAAAAACGGCCGTGCTAAGCATTGCCTCTACCTTCTTGATACTCTTTTCGATTCTTCCTTCTTATTTTTCCGGTCACGTGTCGGCATATATGACGATAGATGTGAATCCAAGCATTGAATTGGAGCTTGACGATGATTTAGAAGTTCTCCAACTTACCGGTTTAAATGAAGACGGCAAGCTTGTGATTGATCATCTGAAGGACTGGAAAGGCAAGAATATAAAGACTGTTACAAATCGAATCGTTGAAACGACGAAGCAACTTGGATATATGAAAGGAAATAAACAAATAGTCGTTTCCACAACGTTATTGGAAAAAAATAAAGTACTGGATAAGCATTTAAAAGAAGAGATAAAAGAAATATCTGAGCAGGATAATGTTTCTGATACAAGAATGAAAGTGATCCAGGCAACAAAAAGCGATCGGGAGCAAGCAAGGGAGCAAGGCATATCCACGGGTAGATATCTCGAAAAGAAGTTGAATGAAGATAAAGGGAAGGTAAAAGTCAATAAGAGGGAGTCTGCTCCAGCACCAGATAAAAAAGTAGAGGGAAAAGTTGTTATTCCGAAAGAGAAGGGCGTAACGCTGAGTACAGAAAACAAATCGGTTGGGGAAAAGAAAAAAGAGAATGATGCAATTGAAATAAAGCAAAAGCCAGCCAATGAAGCCAAACCGACTGAAAGGAAAGGACCGGGAACGCAATTTACCAAAATTAAGGAACAAACCGAACAGGTAGATACAATTGGAAAACGGAATGCCATAAACGGATACAAGGAAAAAAGCAACAAGTCAAAAGGAAAATCGGATAAGGATCACAGCAACCAATCAAAGAACAAGCAGAAAAATGATAAGGGTAATAAAAAGTTCGATGTAAAAAAAGTTCCATCAGCCAAAGAAAAGAATAATAACGATCAAAAAAGGCACGACAGGCATGATAATCAGGGCAAGCAGAATAATCAGGGCAAGCAGAATAATCAGGGCAAGCAGAATAACCAGGGCAAGCAGAATAATCAGGGCAAGCAGAATAATCAGGGCAAGCAGGATAACCAGGGCAAGCAGGATAAGCAAGATAAGCAAGATAAGCAATATAACCACCATGATAAGCAGCAAAATAAACAAGATAAGAATGATTGGGATAAGTCGAAATGGGGTAAAGGCAATAATGGAAACGGAAATGGACATAATGAATAAAAAGAGTCCAGCATGCAGCTGGACTCTTAGCCATGGATATTTAATTGTAATAAAAATTATTGACCTTTAAGTTGAGATTGTGCTTGTTGTACCAGACGTTTCGTGATTTCTCCGCCAACTGAACCATTGGCACGTGCTGAAGTATCGGAACCTAATTGTACACCGAATTCAGATGCAATTTCATATTTGATTTGTTCTAATGCTTGTTCGATTCCAGGAACAAGAAGGTTGTTACTGCTGTTAGCCATTTGAATCTCCCCTTTACTTTTTCAACGGCTTTTGCCGCTGTAATGATAGTATAAGTAGAATGTGGAGTTTTACTTATATGAGCCGCGCCAAACTTATTGGTAAACCTACCTTTTTGTTGTAAGTAAGTCAGTTTTAAAAGAGAATGGAAAAAAGAATGAAAAAAGGATGAAAAAAGGGTAAACTAGATTTTTAATGGTTATGTGATTCGCATAACTATAAAGGAGTAAGAAAGGAAACTCTTTATGTTTGCTATCAAAAAAATATTATCAAAGTTAACACCCGCTCAGCTCATCGTCGGTTATTACTTTTTGGCTGTAAGTATCTCGACAATACTGTTGAGTCTGCCTGTTGCTCTTAAGCCAGGCGTGGAATTTAAATTCATGGATGCATTATTCACAGCCGTAAGTGCAGTTAGTGTGACCGGTCTAACAGTTGTAAGTTTACCTGAAGTGTATAATGAGGTAGGCTATTTCATTCTAATGTTTGTTCTCCAATTTGGCGGTATTGGCATTATGACACTTGGAACGTTTTTCTGGTTGATTTTAGGTAAGAAAATCGGTTTGAAGGAAAGACAATTGATCATGACAGATCAAAACCAATCGAATCTTTCGGGGCTTGTTAAATTATTGATTCAAATCATTCAGATATTTGTCGTAATTGAAATGATTGGCGCTCTAGTTTTAGGCATTTACTTTCTGAATTATTTTCCAAGCTGGCAAGAAGCCTTTTTAAATGGCTTGTTTTTAGCCATAAGTGCCACCACGAATGCAGGTTTTGATATCACCGGTATTTCAATGATTCCATTTAAAGACGATTATTTTGTACAGTTCATCACGATCATCCTGCTTACACTTGGAGCTATCGGGTTTCCTGTCTTGATTGAGTTGAAAGAGTTTTTATCCAATAAAGCCCGTACTTATAAGTTTCATTTTTCTTTGTTCACGAAGCTGACATCAGTCACTTTCTTTTCCCTTATCATTGGGGGAACGATCCTGATTCACTTGCTGGAAATGAACGGGTTTTTTAAAGGTAAGAGCTGGCATGAATCTTTTTTTTATTCTCTATTTATGTCATCGAATACGAGAAGTGGTGGCCTTGCAACGATGAATGTGGGCGATTTCTCGGAACCGACCCTTTTATTGCTGAGCATTTTGATGTTCATTGGAGCATCCCCAAGTTCAGTGGGGGGAGGTATACGGACAACGACTCTGGCCATCATGATTCTATTTTTATGGAATTTCATGAGGGGAAGGCGTTCCATTAAAGTGTTCAAGCGGGAGATTCATCCCGATGATATTCGAAAGGCGACAGCAGTTATGATTATGGGATCGCTCCTTTGCATAATCGCGGTCTTCATTTTATCGATTACTGAAAATTTTACTTTGATGCAAATCATTTTTGAAGTATGTTCGGCTTTCGGTTCAGTCGGTCTTTCGATGGGAATTACACCTGAACTCAGCAATATCGGTAAAATTGTCATTATGATCATTATGTTCATTGGCCGTGTCGGGATAACGTCCCTCCTGTATATCATAGGCCATAAAGAAGTTACGGAAAATTTCCATTACCCTAAAGAACGCGTCATCATTGGGTAAATGAATAAAGTAGAACAGTGACCTTTCCATCGAGGAAAGGTTTTTTGTTTTGTTTGCAGGAATCATGGACAAAATGTTGAAATTTACCTATAAGTGAGAGTTTTCAACCATTTAAACATACAAAATATGCTTAATTTGCCCCCTTACTTTGAATTCATTCGGATGAAGTATAAATCATTTTGGTGAGGAGGTGGAAGAAGTGAAGAAATATACTGGAAGGTTCTTTGTCCCTGCCCTTTTCTTCATATTGATATTACCCTATATAGGGTGGCTTGGGCATGAAGAACGAGGGTTTTCCGCCTTTTCAGGAATATATGTAATCGTAATTTTAACCATTGCCTGGTGTTTGGGTGCCATCTTCGATCATAACCGGAAAACGATTGCTTTGTTGCAGGATAGCGAAGGGCGTTACCGCATTATCTCCAATTACTCTAAAGAATTGATCAATAGCTTCAATGAAGTAGTTTTCCTAACGGATGAGAAAGGGAAATGGTTGTATTTAAACCCGGCATGGAAATCGATGAGTGGTGCAACCGTGAATGAATCCCTGGGGCTTCACTTTTCCAAACATATGGATAACGCTTCTTATCAAGACCTATTAAAGACCTTTGAAGGCTCCTTTCATCGAGGTGACAAATATTTTCGTGCGGACATTAAGCTGAATGCGAAAAAGGGAACAAGTTGGGTTGAAGCATTCGTTAAACTAATTTACGATGACGATGGGAAATTCATCGGGACGGCGGGCATATTATCGGAGATCAATGAACGTAAACATGCGGAGGAAAAGCTTGTGAGCCTAAACGAACACCTGGCAATCACATCAAGCAAATTATCAACGGCAGCCCAACTTGCGGCAGGGATTGCACATGAGGTCAGGAATCCGATGACGGCGATAATGGGATTCGTAAAGTTGATTAAAGATGGCGGTTCCGAAAAGCAGGAATACTATGATATTATTTTTTCGGAAATAAATCGAATCGAGCAAGTGCTGAACGAACTCTTGCTGCTATCGAAACCTGCTGAGGCGGTTTTTCTTGAGAAGGATTTAAAGGAAAGCTGCAACCATGTCGTAACGCTGTTGCAGACAAATGCCGTACTGAACAATATTCAAATTCATAAAAATTATGATTCAGAACCTATTTTTATGAACTTTGATGAAAACCAAATCAAGCAAGTATTAATAAACATGATAAAAAATTCCATAGAATCGATGCAGAATGGCGGCAATATTTTTGTAGGCATAAATGAAAAAAATGGGGAAGTTTTTTTGAGCATTTTGGATGAAGGGGAGGGGATCCCGGAAAACTCCCTTCAAAAAGTAGTAGAACCATTTTTCACTACAAAAACATCAGGAACGGGATTGGGTCTTTCCGTTTGTTTTAGAATCATCGAAAAGCACGGCGGAAAAGTTTTCATCACAAGTGAACTGAAAAAAGGTACGAAAATCGTTTGTATCTTTCCAACCGTCCAACAAAGGGAAAATAGTGAGAACGAAAAGGTCTGGATGCATAGCCGCGAATGACAAGAAAATAAAGATTTAATCGTTGAAAAAATCTGAATATTATGTATATACTTTAAGAGTAATAACATACTAACCGGTTAGTTAGTTTAAAAGGAGGAATTCAATTTGAACTTTGAACATACTCAAAAGGTGAAAGATCTGGAAAAGAAGTTAACGGAATTCATGGAAAAGCACGTCTATCCAAATGAATCAATATACAAGAAGCAGCTGGCAGCGCAGGAGAGCCGCTGGAGTGAAATACCCCCGATATTATCTGAATTGACTACAAAAGCAAAAGAAGCAGGATTATGGAATTTATTTTTACCTGATAGCGGTTATGGCGCGGGTTTAACAAATCTAGAATATGCCCCTCTCTGTGAAATCATGGGTAGGTCGACGATAGGCCCTGAAATCTTCAACTGTAATGCACCGGACACTGGTAATATGGAAGTGTTGGTGAGATACGGTTCAGATGAACATAAAGAACGCTGGCTGAAGCCCTTGCTTGCTGGGGAAATCCGCTCATGCTTCTCGATGACAGAACCGGAAGTGGCGTCCTCCGATGCGACCAATATCGAATGCAGGATAGAAAAGACGGGTAATGAGTATGTCATAAACGGCCGAAAATGGTGGTCTTCAGGAGCAGGCGATCCCCGATGCAAGATCGCCATCGTCATGGGTAAGACGGATCCTGAGGCGTCCAAGCATGAACAACAGTCAATGATTCTTGTACCGCTGGATACACCGGGTGTCAAAATCGAGAGAATGCTCCCTGTGTTCGGTTATGATCATGCCCCGCATGGCCATGCCGAAATCACTTTTGAAAATGTGAGGGTCCCGGCAACGAATATTCTATGGGGTGAAGGCAAAGGATTTGCGATTGCCCAAGGAAGACTCGGACCTGGAAGGATACATCATTGCATGAGGTTGATCGGCGCTGCTGAAAGAGCTCTTGAAGAATTATGTAAGCGCATTCAAAAACGTGTCGCTTTTGGTAAAACATTGGCGAGACAAGGTGTGATCATGGAGTGGGTTGCTGATTCACGAATTGAAATCGAACAAGCAAGACTTCTGACCTTAAAAGCTGCTTATATGATGGATACTGTCGGGAACAAGGAAGCGAAGGCAGAGATTGCCATGATAAAAGTGGTGGCACCAAATATGGCCTTGAATGTGCTTGACAGGGCCATCCAAGGATTTGGAGCTGCTGGAATTTCCGATGATTTCCCTTTTGCTGCACATTGGGCAAATGCACGGACTTTAAGGCTTGCTGATGGTCCCGATGAAGTTCACCGCTCACAAGTTGCCAAGATAGAACTTCGAAAATACCAACAAAAGCATGAGGTGAAAATATGAAAGTTCCCGACTTATTCGATTTAACTGGAAAGACGGCGATCATAACCGGTGGAGGAAGAGGATTGGGAGCACAAATAGCGACCGGCTTTGCCGAAGCCGGGGCAAATGTCGTTCTTTGTTCGCGGAAGAAGGAGGCATGCGACGAAGTTGCTTCACAAATCGAAAAGCTTGGAGTCAAGACGCTTTCCCTGAAGTGTGATATCACCAATCCGTCAGATGTACAGGAAGTTGTTAACGAAACGCACCGTGAATTTGGCGCCATTGACATTTTAGTAAACAATAGCGGGGCATCCTGGGGGGCACCAGCCGTCGACATGCCCCTTGAAGCATGGCAGAAGGTGATGAATGTCAATGTAACCGGAACCTTTATCATGAGCCAGACAACAGGCAGGGTCATGATTGAACAGGGACATGGGAAAATCATAAATATCGCTTCCGTTGCCGGATTAGGGGGAACCGACCCGAGGGTGCTCGATACGGTCGGATATAATACGAGTAAAGGGGCGGTCATTACTTTAACGAAGGATTTAGCTGTTAAATGGGGTCAGCATAATATCAATGTTAATGCAATCGCACCCGGTTTCTTTCCGACAAAAATGACGAAAGGTGTTCTTGAGCAAGGAAAGAATCCTATCTTGGATTCCACGCCGCTAAAAAGATTAGGGAGTGATGATGATTTGAAAGGGGCAGCGGTTTTCCTGGCCTCAAAGGCATCTGATTTTGTGACGGGAAATATCTTGATTGTCGATGGGGGTTCACATGCAAAGTAATGAAAGATAAGTAAATATGGCTGGAGGGTATGAAATGATGAATGAAAAAAAATGGCTTTCCGTTTATCCTGATTCAATTTCAAAGGAAATAAAAGTCCCTGAATTTCCGATGCAAAGGATCCTTCAAAATGCATGTCAGTCCTATCCAAACAATACAGCTATTACTTTTTATGACAGAAAGATAACCTATCAGGAGCTTTTTCATGCATCGCAAGCCTTTGCTTCGGCCCTGCAAAAAAAAGGTGTTCAAAAAGGCGATCGTGTCGCCATCATGCTGCCTAACTGTCCGCAATACGTTATAGCTTACTATGGATCGTTGGCAACAGGAGCCATTATCACCCAAATCAACCCAATGCTGGTTGAAAGGGAGCTGCAGCATATTTTACAGGACTCCGGTGCGGAAACGATCGTTGTATTGGATGGATTATACCCGAAGGTGAAAAGTGTGCAGCAACACGCCAATCTGAAAAATATCATCGCCGTAAGCCTTCAGTCTTCGGATGCAGATTTCCAGCCTGATGCTTCTTTTGACCAATTCATGAAGACAGGGGACGGTAATATCAATCACGTATCAATCGATCCGGAAAATGATATAGCCGTTCTTCAGTATACAGGAGGAACGACCGGCCGTTCAAAAGGGGCGATGCTGACTCACAGAAATATTCTGGCCAATGTCATTCAATCGTATGAATTCTTCAAGCATGAATTAAAAATGGGTTCTGAAAGAACGCTGTCGGTCATCCCGCTTTTTCATGTTTTTGGAATGACGTCCGCAATGAATTTATCCGTGTATATCGCGGGTGATTCCATCATGCTGCCACGATTTGAAATAGAAGAAGTGCTGGAAACGATTAAGCGTGAACAGCCGACCACTTTTCCTGGTGTACCAACCATGTATGTAGCGTTGACGAATCATCCAAAGGCAGAAGAATATGGAATGGGCTCAATTCGGGTCTGCAACAGCGGAAGTGCACCGATGCCTGTGGAACTGCTGCGTG
Organism: Peribacillus sp. NPDC056705; assembly: GCF_043656335.1. NCBI lineage: Bacteria > Bacillati > Bacillota > Bacilli > Caryophanales > Bacillaceae > Peribacillus > Peribacillus sp. NPDC056705. Next base: position 347,980 of record NZ_JBHTYI010000003.1, on the reverse strand, counting down.
AGTTCGAACGAAAATCGGGTGCGAAGATATTGGAAGGCTATGGTCTTACGGAAGCTTCGCCAACAACTCATTGTAACCCGGCATTTGCAAAAAGGAAGCCTGGGAGCGTCGGAATTGGTTTCCCATCGACTGAATATAAAGTGATGGACCTGGGGGACGGGACAAAAGAAATGGCCCCTGGCGAATTGGGGGAATTGGTCGTCAAAGGACCTCAAGTGATGAAAGGTTACTGGAATATGCCGGAGGAAACGGCGGTGACCCTGCGGGATGGTTGGCTTTATACGGGTGATATCGCCAAAGTTGATGAAGACGGGTATCTCTATATTGTCGACAGGAAAAAAGATTTGATCATCGCAAGTGGTTATAATATTTATCCGCGAGATGTGGAGGAAGTTCTCTATGAACATCCTGCTGTCCAGGAAGCGGTTGTCATCGGAGTTCCAGATGCTTACCGAGGGGAGTCGGTAAAAGCTGTGCTTGTACTTAAACATAATAAAACGGCAAATGAACGGGAAATCATCGATTACTGCCGAGCAAGCCTATCGGCTTATAAAGTTCCGAATTTCGTTGAATTTCGTTATGAGTTACCGAAAACAAATGTCGGAAAGATTTTAAGGCGGGCTTTAAGAGAAGAACTTTCCAGGAAATAAGAGGGCTTTGATAGTACGAACGCGTATGATATCAATTCAACTGAAATTTTAACAGATTGCGAGGATGCAAACATGAAAGAAAAAATGACAGAACATAGCATACGCTTATTTGAAAAGAAGGGCTTTAGTGAAACGTCGATTTCCGATATCGTCGAGTCGGTCGGGGTTACGAAGGGAACGTTTTATTATTACTTTACGAGCAAAGAGCAGTTGCTTATGGATATTCATCTAGCTTATATAGACGAGTTGCTTAGTGAGCAGGAAATAATCATGTTGGAGCCTGGCAAAAGCTGTAAGGATCAGCTTTTCGATATGGTATTGATGTTATTAAAAAGCATCAAAACCAAAAAATCCAGCGCAACGGTCTTTTTCCGTGAAATGAAAAATCTAAGTGACGAAAAACTTGCACAAATCCTTCCTAAGCGGGATGAGTTCCGTAATAAAATCGAGCAAGTGCTGAATAGCGGCATCGAGAACGGAGAACTACGTTCCAATCTCGATGCATCCATCATCTCTTTTGCTATTTTGGGTGTGGCCAATTGGAGCTATCATTGGTTCGACCCAGAAGGTGAAAAAACCGAACAGGAAGTTGCAGCCATTTTTATGGGGATGATTCTGCAGGGAATTGAAGCGTGACCGGGTTACATACTAACCAGTTAGCAGAAGGGAGATAGAAGGCATGACCAACAAGCAAATTCAATCAATAACCGTAATTGGGGCTGGGCAGATGGGGCATCAAATTGCGATGCTGGCTGCACTTGGAGGTTACGAAACGATTCTTCAGGATGTTCAGGGAGACGCGTTGAATACAGCCCAAGAAAAATTGGATGTCATTTTGACTAAATGGGTTCAAAAAGGAAAATTGTCCGAAGATCGTAAGTTGGCTGCTTTTAACCGTCTTCAATATACCACCGATCTTGAGAAAGCGGCCAGTGGAGCTGATTTGATCATTGAAGCGGTTGTTGAAAAACTTGATGTGAAACGGGAAGTCTTTGCTAGACTTGAAGAATTGGCCCCAGCAGAAACCATTTTTGCTACGAATAGTTCAACGATTGTTAATAGCCTGATTGCGAGTGTGACGAATCGTCCGGATAAGTTCATTAATATGCATTTCTTTTTCCCGCCTCTAATAATGGATTGTGTTGAAGTTGTCATGAGTGATCAAACATCGGAGGAAACAGCGAGGCTTGCGATGAAAGTCACAGAAAAAATGAATAGGACAGGAGTTTTGTTGAGGAAAGAGATATCGGGTTTCGTAGCCAACCGAATTTTGGGAGCTTTGCAGCGTGAGGCCTTATATTTGTATGAAGAAGGGATTGTGGACTATAAGGATATCGATTTAATTTGCAGAAAAGCTTTAGGCCACCCCATTGGCCCTTTTGAACTGATGGATCTATCAGGTATTGATGTAGGATATTTTGTCATGCAGCAGCGATACAATGAAACTGGAAATCCAGAAGACAAGCCAAATGCTTGTATTGAAGAAAAGGTGAATAAAGGACATTTAGGAAGGAAAACAGGAAAAGGCTGGTATGATTATCCAAACCAAGGAGTGAAGAATTGATGACAAAATTAATTAGAGTGGTTAAGGAAAATAGGCTTGCGGTCATCACCATCGATAATCCTCCATTAAACGTAATCAGTAAACAAGTATTCAGAGAATTGGGAGAAACATTCGATGAACTTTCAAAAGATACTGAAACTGTTGCGGTACTCATAACCGGTGCAGGCAATATCGCATTTGCGGCTGGTGCCGATATAAAAGAATTCCCTAACATGATGGGGAGCCCGAACATGAAAGAAATGGTAAAGGAAAGTCATGCTGTCCTAACCAAAATCGACCAGTTACCTAAACCTACTATAGCTGTATTAAATGGCCTGACTTTGGGAGGCGGATGCGAACTGGCTCTGGCCTGTGATTTGCGAGTGGCAGAAACACAGGTTCAAATTGGTCTGCCTGAAGTGAAATTGGGCTTATTTCCTGGAGCTGGCGGTACACAGCGTTTGTCCAGACTTGTAGGAAACGCAAAAGCAAAAGAGATTATATTTACCGGTGATCCGCTTGGTGCCATAGAAGCGGAAAAGATCGGGCTTGTCAATAAAGTCGTTGAGCAAGGCTGCGGCTTATCGGAAGCGAAAATCTTGGCCTCACGATTGACAAGGCACTCACTTCAGGCACTTTCGAGAATCAAGAAAGCGATTGATGAAGGAAGTGAGGCAACGCTTGAACAAGGTCTAGAGATTGAAACGAATCTTTTTGAAGAAATCTTCCAAACTGAAGATGTTAAAGAAGGGGTTTCCGCTTTCTTGGATAAACGTAAACCAGCTTTCGTACATCGTTAATCAAGGAGGGGTCTTATGCATGAATTTGAAGTCAACGTCCGTTTTTCCGAAACGGATGCTTTGGGCCACATCAATAACACAAGCTATTTCATATACCTCGAAGAAGCACGAATGAAATTTTTTGAAGCTTTAGGCCTAGCGGCGAATGTCGAATCTTGGAATTTTTTGTTAGCCTCCACTAAATGCGACTTTATTGCTCAGGGATATTTCAATCAACTATTGACCATCCGTACATCTTTGACAAAAGTAGGGACGAAAAGTTGTGAAATGGCCCATGATATCCTCTGTTCACAAACTGGGGAAGTGATCGCTAGGGGAAGTGCAGTTTTAGTCTGTTTTGATTTTTTGAATCAAAAAAGTGAACCTATTCCTGAATTTATTAAAGAAAAGCTCATTTCACATCTTGTTCATAAATAGAATGTCAAAAGTCTAAAGGAGTGGAAGAACATGGTTGACGATACGATCCCTGTTCGGCCCGGCGAGGAACTGAATGTTGGTGCATTAGAAGGTTTCCTAAGGAAAAATGTATTGGACCTTCCAAATGAACCGTTAGAATTGCAACAATTTTCCACGGGCTATTCCAATTTGACCTATCAACTGAAAATTGGTGAGTGGGAGGCTGTCCTCAGAAGGCCACCACTTGGTCCTGTTGCTCCAAAGGCACATGATATGAAGCGTGAACATCATATCCTATCTTCAATCAACCCATATTTTCAGGCAGCTCCCGAGCCTATTCTGTTCTCGGATGATGAATCGATTGCGGGGGCCCCTTTTTTCCTAATGGAAAGGAAACATGGAATTGTAATAGATACTGAATTTCCCAAGGGAATCGAGCCTACTGTTGAAAAGTGCAGACAGCTTTCATATGTGATGATCAACCGGCTTGCTGATCTTCACTCGATTCCCTATGAGAAAACGGGATTGGTGGAAATTTCCAAACCTGAAGGGTTCATTGAAAGACAAGTGCGCGGATGGATTTCCCGCTATGAGAGAGCAAAGACAGATGAAATCAAGGAAATTCGTCCGCTTATCGATTATTTTCAAGAGAATATCCCAAAATATAGCCAGACTTCAATTATCCATTATGACTATAAGATCAATAATGCCATGTTTAACAAGGACCTTACAGAGATGGTTGGTTTATTTGATTGGGAAATGTCCACCGTTGGTGATCCGCTAGCCGATTTAGGAGTGGCTTTAAGCTACTGGACGGAAAGCGGTGACCCGGAACTTATCAAATTCGGTGTGGGTCAAGCGTCAATCACGACTTTATCGGGTTTCCTGACACGCAGGGAATTTATCGAGACGTATGCAGCAAGAAGCGGCAGGGATGTTTCCAACGTCGATTTTTATTTAACCTTTGGTTACTTTAAGTTAGCTGTCATCCTTCAGCAAATCTATTATCGATATAAAAAAGGCCAGACTAATGATCCCCGTTTTTCCAATCTTGAAAAAACGGTAAAAAGCTTACTCACTCATGCTGCAAATGTAGCTGCGAAGGAAGTTTAAATAAATGGAATATATACAAAACATTCATTTGCTACTAAAAAAAGAAGAAATAGATAGGGAAAAACTCCAAGAGGGGGATAAAGTTGCGGTCATCCTGGATGTGTTATTAGCGACCACAACGATTATTTCAGCACTTCATGATGGGGCACGCCAGGTGATACCTGTCATGAATCCAGTGGATGCCTTGGTGAAAAGCCAGGAATTGGACCATGGGGATTCCATAGTGGCAGGGGAACTAAAAGCAAAACCGGTTGATGATTTAATGTATCCAAGTCCGACGCTATTGAGTAAGTTGGTACCTGGAAAAACTTTAATATTGTCAACGACTAATGGAACGGTAGCACTGAGGAATTCAGCCGCTGCAAAAAAAGTCTATATCGCATCTTTGTTAAATAATCCGTCTGTTGCTGAAAAAATAAAAAAACATCATAAAACAGAAACGATCATCATCGTATGTTCGGGAAACTCAGGTGAATTCAGTCTGGAAGACTTTTACGGTGCAGGTCATTTGATAGATTGCCTGATTGCTGGATCACAAGGTACGTTCATACTCAACGATGCAGCAAAGGCAGCAAAAACGCTTTATCGTACGAATGTCGAAAATGCCTTTGATATCCTGAAATCATCATATGTCGGACAGTTGTTCAACAAACACAGCTTGATCGCAGATTTGGAATTGGCGGCGCAACAAGGGTCGGTGGGGCTTGTCCCAGAGTTGGTGGATGGAAAGATCGAAGCCGAATTGAAAAGGCAGGAAACGTAGTTCAAAACCTGGATAAGGAGTGAAGGGCATGAGGTTTTCACAGTCAATGGCGGTGGTGACAGGTGCAGGTTCCGGTATTGGGAAAGCTACAGCGATGCGTCTGTCGGACGAAGGGGCAAAAGTGTTGTTGGTAGGGCGGACGAAAGGAAAGCTGGAGGAAGCAGCTGCAGAAATCAATGCACGGCACACGATTCCCGTAGCCGCCATTTTCCCTGCAGATGTTACCGTCGAGGAAGATGTAAAGAATTTGGCCATGTATGTGAAGGAACAATATCGTGACCTTCACATTTTAATCAATAATGCAGGTGGATCAAAGTCCTCGAAGCTTTTGGATACATCTGCAGCTGATTGGGATATGATTCAACATGTCAATTTGAAAAGTGTCTTTCTAGTTTCCAAGTACTTGGGAAAAGTGATGGAAGAAGGAGCGGGCAGTGGAAATAAAGCCATCAATCGGGCAATCGTGAATGTGGCTTCACTGTCAGGGCATCAGGCAGGGGCATTCATCCCGCATTACAGCTCTGCTAAAGCAGGGGTCATCAGTTTAACGAAATCATTGGCATTGGAACTCGCTGCAGCCGGCATCCGGGTCAATTCCGTATCACCGGGATTCATTGAAACGCCTTTAACGGAGGATGGATTGCAAAATGAAAAATTCGTAAAGTCGATTCAACGGAATACGGCACTGGAAAGAGTGGGGAAAGCAGAGGAAATAAGTAATGTCATTACCTTTGCTGCTTCGCCGGAGGCTTCCTATATGACTGGGACGGATTTATTGGTTGACGGCGGCTGGTTGATCAAATAAAAAGGCTGTTTTCGTTAAGATTGTTGTTTTTGAAACGAGACTATTTAAGGTTGATTGGAGTGGAAGTGCGAGACTCCTGCGGGAGCAGCGGGACAGAGACCCCACAGGCATTTACGCCGAGGAGGAGGAGGCTCACCGCCCGCCCCGCGGAAAGCGAGCATCTGGAGGGGAGATCAACCACACCACATTACTTGGTAAATAGCAACAAAGTATGCGAAAACAGCCAATAAAAAAGGGGATGGGTAAATGTTAAAAGAACACTTATTGACAGAGGTAACCGATCATGTAATGATCCTGACTTTGAATCGTCCTGAAAGCTTGAATGCATTTAGTCCGGATATGATTGCAAGCTTAACGAAAGCGATAAAGGATGTAAAAAAAACACCACATATAAGGGCAGTCATCATCAAAGGGGCGGGAAGATCATTCACTGCGGGAGGTGATGTTAAGTCAATGGGGAAGGCTTCTGCAAGTCAATTGTATGATCATGTTGGCAGGATGAATGAATGCATATTGGCACTGGATGCTTCTGAGGTTCCCGTAATCGCTGCCGTCCATGGATTTGCGGCAGGGGCCGGATTTAATTTGGCACTCGCCTGTGATTTGATCGTGGCTTCCGATGATAGTCAATTTGCCATGAGTTTTTCACAGGTAGGCCTGATCTCTGATGGAGGTGGTTCGTATTTTTTACCTAAAATAGTAGGGCCCCACCTTGCAAAGCAGCTCTTCTTTACTGCCGAGCCAATTTCTGCGGAACGCTTATACCAGTTAGGTGTCATTAATTATATATATCCACTCAATCAACTTGAAGAGGAAACATTGAAACTTGCGGAAAAGCTGGCAAATGGACCGACAAAAGCTTATGGGATGATGAAAAAGCTCGTTAGCCATTCATTTACGGCCACACTTGATGAAATGCTCGAACAGGAAAGAATCACGCAAACCTTGATGGCCTCTACAGAAGATCATCTTGAGGGAGTTGCAGCATTCAAAGAAAAAAGAAAACCGGAATTTACAGGGAATTAATAAGGGAGGGATAAAGATGAGAGCCATTCATTTTGAAGAATACGGCGGACCGGAAGTACTGAAATTGACTGAAATGGAAAGGCCCGTGCCAACTGGGCATGAGGTTCTGATTGAAATAGATTGTGTCGGCGTCAATTATGCAGATACAGCCAGAAGGGAAGGGCAATATGTAGTACCTACGCCGCTTCCGTTCATTCCAGGTGCGGAAGTGGCTGGCGTTGTGGTGGAAGTTGGTGGAAAGGTGACCAAAATCAAACCTGGTACAAGGGTCGTGAGTTTAATTGAATCTGGTGGATATTCAGAATATGCCCTTTCGGATGAATTCTCGGCCATTCCGCTTCCAGACTCCATTCAGTTCCATGAAGCTGTTGCCCTGCCCCTTCAAGGTCTGAGTGCTTATCATATTCTAAAGACAATGGGACGCATGCAACAGGGGGAAACGGTATTGGTCCATGCTGCTGCAGGTGGAGTGGGAACGATTGCCGTACAATTAGCCAAAATCTTCGGGGCTGGAAAAGTGATTGCCACCGCCAGCACAGTGGAAAAGTTGGAACTGGCTAAATCGATGGGGGCAGATGAACTTATCGATTACACGAAAGAAGGATGGGAAATGAAAGTCCGTGAGGTCACGTCCGGCAAGGGAGTAGACGTGGCGCTGGAAATGGCAGGAGGGGATGTTTTCAATAAAACATTGAAATGTTTGGCTCCATTTGGACGTCTTGTTGTTTTTGGTAATGCCAGTCGTAAGCCTTATACGATGAACCCGCAGCAATTGATGAGGCGCAATCAATCCGTCGTAGGCTTTTTCCTGCCACAGATCATGAAACATCCAGATTTGCTGTTGCCTAGCATTCAAGAGCTTTTTTCTTACGTCACGTCCGGGGAACTTAAGCTAACTATCGGCGGCATCTACCCAATTGAAAAGGCAGCAGCCGTTCATGAGGAAATGAACGCCCGTCAAACGAAAGGGAAGTTGATTTTGCAGGTGAAATGAGAAGAAGGGGTGTATATGATGCACCCCTTCTATTTTAATTGGATTTCACTAGTTCCTTAAGCCCTCAAGAACGATTCAATCGGTATCAGTGCTCACATCCTTATCGGGATGCATGAAAGGTGGCTGCGGCGCTTTTTTAGCCTCTAACAGTTCACGGTTTTCAGTTGAATTCCAGCCTATATCATTGGTGGGATGTATCCATTCGTCTCCAGCCATGATTTCCGGGTCAGTCTTTTCGCTCCAATTTTCGAGTGGAGAGTTTTCAGATGCATATTTACTGTCGCCGATGACGACTCCATAATCATTGACGAATGGAGCCTGTGGTTTTATGCCGGTTCCCTTAAAGCTTGGTGCGTTAATTTGGTGTGGTTGTGTATCGTCGACAACCGGTGACTCCAATTTCTTTTTCATGTAGTGTCTCCCTTTCCGTTTTACGGTTATTTTTCTCGTCTGTCCCTATATTATCCCTGAATAATTTCAGGCATTTTTACCCCATTCTAAAATGTAAACTATATGAAAAGGGTGGATGAAAATGAAACGGAAAGCCAATGTGGATGGTGCTGTCAAAGCAAGTAAAACGCCAAAAAGAAACCAAGCTGAAAATGAATTTTCCAATGAGTTCGCATTGGAGGAAAACACAATGAAAGGTGCCAACCGTAATTCGAAGCAAGGCAGAAAAGGAAGAAGTTAATGGATAAAGAAAAACAGAACAGCCAGGAAAAGCTGGGACAACATGTACGAACTGAATTTGGAATCGAATTCAGCGGCGATATGAACGCAACCAAAATTTATGAAATTTTGGCAAAAGAAAATAAAAAACGTGATAGTGATAAGTAAATAAGGACGGACCCAATTCTTGGGTCCGTCCTTATTCTTATAAAATGATGCTGCCAGATTTTGAGAGAGGGAATATCGTTGATCCCTTACCACTCGGATCAAAATAAGCAAGCATGAACGAAGGTTTCTCGACAATCATTCCCTCAGATAAATACGTTTCCAAATCAAAGGGAAGTGCCTCGAGCAATGTGTGTTTGTGTATTTCTTTTTCATTAAGCGACAAAGCTGCGAAAGAGGAACCAAGCTGTTCGGGATTATTCAGAATCTCTTCGTATATCTCTTTCCGACCATTTTTATCTAATGAAGCTTCCCACCAAGGTTTACGTGGTTTGTATTTCTGATTCATGAAATAATCCAATTTCATGAGTCCGATAATGTTTTTCAGTTCAGCAGATTCCCGGGAAGCCAAAAACTGCTGTAAACGTCTGAACAAGTCTTCGAGCTGATGACCGATTCGTGACCAGCCTTGTTCATCCCAATAGGTACCGAAATCTTGAAAGAAGTCGAATGGTGATTGAAATACCGTTTTGACAAGATATTCTGTGGTATGATCCATTCTATGGTCGTTCCAGTATTTTTCAAGGACATCTTCAACCTGTTTTATTCGGACAATGTCATCAAAGGATAAGACATTATTTCCTAGAATTTCATAGGGAGCATGTTCGCTGTATATATATTGGTGTTCAGCGGCGCGTATCCGTAAGCCAGTTCCACGAAGCATCTTTAAGAAACCAAGCTGCATCTCTTCGGGTCTGAGCTCGAAAACATCATTGAAAGTCTTTCTGAAAGAGTGATAATCTTCTTCTGGTAAACCGGCAATAAGGTCTAAATGTTGATCAATTTTTTGCCCTTCTTTAACCATGGTTACGGTCCTTGTCAGTTTTTCGAAGTTCTGCCTTCTCATTACTAAATCATTCGTATGATCATTCGTCGATTGTACCCCTATTTCAAAGCGGAACAGTCCTGCAGGGGCATTATCATTCAAGAACTGGATAACTTCCGGACGCATGATATCCGCCGTGATCTCGAACTGGAAAACTACACCGGGAAGATGTTCATCGATTAAGAATTGAAACATCTCCATGGCATAGCTTCGGCTAATATTGAAGGTTCGGTCAACGAACTTAATGGTCTTGGCACCATTAGCCATAAGATATCTGATATCTTCTTTAATCTTCTCACGATCAAAATACCTGACACCCACTTCAATCGATGAAAGGCAAAATTGGCAGCTGAACGGGCACCCTCGGCTAGTTTCGATATAGGTGACCCGTTTAGATAGGTCTCCGCGGTCTTCCTCCAAACGATATGGAGAAGGGAGGGATTTCAAATCAACCTTGCCGTTCTGAGGCTGGATGATTTTTTTTCCATCCTGTCGATACGCAATGCCGCCAACCTTCTTATAGTCATTCGAACCTTCAATTTCAGATAAAAGAGCCTTGAAAGTGACTTCACCTTCGCCAATTACGATGAAATCAGCCCCGGGAATCTGATCAAGCCATTCCCCGACATCATAGGTGACTTCAGGTCCGCCGAGAATGATAACCAATTCTGGATTGATCTTCTTCAGCATGGCTACGACTTTCATTGTTTCTTCGATGTTCCAAATATAGCAGCTGAACCCTATGACATCGGGTTTTTTGGAATGAAGATCACCAACTATGTTCATAATTGGATCTTTTATCGTATATTCTGCCAGCTGTACATCGTAATCGGGCTGGGCATAAGCTTTTAAATATCGGATGGATAGCGATGTATGGATATATTTTGCGTTAAGAGTACTGATTATTATATTCATGTTAAAGGGCGTAAAAGAAACGCCTGGCTCCTTTCGTGTACATGTCTTTTTAAGCCAACAAGCACTAACGAGTAATTTTACCATAGCGTGCTCCATTTGAAAAATGGGTTATGGTATTGAAGGGGAATCTTTTCAGCTTGAAAGCGAAATGAAATGGAATTTGAAAAAACGGATGAAGCAGAAGATGCTTCATCCGTTTTATTTAAAAAGCTTGTTTAATATACTCTTTCGTTTTAGTCATGAAACGTTTTGTTTTGGTCGCTTTCAATTCGATGATCGGCTGCGCCATGGTAGCGATCATTTCACTAGATAATAACACGGTAATCAAGAAAGAGAGGCCGGCGAGCAGGATAAAGCTCTCTGTATTGCTGAAGTATTCCTGGATGGTGCTTTCGCGGAAAAACCGAATGAAGAAACCATGCAGCAGATAGACATAAAGGGTTTGTTTACCCCAGTTCGTAAAGAAATATTGTCCGCGTGGAATGAACGAAAGGAAGCTGAACACTGAAATTATGCTCAATCCATAAAATCCTAGGCGTTTAAACATGGACACGATTGTCGCATCTTCAAGTTCGGCATATGGTTTCGAACCGAGCAGCCATTTATAATTGATATCGCTATTTAAATAAAAACCGATAAAAATCACTAACATGACACTAAGTGAAGCCAAACGAACTTTGGGTGTGAATAGTTTTTTTAAATGTTCCTTGCTTAAATGGTACCCGATCAAAAACATCGGGAAAAAAACGAATGTCCTGGAGAGACTAAGGTAATTGGAGATATTGTCAATATATCCAATCAATAATGCGATTAAAAAAGATAAACCTATGCCTACTGATGGCTTTAGCTTTGAGAAACCAAGGAGCATGATGTTCCAACAGAATAAACTGATCAGGAACCATAGCGACCATTGGGGGTCAAGCAGGTCTACAGTGATGGCAGAACGTTCATATAAGAAATAGTAGTAAACGGTATAGATCAATTGGAAAATGATATAGGGCAATATCAGTTTTTTAGTAATTTTACCTAAATACCCTTTTTGATAAAAACCTTTCGCAAAGAACCCTGAAACAAGGATAAAGGCAGGCATGTGAAAGGAATAAATGGTTTTATATAAAGCATATATCGTTTCACTGTCATGTATATACGTATTCAGCAAATGTCCAAAGACGACAAAAGCCATGAGAATGAACTTGGCGTTATCGAAGAAAAAATCACGTTGTTTCATCGTTGCCTCCATTTAATAAATTTTTAAGGTAGCTAGAAAGCGTTGTTATTTCTTATACCCTAAATACCTTGTACTAAATCAATATTTATTAAACTTATTATAAAAACCTTAAATTAAGCTTAACGCTAAGTTTTACAGTGTTCAATATACTATGATTTGATATAAAGGATAATTTTGGAATGTTGTGATTGCGGCGATTTTCGAAAAATACCGAGGAAAATCAAGATGGATGTCGAATAAAGTTGGTAAGTATCGGTTTTGTTGAGGGGGGTTAATATGAAAGTCGGTTATGAGAATGAATCGGAATATAAACAGGAAATTTTAAAATTGAATAAACAGGTCGAAGGGTTTTTGAACATTTTCAATTCGATGTCAGAGCCTTATATTAGGGTTGATGAGGAACTGCGTCTCACTTATGCCAATGATGCCGCCTGCGCTCTGCTGGATACCGCGAAAGAGCAGTTGGAGTCCATGAAGATAACTGATTTTCTTGATGTCATCCCTTTAAATAACCAGGTAGTGTCAAGTTCCCTAAAAACCTCGAATGAAAGTGAAAGGCAAATTATCCAACTACATACCGGAGCCCTTAAGCAAATAGAGTTTATGCGTATAGGCTCACTTTTCGAAGGACAGCAGCTCTACCGTTTGGGGGATGTGACATTGGATGTTTCTTCATCAAGGGAAACAAGGATGTCAAGGCAGATGTTTTTGGACATTTTCGATACAGCCATAGAAAGCATCGTTCTATTCGACAGTTCAGGAATAATAATGGAAGTGAACCATGCCTTTATCCATGTCTTGGGCATCCCGAAAAAAGAGATTGTCGGTAAGAATATGAGGGGCCTTATATCCCCGGATTATAGGGAATATTGGGATGGGAGCATACAAAGGGCCTTTGATGAGTCGAACTTCAAAGGAGAGGTAGAGATAAAGGTTGGGGATGAACTGCATCATTTCACTTTCTCGATAAGTTCAACGGTAGGAAATGAATTATATATGTCGGTGCTTCGAAAAATTACAGAATCAAATATAATAGAAAAAAAGTTAGAGACGAGCGAACGGATTTTTGCCGAATTATTCGACCAGTCCATGGACGCAATCATATTCTGGAATGATGACGGGATCATTTTTCGGGTCAATCATTCAGCATGTAAAATATTCGAATCCAGCAGAGAGGATTTGATAGGCAGCCATATCTGGAAATACGTGTATAGCAATAGTAATCATTTTAACCAGATGATGGAGACGTTTGAAAGAGACACCCAGGTGCGGGGTGAGCTGATTTATAAAATGCCTAATAACCAAATTAAATTGCTTGAATTGACTGCCAAAAAACATGAAGGTGACGGATATAACGTAACGATCTTTCGAAATGTCAGTGAGCGTTGGCTGATTGAGAAGGAATTAAGGGATAGTGAAAAGAAGTTCAGGAAGATTTTTGAGGGAACATTAGACGGCTTGATATTATGGAATCATGAAGGGTTCACCGATATTAATGAAGCTGGTCAGAAAATATTGGAGATTTCAAAGCGCAAACTGCTATCTTTATCTGTACAGGGATTCATCGAAAAAATTCCTGAAAATGCTCCTGTCTTGAATGCTCACATTGAAAATGTTTATAAGCATGAGGTCTACTCTTCCATCATTCCGATAACATTCGAAGATGGAAGGGTTAAGCATATTGAATTTTTGACGAGGAAAAATTTATATTCGAACCTGAATTTAAGCATTTTCCGTGATGTGAGTAAAAATCTCGAAATGCAGGAACAAATCCGAAAATCGGATACTTTGAATGTCGTTGGTGAATTGGCGGCCGGAATTGCTCACGAAATCAGGAATCCAATGACAGCCTTAAAAGGTTTTATCCAGTTGCTTGAGGATGGTGTTAAAGGGGAGTTTTCCACATATTTTCACGTGATTACTTCCGAAATTAAGCGAATTGAAACCATTATCACGGAATTCTTGGTACTGGCAAAACCTCAGGCGCTAAAAATTTTCAAACAGGATGTTCATACCATATTGAGGGAGACACTGGAATTACTGGCCGCTCAGGCACTATTGGAAAATATTCAATTCGAGACAGACTTTGAAGAAGATGAATTTAACGTTTTATGTGAAGCGAACCAGTTAAAGCAAGTGTTCATTAACATCATCAAAAATGCATTGGAAGTCATGCCGGATGGGGGATCTGTTTCCATTAAAACAAGCCGATTTTCAGAGAAATACGTTTGCATTTCGATTACCGACAAAGGAATGGGGATTTCAACGGAAATGCTAAAAAAATTGGGTGAACCTTTTTATACGACGAAAGATAGGGGAACCGGGCTCGGGCTCATGGTCAGCTATAAAATCATTGAAGAGCACAATGGCTATATAGAAGTGGAAAGCGAAGTGGGAAAAGGGACGAGCTTTCATATTTATTTGCCATTCGAGTAATGCAGAAGGGTATGTTCCAACCCTTTTTTTAGTTAACGGAAAGCACATGGAATTTTCATCAATTAATGGGAATCCTTTATTGGATTCCTTTTTTCATATTATATTATCTTAGAATCACAATTGAGGGTTGTAACAATGAACTCCATTATAGAGAAGCTGCTGAAGTTTAAGTTGGAAAATAAGAATGACATCCAAATTGCAGAACTTTCGAATCGATTTTCAAAGCGGGCTTCATATGAACTTGTCCTAATCAATATAAGAGGTCCATGCTTAGAAATTTCCGTCATATCCTGTCTGCTGGTGGTTAAAGCACTATCGCAATTTAAGAAGTTTTGTCTTTTTTTGCGAATCTATTTACATATAAGGCATATTTTGTAATACTTCTTTATTATAATGTAACTTTAAAAAGGCAGGAGTAGTGAATGTTGTTATGAATTCTAGGTGTGCAACGGAAATTTGTTCTGAGATTCGAATGAAGCGTTGGGAAATGATGGAGTTGGCCAAAATGTATGGGCTAAATCATGAGAATACCCTTCGCCAAAGTGAGCAGCTTGACAAACTTATAAATGAGTATTTGATCCTTCAACATCATTCATCAGTGGAAGTGAGAAATAAGCGGGAAGAAATGGTCGTTATTGTGCAGCAGCCCTTTAATGACGACATTACCTTTTAGTGGGGATTTGAATGCATGCATGACTTTTTAAAGTAGCAGGCAAGGAGACTAGCAACTTTGTGTGATTTCTGGTGAAATAACCTTTGCATAAATATCCGAAAACAATTAATGAAAGACTTATATAAACAAGACAATATATCTTTTGAATTTCCTATAGATTTGGGGTATATATCGAGGGGAGGCCACCAGAAGGTGTCCTTCATGCATCGGGATTGGTTTAGAAGTCTTAATTTTTCTGAATGGATTACACTGATAAATAAAAAGTAAAAGCTGACTCACTTGATGGAGCCAGCCATGGAAGTTCGAGAATTACAAAACTTCCAATAATATGACCATGAACAAAAGGCCGACAATGAAGGAATAGGTAGATGTGCGTTCATTACCATCCCCATGGCTTTCAGGAATCAATTCCTTATAAACGATGAAAAGCATGGCCCCGGCGGCGAAAGCTAGGCCGTATGGGACCAGAAACCCAATGTAAGAGGTTAAATAAAAACCTAGTAAGCCAGTAATTATTTCGATGGTACCGGTTAAGGTTGCTATCAGGAACGCTGTGAGTTTACCGATTTTTTGATTAATTAAAAACAAGGCGACTAGTAAGCCTTCCGGAGCATTTTGCAGGCCGATGGCAAATGCGATCAAATTACCTGTATCAGCATTATCAGAGGCGTAACTGACCCCGACAGAAAGACCCTCAGGAATATTATGGAGTGTAATGGCAGTGATGATGAGCAAAGCCTTTTCATCGAACTGAATGCCACTTTTCGTATGGCTGAGATCGATATGAGGAATGTTTTTTTCCATGATCGTTAATGTCATTACTCCGAGAAAAACCCCAATGACTAGCGGCACATACCCTCCGGTGGCCAGAGACTCCGGGATCAGGCTCAATAACGAAGCAGCCATCATAATTCCAGCCGTAAATGCCAGAAGCGTGTCTCTGAATCGATGTGTGATTGATCCTTGAATGAACAAGATTGGTAACGCACCAAACCCTGTAGACATTGCAGAAAGGATGCTGCCTAATAAAACTCCACTCATAAATTTCTCCTTTTTGTATGGAACGGATCGTTACTCATTAGTGAACTTTTGGGTGGAACAATAATTTATTGTATTTAGACATAAAGAAAATGTTCCAGGAAAAAACCATTTTGCAGTCATTCTTCTGTATACCATTTTTTCAATGTCAGATCAGTCGGCAGCAGTATGCTGATGATTCCCAGTAATGGCAGGAATCCCACTAGCTTAATCATGGATCCGATTCCAATTATATCTGCAATGGCTCCCAATGAAACGGATCCAATGGCACCCATTCCAAAGGCTAACCCCACTGTCAAGCCTGCCATCGTTCCGACTTTTCCCGGAACCAATTCCTGTGCGTATATTACAGTGACGGAAAAACTACTCATTATAATGAATCCCGCCATCAATAATAAAATAAAAGCGGCTGTTGGAGGTACGAATGGTAAAAGTGCGGTTATTGGCATGCTGGCGGCGAAAGAAAAGAAAATGATATTTTTACGCCCGAATCTATCAGCAAGCGGACCTCCGAAAAATGTACCTACAGCACCGGCAGCCAAAAAGGCAAATAGGAAAAATTGGGCAGATTTTATCGTGAACGAATACTGCTCGATCAAATAAAAACTGTAAAAGTTCGTCATGCACGATACATACCAGGAACGGGCAAAGATTATGAATAAAATCAATACCAGGGCTTTGGCCACTTTATGGGTCCGCTCTTTATTGATTATTTTTGCAGCAAGCTTTTTAGGCTGGAAGTGAACTAATTTTTGGGAATACCACTTGGCAATATACAGCAATAGGATAACGGCCAATAAGGCAACCAAGGCAAACCAGAGTGCACCTTTTTGACCAAAAGGAACAAGCACGATGGCAGTGATGAGCGGGGCAAGTGCCTGCCCGCTATTCCCGCCGACTTGATAAATTGATTGTGCCAGGCCTCTTTTGGGTCCTCCTGCCATATAGGCAACCCTGGAGCCTTCGGGATGGAATATGGCCGACCCTAAGCCCATCAAGATGACTGCACCAAGGATAATGCTATAGTTAGGGGCGATTGCGAGTATGATGACCCCGATTAAGGTACTGGTCAACCCAATGGGCAATGCATATGGAAATGGCTTTTTATCCGTATAGAACCCGACTGCCGGCTGCAAGAGCGATGAGACGATATTCAGGCAGAATGCAATCATTCCCAGCTGTGTATATGTTAGCGACATTGATTTTTCGAGGATTGGGAACATGGCCGGTACGACGGCCTGAAGAGAATCATTCATTAAATGGCAAATGCCAATGACAATCATGATTTTCAGAGTCATATCTTGTTTTTGCGGTTTTGTTTTAATGGCAGCGATACTTCCCATCTGTATATTTCCTTCTTCCTGATTAAGTTTTTTACCTATTCCATAAATAGATTCAGGAAGCATGCACCGTATGCATGACACCTTTAAATAAATCGGAATCGTTACTGGTCTTCATAAAAAAATGAAACTCTTCAAAGTATTGTTAATGGTGGCCTTTTATCAACGGTAAGCTGATTGTTACGGTTGTACCGTTAAGTGGTTTACTTAAAAACTCGATGGAACCGTTAAAAGATTCAATTATTCGTTTACACACAAATAGCCCTAATCCCGTTCCTTCCTTTTTCGATGTGTAGAAGGGATCGAACACTTTGCCTATTTCTTTTTCACTCAGTCCTTGCCCGGTGTCGATGATCATGATTTTAGCCCATTCATTTTCATGGTGAATTCGAATCCTTAACTTTTTCCCAACTTCCATTGCCTCGAAACCGTTTTTGGCAATGTTGAGAATGACTTGTTTAAGTTGGTCCTTTGTACAATGAACCAGGATCGGCTCCTTTATGATTTTCCATTCCACTTCAATATTGAAGTGGCGTGCTTCTGATTCTATTATTGGTCTCAATTCAGCGATGATACTGCGAATATCATATATGGATAAAGTCTGGGCCATCGGCTTCCCTAAAATCAAAAATTCGCTGACGATACTATTGATCCGTTCAATTTCCTTCATGATGACAGAATAATAGAACTGATCTTGTTCTTCGGGGTGTTTTTCAACCAATAACTGCACTAGCCCCTTTATGCCGGTAAGTGGGTTTTTTATTTCATGTGCAGTACTGGCAGCCAATGTACCGACAAATTCTATTTTTTGCCTTTCATTTATTAACTTTTGGTTTTTGGCATTCCTGCGAACGATCAGTTCCTCCACGATGATGTAAATCATGTGAGCAAAAAAGAAGGTGAAAAAGACAAGCATTAAAAAAACATTCATGTTATTTGTGCTAATCTTGTCGGGCAATTTGACAGATAGTTTCCAATCGACTTCGGTCAAAGGAACAGCCACCGATTTAGAATGTCCAGTGAATCCGTCGGCATTTCTATCCAAAATTCGGGTTTTGTCCTTTGTTTCCAATATAAAGGTTTGACCAGGGCTGAGAATCTTTAATATATTTTCCATATGATCCAGCCTGATATGTGCCAATAAAAACCCTTGCACTTTTTTATCATGATCCAGAATGGGAGCAAAAGTGGAAAAATAATTGTAATCAGGGTTATATAGCTCCTTTGTTCCTACAACAACGGCTTTTCGGGTTTTTACTGCAAGTTCTATATCATTCTGTTCAATTAGAAAGTAATGATTGAAATTCTTATTCGTCCCTGAAATGGAGACACCGTCGCGATTTAGCCAATATATTCCGGCATACCTGGAATCTGTATCTTTGATCCATTTCATAAGAAGTTCGGTTTTTTTGTTATCCATATAAAGCACGGAACTGCTAAGGCTAAGTAGCTCAAGGTTTGCCTTCGTTTCTCTGATAACTTGATCTATGTATTCTTGATAAACCGTTACCGTCCATTCAGCTTGTTCCTGTCTTTCATTTTGAATCGAACGTTCTAAATGCACCCAATAAATGATTGAGAGGATAATTAATGGTAAAATAACAATAAGTAGATATGTGGTGAATTTATGCCTTGTTTTCATGATTGTCACTACTTTAGCTTTTTTTTCAAGTATAACAAAATGAATGATTAAACAATAGTGCATACTAACAGGGGAGATTGACAAAAAAGTCTTTATGCCATATAATAACTTTTAATTCAAGATATTTTAATTAAAAATTTTAAGGTTGTGAAGTTATGGAGAATAATAACATCCAACAGTCTTTGAAACTGTTTATTGTGATGTCTAGAGCCCATCGTTCAATAAATGATGTGGTAAATAAACATATAGCAGAAGAGGGTTTGAATCCAACTGAGTTCGCAGTACTGGAATTACTTTATCATAAAGGGGATCAGCCCCTGCAGCAAATAGGCGGAAAAATCCTGCTAGCTAGCGGCAGCATTACCTATGTCGTGGATAAACTTGAACAGAAGGAATATCTACAGCGAATAGCATGTAAAGAGGATCGCCGTGTAACCTTTGCAAAAATAACGGATAAAGGAAAGGCCTTTATTGAAGGAGTATTTCCTGAGCATGAAAAAAGAATCGATGATATCATGAGTGTACTTACGCACGATGAAAAGGACACTGTTATCGAATTGCTTAAAAAGATTGGGTATTCCGCTCAAAATTAGCTAAAGAACCAGCACCCGGATTTGTCTGCAGGTGCTGGTTTTTTATTTCTGATAAAATCTGAATTTGTTTTGAGGACATAAAGGTTTTTATTAACGCTGTGGCGAATTAAATTATATTACGATAACCGCGATAATGGTGAATGTGTCTTGAAAACGAATTCGATGAATCATGTTACTCAGGTTGAATAAATGTTTTTATATCGTGAAAAGGAGCGTACATATGAAATTTAATGATTATGAATATAAACGTCCTGAAATGGATGAAATTAAAACCCGATTCATGAAAGCTTTGGAAAAGTTTACTGACGCCGCTAATGCTGATGCGCAAATAAAAGCTATGGAAGAAATAAATGAAATCCGAAATTATGTAGGTACGATGTTCAATTTGGTCTATATACGGCATTCCATTGATACGAATGATGATTTTTATAAAGCTGAGAATGATTATTTAGATGACTTCTCCCCTGAAATGGAAGAGTTAACCTCAAAATTTTACAATGAACTCGTTCGCTCGAAATATCGTAAGGAGCTTGAGAAGAAATGGGGAACTCAACTATTTGACCTGGCAGAGGCCCAACTCAAAACTTTTTCGCCCGAAATTATCCCACAGCTGCAAAAAGAAAATAAATTATCAAGTGAATATTCGCAATTGATTGCCTCTGCAAAAATTCACTTTGATGGAGAAGAATTAACACTTGCGCAGCTTCAGCCTTTTATGGAGTCCTCGGACCGTGAGTTAAGGAAAAATGCAAGTGAGGCATATTACGGTTTCTTTGAAGAAAAACAGGAGGAATTGGATCGTATATTCGATGACCTAGTCAAGGTGAGGCATGGAATTTCGACAGCGCTAGGTTATGGGAATTTCGTGGAACTTGGGTATTATCGAATGACACGGACTGATTATGATGCTGAAATGGTTGCTGCATTCCGCAAGCAGGTGAAAGAGGAAGTGGTACCGCTTGTCACCCGGCTGAAGGGACGTCAGCGCAAACGTCTTGGATTGGAGAAACTGAACTATTATGATGAGAATTTTCATTTCAGAACGGGTAATGCCATTCCAAAAGGCGATGCTGAGTGGATCATCGAAAATGGGAAAAGGATGTACCAGGAGCTTTCGCCTGAAACTGATCGGTTTTTCAACTATATGATTGATAATGACCTGATGGACCTTGTGGCGAAGAAAGGAAAAGAAAGCGGTGGCTATTGTACTTTTATAGAAGACTATAAAGCTCCATTCATCTTTTCTAATTTCAACGGTACTTCTGGGGATATAGATGTTTTGACGCATGAGGCAGGCCATGCATTCCAAGTGTATCGCAGCCGTGAACTTGACATTCCTGAGTATTATTGGCCAACATATGAAGCTTGTGAAATCCATTCGATGAGCATGGAATTTTTAACTTGGCCATGGATGGAGCTGTTTTTCAAGGAAGATACGGAAAAGTATAAGTTTTCCCATTTAAGCGGTGCGCTCATATTCCTCCCGTATGGGGTAGCTGTTGATGAATTTCAGCATTTTGTCTATGAAAATCCTGATGCCTCCCCCGTTGAAAGAAAGCAGGCTTGGCGTAAGATCGAGATGGAATATTTGCCACATCGGGATTATGAAGGAAATGAATTCTTGGAGAATGGCGGGTATTGGCAGCGGCAAAGCCACATTTATCAATCACCTTTCTATTATATCGACTATACATTGGCCCAAATTTGTGCTTTCCAATTCTGGAAAAGGTCGACTGAAAAAGATGAAACGGCTTGGGGTGATTATTTGAATCTGTGCCAACTTGGAGGCAGCAAGTCGTTCCTTGATCTCGTTGAATCTGCGAATCTAAATTCCCCATTTGATGATGGTACTGTACAGTCCGTTGTGAAGGTGATAGACGAATGGCTCTCCAATGTAGATGATAAGGCATTATGAAATATTAGTCTGTATGATACGAACGCTTGGAGATTATTCCAAGCGTTTTTTTTATCTTTCATACGTTCGGAATGTTGGGCATGAAATGTGGTGATTTTCGCTCCACAGAGAAATGCATAGCGAGTTTCCGCCTTCATAATGAGAGATTGTTAGCCCAAGACAAAAACAGCCGACGAAAGGAATATTGCTCGGCTTGTCTTAAATGTCTCTTCCTTACATATAAATGTAGGGAGGAGGGGAGAATATGCTGTCAAGGTGGTCAGGGAGTTTTCAGATTGCAGCAGTTTATGTTGGCACAGTCGTCGGTGCAGGATTTGCAACTGGAAAAGAGATTGTCGAGTTTTTTACCCGTTATGGCTTTTATGGCTTTATCGGGATTTTAATAGCAGGTTATATTTTTATTTTCACGGGGACGAAAATAATGCTCATTTCCGCAAGGATAAGAGCATCTTCTTATGAGGAGTTCAATCAATTTCTTTTTGGGAGGAAAATAGCGGGAATCATCAACTTCTTTTTCCTTATCATGCTGTTAGGAGTGACGGCTGTCATGATTTCGGGTTCAGGAGCCGTTTTCGAAGAACAACTTGGCGTGCCTAAAAGTATAGGAAGTTGGTCTACGATCATACTGGCATCCTTGGTCCTGATGATGGGCATGCGCGGTGTTTTCACTGTGAATTCTTTTGTTGTACCAATCATGATCTGCTTTAGCTTGATTCTTTTTTTCTCGACTTTGGATAATGGGGATTTCTTTAAGACACTTACAAAAGTTCCTGAAGAAGGGATCACCGTGAAAATGATTTTGTCACCATTTGCCTATACAGCCTTTAACCTTGCTTTGGCACAGGCTGTGCTGGTTCCGGTTGCGTATGAAGTTCGAGATGAGAAGGTCATTAAACATGGTGCAATTCTTGGGGGGATATTCCTGACGATCATTTTATTGACGGGGCATTTTTCACTTATGACACTTCCTGACGTGAATAAATATGAAATTCCTTCAGCGGTTATTATGAGAACGGCAGCCAGTCAGTTATATTGGATGTTCATTTTGGTGATTTACGGGGAGATATTCACTTCGGTCATCGGAAACATTTATGGATTGCAGAGGCAAATCAGCAATTATATTAAATTGCCAAGCATGATGATCATAGCGGTGATTTTTTTAATAGCTTTGATCATCAGTGAATTCGGATATGGAAGATTACTAGGATATATTTATCCGGTTTTTGGATACATAAGTCTCCTTTTTTTAATATTGGTCTGGAAAAGCAAGGCGGGGAAGGAGTAATGAAGAATGGAGGACTTGTCCTTAGCCCTCCTTATCGATGTTCACCTTTTCATCAGCGTCTTAGCCATCACTAGAAATGCATCCCGGTAATCTCTATCTTTTTTCGTGAATATAGTTAAGCGGACGGGTGATTTTTCATCCTTGAGCAATATGGAAGTGATCACATCATCGCCGCTTTCCACTTCAAAGCCCGTTCCGCCCTCGACATCAAGTGAAGGATCGCTAATTGTTTCTGAAATGCTTTTCAGCTGGGCTTGAACATTTTTTTCCACCTCATCCCAATTGACATCCGTCTTCAACAATTCGATTCTCATATAAATGGAGTCATCTTCAGTCAGGAACACAATATCCTTTCCTGGTTCTTCGGCACTTAACCTGAATTGTTGCAAAACATAGAGGCTGAACGGTTGGTTATCACTTTTTTTTAGGAAAGCTGTTTTTTCTTTTGCTTCCCCGTTAATTGTATACTGCAGGTTTTGCTCCATCAGTCTTACTTTGTTATCACTTCGGTTATCGTGATTATCTCCTTGAGAGGTGTTGCCTTCATTCCCCTCTTTTACTGTGTCTTCCCGTGGCTCATCTGTTTTTTCGTCTGTGGCTGTACCGCAGCCAGTCAGAAGAAAAACGGCGAATGTGACACAGCCAATATAACGTGTCCAACTAGTCATGTGTTTCCCTCATCTTTCTGATTGAAATTCCAATCTGAATTTGGAGAACCTGCATCAAATACAGGTATTGTACCCTTTAATGAATTAGACGGAATGAAATGGAAATGGTTACAAAAAGCGGGAGAATCAATTTGCAGGATTGCGATAAAGTGAAAAACGAGATGGTCATCTAGTAACCATCCCGTTTGAGTACATTCAATCATCCTATGATTTTATAATTTTTATGGTTGACGACGGTTTTCTGTTCAAGTTCCAAATCACGATAATTTTCCATATACGTGACGTCCACGATTACTGAGTTCTCGTTCACTTTCTCGACGATTCCTTTTAAGCCTTCTCTAAATTCAATGATATTTCCAACTTCCGCTTTCTTCATGGCAATCATCCTTTCCCATTTTGTTTCCAATGATCAAAAAGTAACTATGGAGTAATTGGATTATTCGAACATCTTGCGGTTTAGATTTTGACGTGGGAGGTGCTAGTAAGAGAAAAAGTTATCTCTTATGTCGGTACAGTAAGCTAAACTTTTAAAAGAAGGTACGATTTCTTGTAATGGAGCAGATGTAATGATATGGCATAATTCGGTATATCTTGCGAACGCAGTTATACGTACTAGTATGTAATTCTATGTACAAAAAATGCCAATCATTTTACATTATGATATTTTACTATACAGTTTGCACTATTTTAAAGCATTCGTAAAGAATTATGTAGCAGTGGGCCTTAAAAAGTTCTGAATTATATTAAGTGGCAAGCTTATGTTAAAATAAAAACGGAATTTCTCCTGTAGAAATGATAGAACATTTGATAATTAAGGAGGATAATCTTATGAATGCAGAAGAAGCAAAAGATGTACTCGATAAACTGGCAAATCGGGAAATGAATGAATTCAGGATTACAAAAGAAGAATTTTTACCTTTTCGTGAGGTTCTTGTTAAAAGGGAAGACTTTAAACATTTTCGGGGGAATGCTCAACATAACGGTGTGATCATTTATACGTATTTAGAAGAAGCGAGAAGTTAATGGATATTTTTTGGGGTGGCTCATGATTGAGCCACCCCAAATTATTCATTATGGAAAAATCAATTGTTTCCTTAATTTATTTAAAGCGGACCTTCTCCATGATTTGACGGCTGCGGTAGTAACTTGATATACTTCAGCAATTTCAGTGACCGTTTTATTCTCCAAGTACGTTTGTAAAAGCCAGCGTTGCTGATTCAGTGTCAATCCATCCGTGTAGGTTAAGAGATTATCGATGGCAAAGGCCTCATCGTATATTGAAAATGGATCTTTAATCTCTAGTAGGAAGGAATCAAATGGTTCGGTGTTGGCTTCATATTTATGGTGGTGCTTTAATTCGTTCAGAATTTTGCCTTTGATTACCGTAAAGGCATAGTTGGAGAACTGACCGCATTCTTCATCGAATTTCCCATATGACTCCCATAAAGCAATCAATCCTACTTGAAAATATTCTTCCTTATTTTTATAGATGGAAAGTGAGCGGATTATATGATGGATCATCGGCGTGAATTCAGACGTTAGTACTGAGAAATCTTCCATTAAGCAAGCCACCTTTAGAAAGTGCACTTTCCTGTATTCCCGGGTGCTTTTACCATAAATAAAATGTTCGGCTAAAGCCAAATGGCATAACGGGTAAATGGAAGGAATAAAAAGTGAGTTTTAAAGGGATTAACGAGGATCTTATTAATAGGAAAATGTTGATTCAATCGAACTTTAATGAGGGGATGGCCAAATGAAAAACACATCCTTAGATTGGATGTGCCAAAACCATTCAATACTTCTTCATTTAATGTAAGGCCATATATCATGGGGATGTGTTCAGTTTCGACAAAAAGGGGGCGGGTTTCTGAAATCACTGAAACAGTTATTTGAGGGTTTGTAAAAGGAACGTTGATTTCCACTTCAGGCACTCGCTTTCCGCGGGCGGTCCGGGAGCCTCCTCGGCGCTTTTGCGCCTGTGGGGTCTCCTTTGGACGCGCTTTTCTAAGCAGGAGTCTCGTACCTTCCGTTCCAATCAACTGGACTCATCCCAAACCAATTTTGAGACTGGCTTATCTTCAATGGTTTTTCTGTGATCCTCATTTGAATGAAGGAATTTGCGGCACTCCTGCCGAAAAACTTGCTAGCCGAGCCCTTCTAGATGCTTGCTTTGATGAGGCTCGGCAGAAAGTGAGCGGGTTTCAGAAAACAGGCAAACTAATCTCTTACAAGTTCCCTTATACGTTCTTAATGGTGGTTTCAGAAAGCGGGCATATTATTAACTATTGTATTTGTTAACTTTGCGATTTTCGGAATCCAGCATCCTGTGCGTCTTGTTCGGTACAAAACATTTCCTCCGGTTTGGTTATTTCGTAATATTGGCCCGAAGGAATGTGATATATTTTGTTGCCTTTAGAGTTTATATTCCCTTTAATTTGCGGGTTACTGCAAGATGCAGTTGGCATTTCCGCTGAAGCTTCTACGGACTTCGAATCATCAAACCCCTTTGAAGTTGCATAGTTTTCAATTGACCAAATACCGATTTCGTCTTTTTGGGCTTGTTTCTGAATATTTTCCAATTCATCTAGATATTTCGTGTTCGGTGCATAAACATAGGCCACCCTGGCCAGTCCTTTTTCAAGCAGGAGTTTATTCACCATTTTACCGTCAACATAAAAATAGGCCAGCAGCCGGCCATATTTATCTCTTTCACCTATGCCGGTTTCTACTTCCACTTCAGAACCCGCTGGCATTAGTTCCTTGGTGAATTTGCTTGCCTCAGGTCCAAAAGGTTGAACGGGCTTGGATGGGTGCACGGTTTCTGGAGTATCCACCAAAAGTAGCCTGACCGTTTCTTCGTTTCCATTAGCCATTTTGATCTTTACTGTATCTCCGTCAACAACTTTAATGATCTCGGCTTTGAATGTCTTGCCTTTTTCTTCATTTGAAGAATCCGCACTGGATCTGATGTCTTCATTGGAGATTGAATCTTCCTGTTTGGATTGATTGATTAGGTTATCTGATGCAGCCTGGCAGCCAGACAGCGTGATCAGGCAAAGTGCAGTCAGGAGAAAGGTATTCAGATAAGAATGTAAAAAGGAATTTCCGTTCATGATAAGTCCCTCCATTTATTTAGGTTTTTCCACGTCCGTCATGGATATATTCAGCAGGAATAATACTAACCTATAAAAAAGGGAAAGAAAATGAAAATCATTGAAATTTTTTCATGCATCGCTACCTCATATCATGATAGTTTCTTATAATGATAGGGTGGAGTAAGGGAGGCAGGCGTGTAAAATGATATTTAGGCTTGAAAATATTAGGTATAAAGGGATTTTGAAAATTGATGATTTGAGAATACCCGCTTGTATGGTTACTTGCTTGACCGGGGAAAGCGGTGCAGGGAAAACCTCACTGCTCCGATTATTGAACAGGATGGATGACCCGGATAGCGGTTCGATCTATTATCAGGATCAGTTGCTGGATGAATTCAACCCGATAGAGCTCCGGCGTAAAGTCACAATGCTTTCTCAGTCAACTTTCACTTTACCGGGTACGATTGAAGAAAACCTGCAGATTGGCCTGGAATTGACAGAACGGGAAAAAAAGGATAAAGCCGAATTGGTTAAAGCACTTGAAACCGTCCAGTTGCAGAAGCCTTTAGACGAAGGGGCGGAGAATCTTTCTGGCGGGGAGAAACAGAGGCTGGCACTGGCGAGGCTACTTTTATTGAAACCCGAGGTATATTTACTGGATGAGCCGACTTCAGCTCTTGATGAAGAAGCCGAGCTGACGGTCATGAGCCGATTTTTAGAAGAAGTGAAGCGGGGAAAAGGAACGGTCATCATGATAACCCATTCAAAACAGCTTGCGGAAATATGTGCTGAAAAGAAGATTGTTTTGAAAAAGGCGAAGGAGGGTGATTATTAATGGAGGCGAATGGGATAATAGATATTGAGTTCTGGCGTCTCTGTGCAGCCTATGTCTTTGTAGGGATTCTGCTCATAATCGTGAAATGGCGGGGGATTTCACGGGAAAAGCAAATCATGCTCGCTACGGTACGGATGACGGTGCAACTCATTCTAGCCGGATATGTTTTGACATATATCTTTGAAAATCCCCACCCTTTACTTTCTTTAGGATTTTTATGTGCGATGGCACTGTTTTCCATCCATAATATTTTTAAGCAAGTGCCTTATACAATTAATAAGAAAATCAAAAGGATGGTTATCCTAAGTATGTTGTCAGGACCCATGGCGGCCTTATTTTATTTTAATGTGTTTGTCATCCATTTCACGCCGTGGTATGAGCCGAGGTATTTCATTCCAATTGCAGGGATGATCGTTGGGAATGCCATGACTGGAGTTACATTGGCGCTTAAAAACCTTCATGATGGGATTAGCAGTAATCGTGAAAAGGTGGAAGCGATGTTGATGCTTGGAGCGACTCCAGCGAGGGCTGTGAAGAAATATGTGGATGCTGCATTCGACTCCGCAGTGCTCCCGACTTTGAACAATATGCTAGGGATGGGGATTATCTTCCTTCCAGGAATGATGACAGGGCAAATCCTGTCGGGGATAAGCCCGCTCATCGCTATTGAATACCAGATTGCGATAATAATCGGGATTCTCGGAAGTGTTTCTTTAACGGTGGTCCTTTTCATTATGCTGAGTTTCAGGGCTTTTTTCACCAAAAATGCACAGTTATCCATTTAATCATTGAAGAATCTGAAAAGTAATAGTTGCAGTTCCATCTATATTTTTGTACTATTTTGTAGGTACCAATAGTTTTGGTTTGTTTGTTGGGAATGATAATGCTATCCTGATAAGGAAAAGGGCATTTCTTTTTTCATTTCTTTCATGAGTGGATGGAGAACCCCCCTTACATAACCTATTTATGTTAATTTATCTTAAAGGAGATTGATTTATATGGTAGAAAAAACATTTACAGTAACTGCAGAAACAGGAATTCACGCTCGTCCGGCTACATTGCTTGTACAAGCTGCAGGAAAATTTGATTCAGAAATAAACCTTTCTTATAAAGAGAAAAAAGTGAATCTTAAGTCCATTATGGGTGTAATGTCACTGGGTATTGGCCAAGGTGCGGAAATTACGATTTCTGCTGAAGGAAGCGATGAAAATGATGCACTAAATACACTTGCTGAAACGTTGAACAGAGAAGGATTAGCAGAATAATGTCCACTTTGATTAGTGGAATAGCAGCTTCAAACGGAATAGCCATCGCTAAAGCCTATCGACTTACAGAGCCAGATTTATCGATTGAAAAAAGAAGCATAGAAGATGTCGGGGCGGAAATATCCCGTTTTAAGGAAGCTATTCAAAAGTCAACAAATGAATTGGAGATAATCAGGGATAAAGCCGAAAAGGATTTAGGGGCCGATAAAGCCGCTATCTTTGACGCACACCTGCTTGTTTTGGCTGATCCGGAACTAATAACTCCGATTCAGGATAAAATCCAATCAGAAAGCGTCAACGCTGAGTTTTCCTTAAATGAAACCGCAAGCATGTTCATTACGATGTTTGAACAAATGGATAATGAATACATGAAGGAACGGGCTGCGGATATCCGTGACGTCACGAAACGGGTACTGTCGCATCTTTTAGGTGTTCATATTCCAAATCCAAGCATGATTGCTGAAGAAGTGATCATCATTGCGGAGGATTTGACTCCATCCGATACAGCACAGTTGAATCCTGCATATGTCAAAGGATTTACGACAGATATCGGTGGACGTACATCCCATTCAGCCATAATGGCACGTTCATTGGAAATTCCAGCAGTCGTTGGAGCAAAATCAGTGACCTCTTCCATTGAAAATGGTGACATGGTCATCATTGACGGGCTAAAGGGTGAAGTGCATATAAATCCTACTCCTGAACTCGTGAAACGCTACGAGGAGGAGCAGGAAGCCTATGCGATGCAAAAGGCTGAGTGGGCGAAACTGGTTCATGAACAAACCGTTACAAATGATGGCCATCATGTGGAATTGGCTGCAAATATCGGTACTCCGAAAGATCTGGATGGCGTTCATCAAAATGGCGGTGAAGGCATCGGATTATATCGTACGGAATTTCTTTATATGGGCAGAAATGACTTTCCGAGTGAAGAAGAGCAGTTCGAGGCATACAAAGCGGTGCTGGAAGGTATGTCAGGTAAGCCTGTAGTCGTCAGAACGCTTGACATAGGCGGAGACAAGGAGCTGCCTTATTTAGAGCTTCCTAAGGAAATGAATCCTTTCCTTGGATACCGTGCGATTCGCCTTTGCTTAAATGAGCAGGAGATTTTCCGGACTCAGCTCCGTGCCCTGCTTCGCGCAAGCATTTATGGGGATTTGAAAATCATGTTCCCGATGATCGCCACACTAGCTGAATTCCGCGAGGCTAAAGCCGTCTTGGCTGAAGTCAGGCAGGAACTTCTTGATAATGGCATTCAAGTTGCCGAAAAAATTGAAGTCGGAATTATGGTTGAAATCCCTTCAACTGCAGTGATGGCTGATATATTTGCTAAGGAAGTCGATTTCTTCAGCATAGGCACTAACGACTTGATTCAGTATACGATGGCCGCTGACCGAATGAATGAGAGAGTATCTTATTTATATCAACCATATAACCCAGCGATTTTACGCCTGGTTAAAATGGTCATAGATGCTGCTCATAAAGAAGGGAAATGGGCCGGGATGTGCGGTGAAATGGCTGGAGATGAAATTGCCATACCGATTTTGATCGGATTGGGTCTTGATGAATTCTCAATGAGTGCCACTTCGATTTTAAAAGCACGTTCTTTAATTAGCCAACTTTCGCTTGAAGAGATGAAAAAACTATCTCAGGAAGTTTTAGGGTTGGATACGAATGATAATGTGAAAGAAGCGGTAATTAACACTTTGAAGAAATAAAAAAATGAGGAAAAACGGCACCCCATCACAGAATCTTCGGATGGGGTGCTTTCCTGTAATTTTTGCTTGAACATTTAAGCAAAAATGTTTATTGCACCAAAATGGGGGTAAATAAAAAGCAAGCACAGTTGTTTAGCTCTATTAGGGCAGCTGACATTCTCATTTCCCCCTTTGACGCCGGTTGGGTATCCAACCGGCAATTTTTTTTTTGACAGCTGGATAAAAAAATCATAAGAATGATTATTCAGATTTTTCACTTTTCGCAAATAGCGATATAATAGAATTATAAATTCAGGAAAATGGAGGTCATGATAAAATATGGAATTACATTTGGAAAAGAAAAATGCTTTGATTTTAGCTTCGAGTCAGGGTTTGGGGAAGGCCATGGCAGCTGAATTGGTTAAAGAAGGAGCAAATGTCATGCTAGCTAGCCGGGATGGAGAAAAGCTTGCCGCCGTACAAAGGGAAATATCGCAGCTTGGGGCGGGTAAAGTTGCTTATATGGTAACGGATATAACAAAAGCTGAAGATATTGAAAGCTTGGTTAGGCAAACTGCTGAAGAGTTCGGAGGTATCGATATTCTTATTAATAACGCCGGAGGTCCTCCAGGGGGTTCATTTACAGATTTCAATGATGAAGAATGGCAACAATCTTTCGAACTTAATTTACTAAGCTTCATAAGGACGATCCGTGAGAGCTTGCCACATTTAAAAAAACAGGGCGGGAAAATCGTTAATATCGCTTCTTCATCCATTAAAGAACCGATTCCAGGGTTGATTCTATCGAATACATTCCGAACTGCTATCGTTGGATTGTCAAAGACGTTAGCTTCAGAATTAGCACCAGACCGGATATTGATCAATACAGTTGGACCAGGTAGAATCGCAACGGACCGCGTTCAGCACCTTGATAAAATGAATGCAGAGAAACAAGGCGTCACTCCTGAGGAAATGACAGAACAATCCATTAACAAAATTCCTCTTGGCCGTTATGGGGAACCCGAGGAATTTGCAAAGTTCGTTACTTTCCTTGTTTCAGGTGCCAATACATATTTAACGGGGCAGTCCTATTTAGTTGACGGAGGAATGATAAAGTCCATTTAAGGATTTTTGAAACAAAATGATTGGGAGGAATCCGCAGTGATGCAATTGAACAAAGTGATCGGCTTCATAGGTTTAGGAGTTATGGGGAAAAGCATGGCCGCAAATCTACTTAAAGCGGGATTTAAGGTATATGTTTATACAAGGACGAAAGATAAGGCAAGTGAACTGCTTTCACAGGGCGCGAAGTGGGCATCTGCACCAAAGGAAATTGCGCAGAAAGCCAATGTGATCATTTCCATGGTAGGATACCCTAGTGATGTGGAAGAAATCTATCTTGGGGAAAATGGGCTTATCGAGAACGGGAAACAAGGAACCCATTTAATCGATATGACGACCTCCACACCGTCTTTGGCAGTGAAAATAGCGGAGGAGGCCAAGAAAAGAGGCATGGAATCATTGGATGCACCGGTTTCCGGAGGGGATATCGGTGCCCGTGATGCAAAGCTTACGATCATGGTCGGCGGGTCTAGTGAGGCATTTGAAGCGGTCCTGCCCATTTTTGATATCATTGGCAGCAATGTTGTCCATCAAGGCCCGGCTGGTTCGGGACAGCATACGAAAATGTGTAATCAAATCGCCATTGCATCTAATATGATCGGAGTGACTGAAGCGATTTCCTATGCCCAAAAGGCGGGGTTGGATCCGGAACGGGTATTAAGAAGCATATCATCGGGCTCTGCCGGTAGCTGGTCACTGTCCAATCTTGTGCCGCGGATGGTTGAAGGGGATTTTGAACCTGGTTTTTATATCAAGCATTTTATCAAGGATATGAAGATTGCACTTGATGAAGCGGAAAGAATGGGAATGGACGCTCCTGGATTAAGCCTAAGCAAATCCCTGTATGAGGGGCTGGCAGAAGCTGGAGAGGAAAATAGCGGTACACAGGCGTTATATAAACATTATAATTAAGTGCTAGCATTTCTTTATCTTGAATAAGCTGATAGCGACAGCCTTTACAAAAAGGAGTGAAAGCTATGGGCGAATTCGATGATATCAATATGAAATTCCAGGAATTAGAAGATGGTCGATATATTGTAAGGATTGAAGGCTTTAAACGGGAAAAAACCATTCATCAAACAAAGCCCATTCGTTGGGATCTGAAATTAATGAATGAAAGTCCGCTAATCTTGCCGGTGAAATTCAGTCATATCGAAACGAATGCCGGTTTTCAGATCTTGATGCGCGAATTGAAGAGTTTAGGTTTTTCAAAGCCGCGCTCCGCAAAGGAATTTGAAGAAGTGATGGCTGATTTACTTGGTTCCATCGTTGAAGTGAGCCTTACCACGACAAATAAGGAAGAAGGATATCGGGAAATCCGTTTTTTACGGAGATTGTATTAGCTGATTGGCTTGGTGAAAAACCTCCGGTAGCCTGACATCTTTGAAAAATAGGAAAATGGCCTTCAATTGTTCATCCAATTGAAGGCCACTTTTTTTCGGTTACTTTTTAGCTAAAAATGATTCAATACGGTCCAAAGCCTTTTCAAGGGTTTCCATGGAATAGGCATAAGATATCCTGAAGTACCCTTCGCCAAGGGGAGAGAAGGCATCTCCAGGGACCACTGCCACTTTTTCCTGTTGAACAAGCTTTAGGCAAAAATCAAGGGAAGAGGCATAGCCTTCAGGCAGCTTTATAAAGAAGTAAAAGGCACCATTTGGTTTGACTATTTCCAGTTCCATCGCTTGTAAGCGACTGTATACGTATTCACGTCTCCGGGCATACTCGGTCTTCATGGGAACGGCATCATCTCTGCCTGCCGTCAATGCTGCCAAGGCAGCTCTCTGTGATATGGAGGCGGCACAAGTTACATTGTATTGGTGAACCTTCAGGATATGCTGAGAGATGGCTACAGGCGCAAACAGAAGGCCAATCCTCCACCCGGTCATGGAATGGGACTTGGACAATCCGTTCAGGACGATGGTTTGTTCTCTTAAGAAAGTGGCAATCGAAACATGCTCCTGATCGAATACCAGTTCACTGTATATCTCATCAGCCAATATGAATATGTCCTTGCCCCTTACAAGTTCGGCAATGTCCAATAATTCTTCGGCAGATAATGTTACCCCGGTCGGATTCGATGGATAGGGCAGAACGATGCACCGTGTATGATCAGTTATGTACTTTTCAATGATATCTGCAGTCAAACGAAATCCATTTTTTGTTGTATCGGCATAAACGGGTGTTGCACCGCACATCTTAATGATGGGTTCATATCCCGGGTATACAGGACCCGGCAATATGACTTCGTTCCCTTGGATGAGAATCGTCCGAAAGGTAATGTCTATGCCTTCGCTGGCACCAGAAGTCACTAGGACTTCATTCGCCGGATCATAGCTAAGCTTGTATTTATCCTTTACATATTTTGAAGCGGCTTCCCTCAATTCCAGATAGCCGGCATTGTGAGTATAAACGGTATAGTCATTATCGATGGCTTGTTTTGCCGCCTCTTTAATATGCATTGGAGTTGGAAAGTCAGGCTGTCCTATCGTTAAGGAAATGGTGCCTTCGATATCAGCGACCATATTGTAGAATTTACGGATTCCTGATATTTGAACGTCTTTTACTAGAGGGTTTATTAAATGTTCCATCTATGAATATCCTCCCTTATCTAACTACATGAATTATGTACCATGTTTGACTCATTCTATTTTATCATTTAGTTTGGATGGGGGAGAAAACTTTTTGAGATTAATGAATTAAAGGTATAATGTATGATAAGAAAATATTGAGGGTTGATACATTTGATACGGACTTGCGCAATTACATCTAATCAAGAAATCAGTTTTGATTTACCGCTAACGGAAATGAATAATCCGGATATCGAGTGGTTCTGGGTGGATTTTTCCAACCCCACAAACAAGGAAATCGAACTTTTATCCAGTCATTTTCACTTTCACCCGCTGGCAATTGAAGATTGCCTGGATGATTTTAATCAACGTCCCAAAATGGATTTTTATGAGGGTTACCAATTTCTTGTGATTCATGCTCTAAGGGAGAAGGTATTTAAAGCAGTGGAATTGGATATGTTCGTTGGTGAAAAATGGATAGTCAGTTTTCATAAAGAAGATATGTTTGAGCTGGAAAAGGTACGGGAAGAAATTGCTGGTAATAAAATGTTGAAGCAAAGTCCCTTTTTCTTGATGCATAGGATAATTGACAGGATCGTCGATGAATTCTTCCCACCTGTTTATAAAATTGAAAGCGAATTGGGTAGCATTGAGGAAAATACTGAAAATGACACGATTAACGAATTGATGGATCAGCTTTTCGATTTACGTACAGATATGTCCAGGCTCCGTCGGACCATATTGCCGATGCGTGATTTATTGTACAGAATGATTTCGTCGGAGCGACTGAATTACTTAAAAGATCAGCACCTTTATTTTAATGATGTGTACGATCATCTTCTTAAATTGACTGAAATGCTTGAATCCTATCGAGATTTTTCGTCCGATATACGTGATAGTTATTTGTCTGTGAACTCTAATAATATGAATTCAACAATGATGACATTGACTGTCATCACTACCATTTTCATGCCGCTGACCTTCATAGTGGGCGTGTATGGGATGAATTTTGAATATATGCCGGAATTAAATTGGCATTATGGCTATTTCCTCATTCTTGGAATGATGGGTGGAATTGCCTTGATGATGTTTTTATTCTTTGTTAAAAAAGGTTGGCTCAATCCAAAGAATAGGTCGCGAAAAAGATGAAATGACCCAACTGGCCTGCTATTCTAGGTTTAATTGAGATGAGTATTTTTTTGAATGGAGCGACGATGGAAATTGTGGGCAAACGAATGGTCTATTCGTTTTAATCGGGGTGACCATCATCAATTTACTTTTCCACATGCATATAAGCTTTATTCTTTGTTGCTTTCCGCGAATAGGCTTTGGAAGGGCGGCAGGGCTTTTTGAGACCAGCCCATCAGGTTTGCTTCATAACCCATGTCGGATATATCATGGAGGGGTTTGTCGAAGAGACAGGCCTCTTTACGATCGATATGATGGGCAGGATGGCAGTGGTGAAAAATGAACTTTGGAAAAGGGGGACTCTGATGGGTCCCTTTTTTAGTTTGGCTTCAATAGATAATCACTGCTTGATCCTTTTTTTATCTGTGCACTAAACAAAAGAAATATTTAACCGAATTATTAGGTAGGAGTTCATTGATAAAACCATGAAATTTTTGTGGAATTATGAAATGAAAAAGTATGAGAAGGGCGAGATGACACAATGGAAGCAAATAAAGGAATATTACTGGAAAGTGGCACGAATGAGCTTGAGATAGTGGAATTCGGTCTCGGAAAGAATAAATTCGGCATTAACGTAATCAAGGTGAAGGAAATCATTAATCCTGTCCCCATCACGCTTGTCCCCCATTCCCATCCAAATGTGGAGGGGATCATTGAGCTTCGTGGAGAAGTCCTGCCAGTTGTGAATGTGGCGGATGCTTTAGGATTTCCGCCATCTGAGACTCCTGATCAGGATAAATTCATAGTGGCTGAATTCAATCAGCAAAAAGTGGTTTTCCATGTCCATACCGTAACACAGATCCACCGTATCTCCTGGTCCCAAATCGAAAAGCCTTCGGATATGTATCAAGGCCTTGAAAGTCAGATTATCGGAGTAATAAAATTAAACAGTGAAATGTTACTGTTACTTGACTTTGAAAAAATAGTGGTCGAAATCAATCCGGAATCAGGAATAAATATCCAACAGGTTAAAAAGCTTGGTGCCCGGCAAAATTCAGACAAGAGAATCCTGATTGCAGAAGATTCTCCATTACTGAGAAAGCTGCTTTTTGATACATTGTCAGAAGCTGGATTCAAGTACTTGGAGTTTTATGAAAATGGACTTGATGCATTTAATTATCTGGAGAATTTAATTGAATCAGGAAAAGTGGTTGAAGATGAAGTGAATCTTGTGATCACCGATATTGAGATGCCACAAATGGATGGACATCATTTGACTAGAAGAATAAAGGAAAACGGGGAACTTGCTGGGTTGCCGGTGATTATTTTCTCTTCTTTGATTACTGACAGCCTTCGTCATAAAGGTCAGGTCGTAGGGGCGGACGCACAAATCAGCAAGCCGGAAATTGCAGAGCTTATAAAGTTGATAGACAGATTGGTATTATGAATGTGAAAACGGGCCGATGAGGCGTTACCTCACGGCCCGTTTGGTTTATCAATGATTAATACTTGGAACCTTTTCCTAAAAAGGAGGATGGGAATGGATTGTGAAATGGTTGCTTGACCGATCCACGTCCGTGAGCCCTTTTCGCGGTGTTGGCATTGTTCGGTTGTTTTTCACCTGCTTGTCCAACGTAAGTTTGCAGGATCTGTTTTGCCTTAGATAATGACAACGCGGCTTTAGGGTTCCGTATGGAAGCTGCCCGGCTGCCGAGGTGGGGTAGTTTTTTCAAATCTTCCTTTGTGGGAGGTAAATGAAAAACATATGATCCGCATTCGACAATGACGTCGGATTGTTGTGCTGCAAAGCGAGGGTTATCAGAAAAATGAAGTCCAATCTTCTTCGCTTTTCCTTCTTGCATAAGCTTGCTTAATGCGAGCCGTTTTAAATTATATAAATTCTTGGGCTCCAATGCAGTCTTCGCGTGTTTATTGACAATAAACACGGCTTGGGCAAGGGAGTTTATCGAAAACTCATCCCTTTCAGAATGTCCTTTCGTTTGGTTCATTGTGGAAACTCCTTTTCTTAATGAGGTTAGAAGGACGTTATAAACAGATTTCCTTCAGTAAAAACCCGTTTTTATATATTGGATGAAATAGAGCCGTGTGTGCAACCAGACAGAAAAAAGTGAAAAAATACTGCATGTACATTTCTAGGGTATGACCATCATTTCCCAACACTTTACCATCTATTCATTTTCATATTATACCACTTCAAAATATATAGTGAAGTAAAATTCAATCCGAAGCCTTTTGGTCCAAGAAAAAAGAAGGCGCTTATGTCGCCTTCTGTCCAACCCTTATTGAGTGTATATATTGATATTTTCAGTTACCGCAGCCTGTGCGCCGAATTGTTGCTGGGGACCCTGAAAGCCTTGAGAAGCAGGGTACGCTGGATAAGCGGGGTAAGGAGGGTAAGCGGGCGGGTATGGAGGAGGATATGGAGCATAGACAGGTGGACGGTTATTGAATAGCAACGGTCCAATTGCCAATCCTGCAACAAAAGCTACAGGCGCCAATAGAGGAAAGAAAGGAAAGAAGCGCTCGTCATTCCAATATTCAGGTCCATATTCATTCCCATATGCATTTCTGTAATCGTTCTGTAGCATAATGGTCTGCGGATAGTGGTAGTAAGGAAAATATTGTGTTTGCATAATTTGCCTCCTTTCTCAAATTCTTTACATAGTATGGAATTTTTTAAGAAAAGAGCCTGTTCCATCTTAATCTGTTATAATGAATCTACTTATGAGTAAAATTTGGGGGGACCTTGATGGATCGGTTTAAAAGCTTTTTTGCAGTCGGTTTTGGAGGAGCAGCTGGAGCGATATTGCGATATTGCGTAATCTTGACTGCTGGTCATTCCTTCTTCCCGTTTGGAACCCTCTTAATAAATATAGTAGGCAGCTTTTTACTTGGAATGATCAATGGCTATTTCGCCTTGAAAAAGAAATCGCTTGTTTTTTTAGCGCTGGGCAGCGGGTTTTGCGGCGGTTTCACCACGATGTCCACATTTTCCCAAGAAGTGGTGAATCTACTGCAGACTTCTCTGGCATTGGCGGGACTGTATATTGGTGCCACGCTTTTATTTGGTTTGGTTGCTGGTTTCTTCGGACTGGGCCTTTTTAATAGACGGAGAGGTGAGTCCCTTTGATCGAGGTTCTTTCAGTTTTTATAGGAGGCTTTTTTGGAGCGGCCTCAAGATATCTCTTGCAGATTATTTTTAATAGGCTATTGCCAGCAATCTCGATACCCATTAGCATTTTACTGATTAACCTTATAGGTTCCTTTGGGCTCGGACTGGCGTTGCCACAGAAAGAAAGCTGGTCTGTATCTTTGCAGGTTTTTCTGACAATAGGTTTCCTGGGTGCTTTTACGACCTTTTCAACATTCAGCATGGAAACACTTGAACTTATTAGTAAACACCGTTATATAGATGGCCTAATCTATATAACGGTATCTGTTTTAGGGTGTATCGGAACTTTCCTGTGCGGCTATTTAAGTATGGTATAACCTTTATGGCAACTACCATTTGGTGCTGGTAAAAAAAACCTGGTTTTCTCAGATATACTTCTAATGCTATAATTCATAGGAGTCCATTACACATGAACACATGATTTATGGCAACAAGTCGTTTTATTCGCACAGGCTTTGTTAAAAAGTCTGGCGGTTTTCCCCTGTATTCTTTTCCTATCATCTTTCGGATTGGAATTCGTAAACTGTCAACTCCGGACGTGAAAGGAAACGATATGGGAGACGGGTAGTGCCAAGCCCTCTATTAACATGTAACGTTAATGAATCGATTTCATACGTGCCTTCCCGGTACTTTTCAGCGTATGGGGGAGTTACAAGGGCACCGGCAAAGGGGATTTGTACTTGTCCTCCGTGACTGTGACCGCTTATTTGATACTGGATGTCATAAGTCCTTGATGTGTCGGCAAGGTCAGGGGCATGCGAAAGCATAATGGTGAACACTTCATCAGGGATGCCGGATAGTGCTTTTTCAAAATCAGGTTTTCCTAGCATGGCATCATCAATCCCGGCAATGACTATTTCTTCAGCCGTTAATAAGGTAATCTTAGATGAGGTATTTTGCAACATGGTAAAATCGGATTTTTCCATGATATCGCTGTAAATTTCTGAACCATATCCCCCATGATCATGGTTACCGTAGATGCTGAATTTACCAAGTGGTGCTTTGAGCTGATTTAAAATGAGGGGGATTTTCTGGTGATCCTTGTATTCATTAGGATGGTCCATCAAATCTCCGGTAAATAAAATAACATCAGGGTCCAGTTGGTTTATCTTATTGACAATTTCTTGTAAATCTTTAAGCTGAAATTGAAAGCCTAAATGTGTATCACTGAATTGGATCATTTTCATGCCATGAAAACCTTTTGGGATAAGCGGGTGGCTGATGATTTTATGCTTGATTTCTAACCATTTCGGTTCCAAATTATGGGCATAATAGTTTCCGCCAATCCCCAAACCGGTTAAGGTAGCCAATGTACCAAAACTTTTCTTTAAGAATGTTCTTCTGGATATGGGTTTATTCAAATTAATCAACCTATCTAATATAAAAATGTTACTTCCTCATACTAACAAACAATATACATAAAATGAAGAAAATATCTTCTATGAGCATTTGAAAAACATGTAAACTGGGGTTTGATGAAACCGTAGCCGGTTTGAAATTGAACATCTATACGGAGGTAACATGATGACCGAACCAATGTTTATTACACTGATTATACTTCTATGCGCGATTGCGCTTTTTATACAAGGGAAATTTCGAGCGGATTTAATTGCACTAAGTGCACTATCCATTCTGGGTTTACTGGGGATTCTGACATTGGATGAACTAGTGGCCGGGTTTGCGAATCAAGTGGTCATCATGCTGGCTGGGCTATTTATAGTCGGTGCCGGCCTGTTAAATACAGGAATCGTGGAAAAGGCAGGAAATAAGTTGTTGGGTTTATGTGGGGGCAGTGAATGGAAATCGCTGCTTATCGTCATGCTTACAGCAGGAATATTAAGTGCCTTTTTAAGCGGAACGGGAATTGTTTCCATACTGCTACCGCTCGTTATGAGCATGGCCTTAAAACAAAAAACAAGTCCGACAAGGTATTTATTGCCACTTGCCTATGCAAGCAGTATAGGAGGGCTATTAACACTGACAGGTACTCCCTCCAATATGATCGTTGCTGATGTATTACGGCAAAATGGAATAGGGACATTAGAGTTTTTTGACTTTACACCCGTGGGCTTGATCGCCTTTGCAGCAGGGGTATTCTTCATGTTGACACTCGGACGCCTGTTGCTTCCAGAGAAGACGATAGCGGCGAACAATAGTGTCAAGGGGCTGTCTGCAGGGGAGCTTGCAGGCATGTACAAAGTATATGACAGATTGCATTACCTGCATATACCCGCTACTTCCGATATTGTTGGAGAAAGGCTGTCTGACCTCCAGCTTCCTATTCAGTATGAATTGACTTTGATTGAAATCCAGCGGAAGCCAAAGGATAAGCAATTACCGCTGTTGCAAAGGCAGCTGACGATTTCTGCAAGGGCGGATGAGGTTCTTCATCCTGAAGATATCATTTTGGTGTTTGGAGAAGAAGAAGCAGTTGAGAGATTGGCACTTAACTATGAACTGGAGTTTAAACATTTCAATCCCGAACAAATAAAGAAACATTTTCTTAGCAGCAGATTTGGATTGACAGAAATATTGATCGTCCCGAACTCGGATTATGAGAATCAAACCTTGATAGATGTGCATTTTCGTGAGAAATACCAATGTAATGTGCTTGCAATCAATCGGAATGGCGAATATATTCAAGCGGATGTCGGAACGGAACGCCTTAAACCGGGGGATGCAATCCTGATACATGGGGAATGGGAGAACATTGAGAGGATTTCCTCGGATTTACAGGATGTCATCGTCATTGGAAGTACCTCGGAAGATGGCTCTCCAGTCAACTCCAAGGGCAAAGCATGGATTGCCTTGGGAATCACTGCATTGATGGTCATTCTATTATCGATGGAGTCTGTCCCTGCCGTACTATCGGTATTGACGGCCGCATTGTTGATGGTGATCAGTGGCTGTGTCCGTTCGATGGAGGATGCTTTTCAAAAGATTAACTGGGAACCTGTTCTTTTGATTGCCGCCATGTTCGGAATAACGGCTGCACTGGATAATACGGGCGGAGTGAGGATGATAAGTGATTGGCTGGCCGTTTTATTCAGTAATATCGGGCCACACGGCATATTAGCGGTCTTTTACTTGCTGACACTGATCCTGAGCCAATTCATCCCGTATGGAGCCGCGACGGTAATCATGACGCCCATCGCACTGACATCTGCGGTGAATCAAGGCATCGATCCCCTTCCTGTGTTTATATGCCTTGCCGTTGCTGGCAGTTTGGCTTTATCGACTCCAAGGGTTGCCACTACCAATGCGCTTGTCATGACGGCGGGTGATTACAAGCATAAAGATTTCATCATGATCGGGATATCCATACAGATCTTCATCGGCGTTATCATGGTGATCACAATACCGTGGTTCTTCCCTTTTTGATAAGACATAAGGCATTGTTCAGTTATGGACAATGCTTTTTCAATGTGTTTCTTTTCAAATGGATTGGATGAATGCGGTTCTGAAAAAAGAGTTATGCAGTAGGAATTTAAATTATTTATTATCAATGCAAGAAACTAATGGTATAATTTTGGCATATTGGTGTTTTCGTAATTAGGGGGAAGATGCATCATGGATACAGAAAAGATATTAAAGAATTTAGACAGGGTGACACCATTCTTTCAACCGATTTTCAGTGCAGATCAACATCAGGTAATCGGGTATGAAATTCTAGGGCGCTATGAGGAACAATCGGAATATAAAAGCCTTGGACCTTTTTTTCACGATTCTGCAGTGCCGGAAGAGTATAGGGTGGAAGTGGATAATTACGTACTTGAAATTGCTTTGGAGAGAATAAAAGACTATGGTGAAGATTTTCTTATCTTTATCAACAGAGATCCTAATTTGCTTATGCTGGATCATGGCGAAGAATTCATGGAGATTTTACATCGTCATTTTCAACCGGAGGAAATGCACCGGATCGTGCTGGAACTATCAGACACGATCAGTCCGGAAAACTTAGATCCTTTGCAGCATGTGCTTGCTTACTTTAAAACATATGGGATTAAGATAGCTTTAGATCATTTAGGACAAGATACGCAATTGGACCGAATCGCACAAATTTCTCCGAATATTTTAAAAGTTAACCTGGACCAGCTTCGCATTTCAGGTGGAGATGCCTATCAGGTCATCTTGTTTTCTCTAAGCATGCTTGCACGAAAAATCGGCGCCAATTTACTATTTGAGAACATTGAATCCGAATACCAGCTTCGTTTTGCATGGAAGAATGGGGGACGGTATTATCAAGGGTATTTTTTGGCGAAACCGGAAGGTGAATTCATTAATAAAGATTTACTTCGTGAAAAATTCCATCAAGAATGTCAGTCCTTCATTTCTTTAGAGACCAAGAAGCTTGAAGCGGTTTATCAAATAACCTTGCAATTCAACGAGAATATGCAAAATTTCTTAAAACAGCAAAAGCGGAACGGCTCCCATGAAGAGTTTCTCAATATTTTGGCGAAAAAGTTGGATTCCGTATGTTTTCGGCTTTATATTTGTGATGAAGAGGGGTATCAAAAATCCCCCAATATCCTACATAAGGACGGGCAATGGCTAGTCCAGCCTAGTTATATGAATAAAAATTGGAGCTGGAGACCTTATTTTCTCGAAAATATCGTAAAGATGCGCAATGAGAAAAAAGGAAGACTATCCGATTTATACAGTGATATCGAAACAGGGGAAACAATACGGACCTTTTCATACCCCCTGAATAATAAGGAATACATTTTCTGTGATCTTTCTTATAGTTATTTATATGAAAATGAAGCACTATTATAAAAAACGATTCATGAATATAATCGCTTTAAATGTGTAACGATAAGCAGAAATGATGCGCTTGGAGGGGACATATTTTGAGCACGTACATCTGGATTCTAATCATAATCGTTACGATCATGGCATTATATCTGCTCTTTTATACTTATTCTGTAGCAAGGGCAAATAAAGTGAAGGCCAGATATGATTCGACTATCGATGATTCTGTTAAAGAACATCCTTATTTAAAGAACCCGGTATTCGTTTCCCTTTTCGTCGGGACGATTTTGGTTGCCGGATTTATCTTTTACTATGCTTTTCGATAATTGTGAGAAGGAGATTTCAATTTCATGAAATCTCCTTTTTTATTGTGAAGAATGGGCAAAGGTATTAGGTATCCCGGGGAATTTGATTTTCCCTAGTTTGGCTTTGATTATGACGGGTATTGAAAGGCATAGGCAAAAATCAGAACCATTAGGAGAAATTCTATAACAAGGAGATGATTGTAATGAGAAAATATCTAGTTGCATGTCTTGCCAGTATCCTTTTATTTTTAAGTGGAGGGTTCACAACTTCAGCGGAAGGCTTACATAGAGAGGAAGTACTATCTTTAGTACAAGATGCCATGGAGAACCAAGGTTCGATCAGTGAGGAAGTACGTACTAAGGAAGCGATTGAAGCGAAGTTGGATAAACATTTCACAGGTGATTTCATCAAGAAATTTGTCGAAGCGAATGTAGTGGAAGTCGATGGCGGTTATATGGCATTTGGATCAGATTTCGCTCCATATTATATCCCTTTTTTCAGTTACGACAAGAATACGGAAATTGTATATGGGAAAAATGGTGATGTCATTTATGTTCAGGAGGAATTCCAGGACACTGGGGACGGACCTGTATCGATGAAAAAACATGTTGAATCAGTTACCTTGAAAAAGGAAAATGATGTTTGGAAGATAACGGATGTAAATTATGAAAGTGATAAAATGAAATAAAGCAAGTTTTTCTAAGTTGAAAAATGCGGGAAATGAAAAAGTCTAGAGGAGGTCACTGCCTTCTCTAGACTTTTTTATATATTCAGTTCTTTTTTTATTTCGTCCAATTCAAAACCAACAATGGCTTTCCCGTCGATGACGACCGTTGGTGTGGAATAGGCGCCGTATTTATTCGTTAATTCTTTTCGGGCTTGTCCATCTGCTTTAATATCCTTTTCTTTGTAATCGACATTATTATCATCAAAGAACATTTTCATGATTTTGCAGGGAGGGCAATCAGGTTGGGTATATAGCGTAACGTCTTTCATTTCAATCCTCCATGTATGATTTAGGTAAGGTTTATTTTTTCATTATAGAGGATGCCGATACATTTGAATAGGAAAACACCCCCTAGCACCCGTTCTACTTCCCTTTTTCCTGTTTTACCAGATAGTCTATCAATCCCATGGAACAAACGTT
The DNA here is from genome assembly GCF_043656335.1 of Peribacillus sp. NPDC056705. Taxonomy (NCBI): domain Bacteria; kingdom Bacillati; phylum Bacillota; class Bacilli; order Caryophanales; family Bacillaceae; genus Peribacillus; species Peribacillus sp. NPDC056705. The sequence continues at coordinate 303,327 of NZ_JBHTYI010000003.1, read as the reverse complement.
CAGGTCCATGGCGATGATTTCAAAAACAGGATGATCTGTGGTGATTCCTTTTTCGCCTAAATGAAAGGCGACTTCCGTGAAAATATTTTTACTGGTCGCTGCCACTCGTTCCTCAAAGCTCGCATATTCCCTGTATGCCGATTTGGCAGTCGCAACAAATTTAGGCAGCCAGAAATGAAGCTGTTCATATACTTCCTTAGGGTTTTCGGATACCCCATAATGGCCAAAATATATACGTTCGACGCCGATGCTTTCATACAATTCCGCTGCTGCAAGCATCGCTTCGGGGTTAAATTGGTTTGGAGATGTGGAAGGTAAGTAAAATTCCAGACCTTCTTCATCTAGTTCACGATAATAAATGCCTACGGTGTCACCTGAAAACATCCCTTTTGAAACCGAATCGAATATGCTTAAATGATGGTTTGCGTGTCCGGGAGTATCAAAAAAGGTCAACTTTGAATTTTCACTTGTTTGCAGGTATTCCCGATCATGTTTAATCAGCATTCTTTCAAACGGGATAGGTAAAATCGGATCGAAAAGCTTATTGAATTCATCACCATATACTGCTTTAGCCCCAGCTATCAAACGTGTTGGATCTTCTAGATGACGTGCACCTTTTGGATGGACGATCACTTTGGCGTTCGGGCAATGCTGTAAAAAAAGTCCAGCTCCACCTGCATGGTCCAAATGAATATGGGTAAGAATGATATATGTAATATCTTCAAGGGCGATTCCCAAATGTTCGAGCCCCTTCATTAAGTGGGGGATGGAAGGGCTGGCGGAAGTTTCGACTAATGTGATGTCTTCATCGGCAATTACATATGTACCTGTACGATTTCTTCTATCCAAATCAAAACCATCAATCAATGAAATGCGATAACCAAGTTCACTAATGTTTTGCAACAGAATCTACCCCCTAAAAAATTTTTCATGTACAAAATCCATTCCTTATTTTATTCTGTTAATAGTGCCATGTAAAGAATGAAGTTTTAAATTATTCTGAATTTATTTCAGCGTGGTTACTGGATAGAAAAGTATGGTATAGTGAAACCTATCGAAAAGGTTTTATTCAGAAAGGAGAGGGAGTATGTCTCAATTACAGGGCATCCTTACCAGATTGAAAAGTCTTCAAGAGCAAGCGAAGGAATCTGAATCTGCTCAACGTTTTTTTGAAATAGATGGTGTGAAAAAGTGCCAGGTTACATATTTCAGCAAAACAGAAATGTTCGAGCTTGAAGTATACAGTGATAAAGGGAAATCATCCAAATATCAATTTGATAATATTGATATGATTACCATTGAAATCTTTGATCTTCTTCAATCTTAAAAAAATCACGAAAAGCCGCCCTCCTTTGGAAGCGGCTTTTTTATTGTGAATGAAGCAGTGAAAATTACACATCTTATTAATTGGAGGGATGTAAAATGAAAAATCCAATGGTAATATGCCCAGCATGCGGTGAGGAAAGAGAAATGGATGATGTATTAACGGCACAATCCAACCAAAATGTAATTTATCAATGCCCGGAATGCGGTTTTAAACAGGTTAACATCAAAACTAGTAAAGGCTAAAAATCTCTTGCGGACATCCCGTCGTTTGGGATTTTATTGGTCTAGGAATGAGCCTTTTCTGCTTACATATGTTAAACTATAGAAAGAGCTGTATATAAAAACATATGGTAAGGGGTTTTAACATGATCGGTACTCATGATGGGGATTTATTGGAATCCAGCGTTAAAGACTTAATGATTTCTTCTGAACGCGTGGCCCACGTGCAGGTAACCAATAATTTAGAACATGCACTATTGGTTTTAACAAAGAGCGGTTATACGGCCATTCCTGTGTTAGATCCGATGTATAAACTACATGGTTTAATTAGCACACCAGTCATTCTTGATTCAATCTTGGGACTGGAACGAATTGAATTTGATAATCTTGAGAATAAAAAAGTTTCCGAAATAATGAATATAGAAATACCTCGCCTGCATATTGATGATACATTGACAAAGGGTGTGGAATTGTTGATTGATCATCCTTTTGTCTGTGTGGAGAATGACGAACATGTATTTGAAGGTATCTTAACGAGAAGAGCAATCCTGAAAAAGGTATTTAAACAAAATACACCCGATAAATAAGTAAGGCTTAAAAAGATGGTTAACCTCAAGACTCGCCAGTTGGCGAGTTTTCTTGTTTTTACATATTTTATCCAGCTAGTGGAAAAGTCTATAAACAGTTAGGGTCTTAGGGGAGGATGCTGAAATTGGGCCAAGAAGTGAATAGTGCTAAGGTGCAGAATAAAAAATTGAAACGTCCCTTCATATTAGCTGCAATCATGTTGGCTATGTTTATGAATGCTATTGAAGGAACGATAGTGTCAACGGCAATGCCAGCCATTGTAAGTGATTTAGGCGGTTTTTCACTTTACAGCTGGGTGTTTTCAGGTTATTTGCTAATGAACGCGGTAACAGTCTTGATATATGGAAAGCTATCGGATATTCTCGGGAGAAAACCTGTTTTATTATTTGGAATCATTGTCTTCCTCATTGGCTCCCTTCTCTGCGGCTTTGCAGATTCTATGACGGAACTCATCATATATCGCTTTATACAAGGTTTTGGGGCAGGGGCTGTAGCTCCTGTGGCCTCGACAATTGTTGGCGATATTTATAAAAATGAAGAGAGGGCACGCGTTCAAGGGTATCTATCGAGCGTGTGGGGCATTTCGGCTGTCATGGGGCCAGCTTTGGGCGGCTTGCTCGTTGAATCCCTGACTTGGAAGCTTGTCTTCTGGGTAAATATCCCTTTGGGGTTATTATCTTTTATTGGGATTTGGTTTTTCCTTCATGAAAATATCGAAAAGAAAAAACGTGATATCGATTACCTAGGTGCAACGCTATTGACGTTATCCATATCCACTCTTATGGTGATTCTCGTAGAAGGAGGAGTAAAATGGTCATGGGCTTCAGCTCCGGTCATATCCTTGGCATTAGTGGCCATCATCACCTTCATCTTCTTCATTCTTCAGGAAAAGAAAGCGGCCGAACCGATGATGCCATTTGAAATTTGGCAGGAGCGTTCCATCCTGATTGCCAATCTTGTATCCCTGACGACAGGGGTGATGATGATCGGATTATCGAGTTTCCTTCCGACCTTCGTTCAGGGCGTGATGGAACGCTCGCCTACGGTAGCTGGTTTTACATTGACAGCCATGTCAATTGGCTGGCCGATCGCATCGATGGTCTCTGGCAGGTTATTGATGAAAATAGGATTCAAATCAACCTCCCTCCTTGGAGGGTGTTCATTGATCCTTGGGAGCTTGATCCTCGTGTGGATGAATCCGGAAGCTGGCCCACTTATTGCTGCCATGGGATCCTTCTTTGTCGGAGTGGGCATGGGCTTGACCTCAACCTCATTCATTGTCGTCATTCAAAAAACCGTCAGCTGGGAACGAAGAGGCATTGCGACAGCTTCCAATATGTTCATGCGTAATTTAGGAAATACTGTAGGTGCTGCATTACTTGGAGGAATCATGAATATGAGGCTTCAGGCCTACTTGAACGAGCATGCGCCAGCCGGCTCGGGAGTGACGATAGATACAGCAAATAAACTGTTGAACAGTGAAGAACGCATGTCGCTTCCTGAAAATGTGGTAAATGTTTTACAGGAAGGACTTACATTGTCTTTGCAGACGATTTATCTTATTGTCCTGGTCTTCTCTGTAATCAGCTTCCTGTTACTTACGAGACTAAGAAAGAATAAGAAGGCATAGGGAAAAAAGGCAGACTCTTTAAATGGAGTTTACAGTCAAGAGACAGATGGCTAACAAATTCATTGCCCTCTCAGAGAATGAATTAGCAAGCAGGCCACTGCAAAAGGGAAAATGGGATTAACTGGAGGGCATCCTTCAATTTTAGCTGCTTTTTCTTGAATAAAGTATAAAAGCTAGAAAAAGAAGAAAACATATTGGGAAATTTGACTGAACCAATAGCCTGGTATATGGGTAAACCTATCAAAAGAAGGGATGGCATTCCGATAAGGCCGCCGCTCCCAGCTGATTTGCCGACGAAGGATGCTGCAAAACTGATGACAAGCAGTAAAATGATCGTCAAAGGATATTCACTCCGTTTCTTTTCTCTTGTATTATAAGCCGACTTTGTTGATAATAAAATTTAAATAAATTAAATCATCATGATAAGAATTAATTATCAAGAGGTTGGTGTGTATGTCATTTTCAGAATTTCATTTATTATCCGTGCTTGCTCAGGAAATGAATATGAGAAAAGCAGCTGAGCGGTTGTTCGTTTCCCAGCCGGCTTTATCACAGCGTTTACAATCCATAGAAAAGGATTGGGGCTCGAAACTGTTTCTGCGTTCACAAAAAGGGCTGTCACTGACGCCTGCAGGTGAAGCGGTAATTCGTTTGGCCAATGAGGTTATCGAAAAAGAAGAAAAGGTCAGGGAAAGCATTCAAGCTATGGACCATGAAGTATATGGGACTTTGAAAATAGCCTGTGCTTCGATTGTCGGTCAAAATTGGCTGCCGCAAGTATTGAAAAAGTTCGTTCAAAAATATCCGTATGCCAAAATTTCCTTAATCACTGGCTGGAGCAGTGAGATTTTAAAGTCTTTGTATGAAGGACAGGTGCATATTGGCATCATAAGGGGAGCCCCGGATTGGAAAGGTGTAAAACAGCATTTATTTACGGATATGCTGTATCTGGTCGATACTGAAATGAAGGAATTGAATCAAGTGTTCGAAACGGACCGGCCATTCATTCAGTTTAAAAGCGATTCGAATTATTATCAGGAAATCCAGGACTGGTGGCATCGGCAATTTAAAACGACACCAAAAAACACCATTGTCGTGGATCAAATCGAAACATGCAAACAAATGGTGTTCAATGGTATAGGATATGCAATCCTGCCAGCCATCACTTTGCATGATAAAGATACGAATGTTTTTAAAATCCCTCTACTGGATGGGCATAACCACTCAATCGAACGAGATACATGGCTTTGCGGCTATGAATCTGCCTTCCAGTTAAAGCAAGTGCAAGCATTCACGGAAGTGGTGAAAGAGCATATTCGCGACCAAGGAATGTTATAGGTCCGCTGACGAAAGTGTCAATAGGGGAGAATAATATATAAGAGTGACATTCAACTTGTCTTGCCGGCAGTTGTCTGGTAAATTTAAAACGAGTAATGATACATATTTAGGAGGTTTACCCGGAATGAACAAAATGGATGCAAACGAAATTATTTCTTTTATCTCAAATAGTAAAAAATCTACACCTGTAAAGGTATATGTCAAAGGCGATTTAGAAGGCATGGATTTTGGACCAGCTTCTAAAACTTTCATAACAGGAAATACAGGTGTTGTATTCGGTGAGTGGTCTGAAGTCGAAGAAGCAATCAAGGCAGCAGGAACAAAAATCGAGGATTATGTAGTTGAAAATGATCGCCGTAACTCTGCCATTCCTTTATTGGACCTAAAAGGCATCAAAGCCCGTATCGAGCCTGGCGCAGTAATCCGTGACCAAGTATCCATTGGAGACAACGCAGTCATCATGATGGGTGCATCAATCAATATTGGTTCTGTCATCGGTGAAGGCACAATGATCGACATGAACGCAATACTGGGCGGTCGTGCAACAGTAGGTAAAAACTGTCACGTAGGCGCAGGTGCCGTTTTAGCAGGTGTCATCGAGCCGCCTTCCGCACAACCGGTCATTTTGGAAGATGATGTTTTAATCGGAGCCAATGCGGTCGTACTGGAAGGTGTGAAAATCGGTCAAGGTTCAGTTGTGGCGGCTGGTGCAGTTGTAACGAAAGACATTCCTCCTTACTCCGTTGCTGCCGGTATCCCGGCGAGGGTCATTAAACAAATTGACGAAAAAACAAAATCAAAAACAGAAATCATGCAAGAACTTCGTCAACTTTAATTTCTTTAGTGAATATTGCCTGAAGCGTGGATAAATATATCCACGCTTTCTGTATAGGAGGAAATAATGTGAAAATAAGTCCTTTTGCCGAGATCCGGCGTGATTTGCATCAAATACCGGAGATAGGGTTCCAAGAATTCAAGACGCAGGAATACCTACTTAACTACATAACGAAACTGGCCCAGGAGCGAATGGAGATAGAAACTTGGCGGACTGGGATATTCGTGAAAGTGAAGGGAATGAACCCGCGAAAAACGATTGGCTACCGGGCTGATATTGACGGTCTGCCGATAAAAGAGGAAACCGGATTGCCGTTTGCATCCACACACGAGGAATATATGCATGCCTGCGGTCATGATTTTCATATGAGCATAGGTTTGGGATTATTGACATATTTCACCGAAAATCCGATCGATGATGACTTGCTATTCATCTTCCAGCCTGCAGAAGAAGGTCCTGGCGGAGCTGAACCGATGCTTAAATCGGAAACGATGAAAAAATGGAAGCCGGATATGATTCTTGCTTTACATATTGCTCCAGAGTACCCAGTTGGGACGATTGCCGTTAAAGAAGGGCTTCTATTTGCCAATACATCTGAATTATTCATCGATTTGAGAGGGAAAGGAGGGCATGCAGCCTATCCGCATGAAACAAATGACATGGTCATTGCGGCCTGTTCGCTTGTAGGGCAGCTGCAAACAATCGTTTCCAGGAATGTCAATCCACTTGATTCAGCTGTCATTACAGTTGGGAAGATTACTGGAGGCACCGTTCAAAATATTATTGCGGAGACAGCACGGTTAGAAGGTACAATACGCACCCTTAACCCCGAATCGATGGTAAAGGTCAAGTCAAGAATAAAAGCGCTTGTGGATGGCATACAAGTGGGATATGAGTGCTTGGCTGAAATCGACTATGGTGCGATGTATCACCAGGTGTATAATGAAGAACGGCTGACCCGGGAATTCATGGAATTTACAGAGAAGTCAACCGCTGTTCATTTGCATCGCTGCACTGAAGCAATGACTGGTGAAGATTTTGGTTATATGTTAAAGGAGATTCCAGGATTCATGTTCTGGCTGGGGGTTTCATCGGATTACGGATTGCACCACGCTAAGTTAAGTCCGGATGAAACTGCGATTGAGCTCGCAATCAATCACTTAACGGACTATATAACGTTTAAAGGAAGCGAAGCGTAAAAAATGCTTTTCAGTACAGAACATGCTCTAAAGAGAGAACGAATGACGTTGGAGGGCTTATTGTGAAAAAAGAATTTGCGGTGATTGGACTTGGCCGTTTTGGCGGCAGCATAGTCAAGACATTAGCTGAAGAAGGATTAGGGGTTCTGGCTATCGATGCTGACGAAGATCGAGTGAATGAATTTGCCAGAATAGCTTCACATGCCGTAGTAGGGGATACTACAGATGAAAATGTACTGAGAAACATAGGGATTCGGAATTTTGATCACGTCATTGTAGCGATTGGCGAGAATATTCAAGCTAGCATATTGACGACGCTTATGCTTAAGGAATTGGGTGTCGGGAATGTTACGGTTAAAGCGCAAAATGATTATCATGAGAAGGTTCTTCGTAAAATCGGGGCCGACTATGTCGTGCACCCCGAACGAGATATGGGGAGAAGGATCGCCCATAATATCGTCTCCAATAATATTCTCGATTATTTGGAGCTTTCTGATGAACACTCCATCGTCGAAATTGTTGCAAGCCAAAAGATGAATGGAAACTCGATCTTTGACCTTGATATCCGTGCTCATTATGGGCTGAATATAGTCGCGATCAAAAGGGGGAACGATATAAATGTCTCCCCGCAGGCGAGCGATTTAATTCATAAAGGTGATATATTGATCGTCATCGGCGCGGATTCGGACATCAATCGCTTTGAAAAAAAAATTGTGGAATAAGCAAGCCTTGCTCAATTTCGGGCAGCGCGCACTTATTATCCACAAAAAAGCCCAGCCATCAATGGCTGGGCTTCTATTATTATTGGACTTCCATGATGATCGGCAGGATCATTGGACGCCGTTTAGTCTTTTCATATAGGAATGGAGATAAAGTGTCTGTAATTTCATTTTTAATTTCAGACCATTGTGTAGTTTTGCGCTCCATCACCTTATTTAAATGCTTAGTTATCAAGGATTGAGCATCGCTGATAAGGTCTCCTGATTCTCTCATGTAAACAAATCCGCGTGAGATGATGTCAGGTCCGGATGCAATTTTGAATTCCTTCATATTGATGCTGACAACGACAACGACAAGGCCTTCCTCAGAAAGAATCCGACGATCACGGAGAACGATATTACCAATATCCCCGATGCCGCTTCCATCGATATAAACCGATCCTGAAGGGATTTTACCAGCGATTTGTGCTGTGTTTTCACTTAAGGATAGAACTTCGCCATTATCCATGATAAAGCAATTTTCTTCCGGAACCCCGCAATCGACTGCATGGCGGGCATGTAGTTTTTGCATACGGTATTCACCATGGATTGGCATGAAGAATTTTGGTTTAATCAAACGAAGCATCAGCTTTTGTTCCTGCTGTCCGCCATGTCCTGATGTATGAATGTCATTCAAAGGACCTGAAATGACGTCTGCTCCTGCACGATATAATTGATTGATTGTTCTCGAAACACTGATTGTGTTACCTGGGATAGGTGAAGATGAAAATACTACAGTATCACCAGGAATGATTTGAATCTGACGGTGAGTGCCATTCGCTATGCGCGATAATGCTGCCATTGGTTCACCTTGACTGCCTGTACAAAGGATGGTTACTTTATTCGCAGGCATACGATTCAATTGCTGTACATCAATAAATGTATCTTTAGGCGCTACGATATAACCAAGATCTTGTCCAATTGATATGGCTGAATCCATGCTTCGGCCAAAAACGGCTATTTTACGGCCGTTAGCCACGGCTGCTTCGACAACTTGCTGAAGGCGATGGATGTTCGATGCAAACGTTGCAAAAATAATCCGGCCGTCAACCTTACGGAAAATGTCTTGAATGGTATCGCCGACACGGCTTTCGGACATAGTAAAGTTCTGCACTTCACTATTTGTGCTATCCGAGAGTAAGCACAATACACCTTCTTTACCGATCTCAGCCATCTTGGTCAGGTTTGCAGGCTCGCCCACTGGTGTGAAGTCGAATTTAAAATCACCAGTATGGACAATTTGTCCAGGTGGTGTTTTTACAACGATTCCATAAGAGTCAGGGATACTGTGTGTTGTACGGAAGAATGAGACGGACGTTTTCCGGAACTTGATCACTTCATCTTCACTGATCTCAATCATGGTTGTCTGGCGTAAAAGGCCGTGTTCTTCCAATTTATTACGAAGCAGTCCAAGTGCTAGTTTCCCGCCGTATACAGGGACATTCACTTTTCTAAGCAAATAAGGAATCCCGCCAATATGATCTTCATGGCCATGGGTAATGAAGACACCTTTAATTTTATCTACATTTTTTTCTAAATAGCTGTAATCTGGAATCACATAGTCAATACCAAGAAGCTCATCTTCGGGAAATTTAATTCCAGCATCAATGATGATGATTTCATCTTGAAACTGAACAGCATATGTGTTCTTACCGATTTCGCCTAAACCGCCCAGGGCGAATACAGCTGTTTGATCGTTTTTTACAAATTTCATAAATTATAGCTCCAATACTTTGTAATCTTCATTTTGTTTTTCATATTCTAAATATGCTCCGGTTACGGGTAATACGATTTCTACGTTATAAGGTTCCTTTTTTAATTTTAAACGAACGTCACGAACGGATTCACCTTCGACAAACATTGTTTTAGTATTCTCCCTGATGGGAACCTCTGATATGGTTACTTGATAGTATACCTTAAAAACCATTTTAATCTCTCCTCACTTGTTTGCATTGCTTTTTTCATTATATATAAAAACAACAATTTTTTCATGTTTTTCAACATCATGTAAAAATAAACCCAGCTCCGCCATAAAAACGGAAGGGGTTTGATGAATTAAATATACCAATGTCTAAAAGTATATAAAAAAATAGATGGCCGATTCTGGTATCAATCCAATTGTGTCTTCCTCTATCTTATATCCTATCCGTTTTTGCCATGTGTAAAACTTAAATCATGGGATCTTTTTTTTCATAAACGATTTCTTTCTAATTAAAACAGTACGACTGTGTCAGCGTTTCATGAAAACACAACGACTCATATCTTTATTTGAAATATGTATCCCCCTGACCATATAAAAGCCAAGATAGAAAGAATGCTTAACAAGAACTTTACAACAAGGAAGAAGCCCTTCGCAAGTTTTTGAAGAGCTGTCCGAAAAAAATTCGCATATGGATGACGGCCAAGGCAGGAATGAGTGGCAAATCATGCGATAGATTTTTTTCTTAAAAGATCTTTCCACTGTTTAGCAAGCTTTTTACGAAGCTTTTTTAACATGGCGATCACGCTCCCTTACTATTATTGTATAGGATTATTCAATAATGTAAATACGTCTTTACAGGTACTTGGCCCATTTTTGAAAAAAAAGGCTCATTCAAACAAGCGGCTGGGATTTTGGAGGATAGAAGGATGGGAGAGAAATAATCTAAGAAAGCCTGAGTTGTCACTATTAAGAATAGTATATGCCCATTCATGAATAAAAAACGTAAATTGAGTGGAATCCAGTTATGTTACTTGACTTATCTTGATGACAATTATTAAATGGGTACATATTAAAAAGGAAAAATGAATGAATTGGAAGTGAATTGTTAGTGAAAATCGTATTCTTTGATATTGACGGAACATTGCTCGATCATGAAAAAAAGTTACCTGCTTCAACAAAAAAAGCCATTAAGCAACTGCAGGATAGCGGGGTTTTTGTAGCGATTGCCACAGGAAGGGCTCCGTTCATGTTCGAATCTTTAAGGGAAGAGCTTGGCATCGATACATTTGTAAGTTTCAATGGACAATACGTTGTTTTTGAAGGGAAAGTCGTTTATAAAAACCCTTTGAGCATACCTGAGATAAAACGGCTCCACGAACATGCTGAAAAAAATGAAATACCGATCGTTTTCATGAATGAGGAGACAATGAAATCGAGTGTTCCACATCATAGCAGAATCGAAGAAGCATTAAGCAGCCTGAAGTTTCCCCACCCTGAACATGTGGCAGATTTTTATGAGGACCATGATATATATCAAGCCTTATTATTCTGTTCGGAAGATGAAGAAGGGAACTTTGTTGGGAAATATGACGACTTTCATTTCATTAGATGGCATGAATATTCAACGGATGTACTTCCATTCGGGGGTTCAAAAGCTGAAGGCATTAAAATATTAATGGAAAAAGTCGGGTTTGCTTTGGAGGATGTTTACGCCTTTGGAGATGGCTTAAATGATATAGAGATGTTAAAAGTAGCGGGATATGGCGTGGCAATGGGGAATGCCGGTCAACTGGTGAAGCAAGAGGCAGACTTTGTAACGAAGGATGTCGATGATGATGGCATACTTTTTGGTTTGAAGGAACTGGAACTGATATAAAAAAACAAAACCCCCGTCAGCCAACAGACAGGGGTTTTGCTTATTGCGTTACCTTTCCAACGCAATTGAATTTTCCGGAATGGCATAGGGGTCTTCCGGATTGATATGATCAAAAAACATGATTCCATTAAGGTGGTCGATTTCATGCTGAAAGCAAATGGCTGCGATGCCTTTCAGGCGGAGTTGAACCGATTTTCCTTCCAGGTCCGTACCCACAACCGTTATTCGAGCATAACGGGGCACATAGCCGGAAACGGGACGATTTACGGAAAGGCAGCCTTCTCCGGATGTCAAATATGCTTTTCCCACTGAATGGCTGATGAGTTTAGGGTTGAAAAGTGCATAGCTATACAGTTGACCATCTTTTTCTTTCAAATGAACCGCGATCATCCTTTTTGAAACATTCACCTGTGGTGCAGCCAAGCCAATTCCTGCCCTTAGCCCGAATAGTGCAGAAATATCGGGATTCTGGCTGTTTTGGATATATTCCATCAAGCTTTCTAAAAGTTGCTTATCTTCTTTTGATGCCGGAAGCGGAACCTCTACCGCGACTTGCCTTAAGATTGGATCGTCTTCATTAACAAAATCATCCATGGTAAGCATTATCTTTCACCCCGCAAAAATTCTTATAATATGTATAGGGTTATTTTAACAAAAAAAACACTGAAAGTTAATGGATGTCTAATGAAAGAAAAATGGAAGGGATGGAATCAAGTCATTAATTCCTATCCCAGCCATTATATTATTTGCGTGTTAAGGTCTATTTAAAAAAAATAAATCATTTTTTGTTATTCAGGGTAAATAGTTAACATTTTCGGGTAAAGGTAATAGTAATTACCTGGTTAGCATAAGCACGCGCCGACAATGATTAACAGAATGAACAGGACAATGATTAGAGCGAAGCCGCTTCCAAAGCCGCAGCCTCCACCACCATAGCCATAACCATCACCATAACCATAGCTGGGTGCAACGGAAACCGGATAACAGCATTCCTGGTTGTAACCTCCATACATAATTTCATACCTCCGTTTTTTGTATTATTAAAATACTGACCACTCTGATTTGAAACGGTCACTACAGCCTATGCAGTATGGCTTAAAGGGTGTAGGCTAGCGCCCAGTAATGAAAAAAACCTGTTTGGAATATGATTGTAACAAGTGTTTGCTGCTAATAAGGGAATTTAGAGAAAAATGAATCATCGAAGTACTATTAGAAGGAGCTGTCTAAGTTGAAGCGTTTTGGTCCATATGTTATTTTACTTCTTTCTTTAGTGATATTGACTGGTTGTTTTAATGGTTCACCGGAAGAAAGAATCCACAAAATCCTAGAGAAAACTGCAGATAAGGAAAGTGATTTCACCGAACATCAAGAGCCTCTTAATGATTTGGAGAAAAAAGAAAAAGAAAAATATGAGAAAATCATTAAACTTGGATTGGATGATTATAAACAGATTGTCGAGCTTTCAGATGAAGCCACCAAGAATATCGACCAAAGGGAAAAAATAATTGAAAAGGAACAAAGCAGTATGCAATCCTCAAAAGAACAATTCAATCAGATAGATGAACAAATCGGGAAAATAGAGGATGAAAAAATAAAAAAAGAAGCGACTGAAATGAAAAAGGTCATGAGTGAGCGCTATAGCACCTACGATAATTTATATGATGCTTATCAACAAAGTCTGGCTTATGATCGTGAATTATATGAACTTTTTAAAAAAGAGGATTTGAAAATGGATGAATTACAAGTGCAAATCAAGAAAATAAATACTTCTTATACAAAGGTTCTGAAAGCAAATGAGGAATTTAATGCATTAACGGAAAAATCAAATCAAAAAAAAGAAAGTTTTTATGATAGTTCCGGCATAGAAATGGCTGATTCAACAAAATAATATAAATAATGATGGGCTGTGATTCTCACTCACAGCCCATATTTTGTTCAATCCAGTTCATGTAGGGACAGAAAAATTCTAGAATGGCCTTTTTTGTGCAACCACCTTGATGCGGGATTCCATACCTGTACTAAAAAAAAACGATAATCAAAATTCTAACAGCAGACTTATATGAAAGCGTTTGAGTATTTTTTTGGAATATTATTCCGACGGCTCAAATGCCTATAGTTTAAGCGGTTTTGGAATCGATCCGATATGCTGGGGGGTTTAAATGTTATCCTTCGCAATCCTTAAATTGAAAAATAGGGGAAATTTAATAGTACAGTTGTAAAGTGAAAACTAATACAGAGAAGAAGTATGAGTATTGGAAATTCTATTAAATCAAAATTATAAGGAACTCCAAGTGATTGACTTGATGTTAATTCATCTTGTAAACTTAATCTATAAAAATTCTTGTATCATTTTCCTTGATTTTTTTTATGGTACAGAATAAGATTGAGACATATTAAGCATATCCACGTTTGGGGATTGGTCTTAAGGGAAAAATAAAAGAATGAATGGTTGAAGAAACTAAAAAGCAAACTATTTTTGCTTTATAGAATAATAATAGCAAACCTTTTTAATGAAAGGATGAGGTGCCAAATGGCTCAAAAAACTAAACAAGCTAAAATTAATGTTCAGGATCAGCTTAAGAAAGTAGAAGAACAATTTGAAACTTTTCAAATTTTAAATGAAGAGGGAGAAGTCGTTAATGAAGCGGCAATGCCTGATTTAAGTGATGAACAATTGCAAGAATTAATGCGTCGTATGGTATATACACGAATCTTGGATCAACGTTCTATATCACTGAACCGCCAAGGCAGATTAGGTTTCTATGCACCGACTGCCGGTCAAGAAGCATCTCAAATCGCTTCCCAGTATGCTTTGGAAAAAGAAGATTTCATTCTGCCTGGCTACCGTGATGTTCCGCAAATCGTTTGGCATGGCCTTCCGCTTTGGCAAGCATTCTTGTTCTCCCGGGGACATTTTAAGGGAAATCAAATTCCTGAAGACGTCAATGTAATTTCCCCTCAAATCATTATCGGCGCTCAATATATTCAAGCTGCAGGTGTTGCTCTTGGGTTGAAGAAACGCGGAAAAAAAGCTGTAGCCATCACATATACGGGTGACGGCGGAACCTCACAAGGTGACTTCTATGAGGGAATTAACTTTGCAGGTGCATTTAAAGCGCCGGCTATCTTCATCGTGCAAAATAACCGTTTCGCAATCTCGACTCCGGTTGATTTGCAATCAGCAGCGAAAACATTAGCCCAGAAGGGTGTGGCTGCAGGTATCCCAGGCATCCAAGTTGATGGTATGGATGCGTTGGCCGTTTATACAGCCGTTAAAGAAGCGCGTGAACGTGCAATTAATGGTGAAGGCCCTACATTGATTGAAACATTAACTTACCGTTATGGTCCGCATACGATGGCTGGGGATGACCCGACACGTTACCGTACTTCCGAAATGGATAACGAGTGGGAACTGAAAGATCCATTGGTTCGTTTCCGCAAGTTCTTGGAAAACAAAAAACTTTGGAATGAAGAATTAGAGAACGAAACGATAGAAAAAGCAAAAGACGATATTAAAGAAGCGATCAAATTGGCAGATGCAGAACCTAAGCAAAAGGTTACAGACCTTATTGAAAACATGTATGAAGAAATGCCTTATAACTTAAAAGAACAATATGAAATTTATAAAGAGAAGGAGTCGAAGTAAGCCATGGCTCAATTGACGATGATTCAAGCAATTACAGAAGCATTACGTACAGAACTTAAGAATGACGAGAATGTACTCGTTTTTG
The DNA here is from genome assembly GCF_043656335.1 of Peribacillus sp. NPDC056705. NCBI lineage: Bacteria > Bacillati > Bacillota > Bacilli > Caryophanales > Bacillaceae > Peribacillus > Peribacillus sp. NPDC056705. The sequence continues at coordinate 288,125 of NZ_JBHTYI010000003.1, read as the reverse complement.
GGGAAGATGTTGGTGTTAATGGAGGAGTTTTCCGTGCGACGGAAAATCTTCAAAAAGAATTCGGTGAAGATCGTGTATTCGATACACCTCTTGCTGAATCTGGAATCGGTGGATTAGCGGTCGGTCTTTCTTTACAAGGTTTCCGTCCTGTTCCTGAAATTCAATTCTTCGGGTTTGTATATGAAGTAATGGATTCCGTAAGCGGTCAGCTTGCTCGTATGCGCTACCGTTCAGGCGGACGTTACAGTGCACCGGTTACAATTCGCTCACCTTTTGGAGGCGGAGTGCATACTCCGGAAATGCACGCTGATAGCTTGGAAGGTTTAATGGCCCAGCAACCAGGGTTAAAGGTAGTTATCCCTTCCACTCCTTACGATGCAAAAGGCTTATTGATTTCAGCTATTCGTGATAATGACCCTGTCATTTTCCTTGAGCACATGAAATTGTACCGCTCTTTCCGTCAGGAAGTGCCTGAAGAAGAGTATACAATTCCGTTGGGAAAAGCCGATGTTAAAAGAGAAGGAACGGATTTATCCATTATTACGTATGGTGCAATGGTACAGGAATCCATCAAGGCAGCTGAGGAATTGGCTAAGGAAGGTCATTCCGTCGAAGTGGTCGACTTACGGACTGTTTCTCCATTGGATATCGATACGATCATTGCTTCTGTAGAAAAAACTGGACGCGCTATCGTTGTTCAAGAAGCACAAAAGCAAGCTGGTATTGCAGCGAATGTCGTAGCGGAAATTAACGAACGTGCCATTTTGAGCTTGGATGCTCCGGTACTGCGGGTGGCGGCTGCTGATACGGTATTCCCGTTTTCACAAGCTGAAACAGTATGGCTCCCTAATTATAAAGACATTATTGAAACGGCGACTAAAGTCTTGAAGTTTTAACATCTTGAGTAATGGAATGAATGTCCTGCTTGGGAAAGTAATATCGCATTAACGGTAATGCAAGATAAAGGACTTTATTCAAAGCACTAAGTATGATTTAATATAGGAGGTTGAACTCAGTGGCATTCCAATTTAGACTCCCTGATATCGGAGAAGGTATACACGAAGGTGAAATAGTGAAATGGTTTGTAAAACCAGGAGATAAGATTCAAGAAGATGACGTGCTTTGCGAGGTTCAGAACGATAAGGCCGTTGTTGAAATCCCATCACCGGTGGAAGGTACCGTGGAAGAAATCCTTGTTGAAGAAGGAACGGTTGCCGTTGTTGGCGATGTACTTGTAACATTCGATGCTCCAGGTTATGAAAATCTTCAGTTTAAAGGGGACCATGGAGAAGAAGCGAAGGCAGAAGGTGAGAAGAATACGGAGGCCCAGGTTCAAGCAACAGCTGAAGCTGGACAGGAAGTCAAGAAAGAGGCTGCTCCGGTTCAAGAAAATAATGGTGTAACGGGCGCGGGAGCACAACCACAAGTTGATGCAGATCCTTCACGACGTATCATCGCCATGCCTTCTGTTAGGAAATATGCGCGCGAACAAGGGGTAAATATTCGTGAGATTTCTGGTTCTGGAGATAATGGCCGCATCATGAAAGATGACATAGATGCTTTCAAAAACGGCAAAACTGCTCCACAGCAACCTGAAGCTCAAAGTGAAGCTTCACAACAAAATGATACGGAAACAACCGAAAAACAAAAAGTTACAATTCCAGAAGGGCAATATCCTGAAACTCGCGAAAAAATGAGCGGCATGAGAAAAGCGATCGCCAAAGCCATGGTGAAATCCAAACAGACAGCTCCACATGTTACATTAATGGATGAAGTCGATGTGACGCTATTGGTTGCTCACCGTAAGAAATTCAAGGAAATTGCTGCACAAAAAGGAATCAAGCTTACATTCCTACCTTATGTTGTTAAAGCGTTAACAAGTGCATTGCGTGAATTCCCTATGCTTAACACATCATTTGATGATGAGGCTAGTGAGATTATCCATAAACACTATTACAATATCGGAATTGCGGCAGACACAGACAAAGGACTGCTCGTTCCGGTTGTAAAAGATGCAGATCGTAAATCAACTTTTGCTATTTCACAAGAAATTAATGAATTAGCGACGAAAGCCCGTGACGGCAAATTGGCTCCTAACGAAATGAAAGGTGCTTCTTGCTCCATTACGAATATCGGTTCCGCAGGCGGTCAATGGTTCACACCTGTAATCAATCATCCAGAAGTTGCCATTCTAGGGATTGGACGCATTGCCGAAAAAGCAATTGTACGCGACGGGGAAATTATCGCCGCTCCAGTTCTGGCATTATCACTGAGCTTTGATCACCGCATGATTGATGGAGCTACAGCTCAACATGCATTGAATCATATCAAAAAGTTATTGAACGACCCAGAATTATTGTTAATGGAGGCGTAAACAATGGTAGTAGGAGATTTTCCAATCGAAACAGATACTTTAGTGATCGGTTCAGGCCCAGGGGGATATGTTGCCGCAATTCGCGCAGCACAGCTTGGGCAGAAAGTAACGGTCGTTGAAAAAGGAACAATCGGCGGAGTTTGTTTGAATGTAGGCTGTATCCCATCAAAAGCTTTAATTTCGGCTGGACACCGTTTCCATGATGCTCAGCATTCAGAAGATATGGGTATCTTTGCAGAAAAAGTTTCTGTTGATTTTTCTAAAGTACAAGCTTGGAAAGGTTCTGTTGTTAAAAAATTAACAGGCGGTGTAAGCAGCCTATTAAAAGGTAATAACGTTGATGTTGTAACTGGTGAAGCTTATTTCGTTGATGAAAACAGCATCCGTGTTATGAATGAAGACTCAGCCCAAACATATACATTTAAAAACGCAATCATCGCCACTGGTTCATCGCCAATCGAGATTCCGTCATTTAAATATACGAAACGTGTACTTAATTCCACTGGTGCTCTTGCTTTGGAAGAAGTTCCAGGTTCGATCGTGGTAATCGGCGGAGGTTACATTGGTACTGAGCTTGGCGGAGCATTCGCAAGCTTCGGCACTAAAGTGACCATCCTTGAGGGTACTGAAGAAATCCTTTCTGCAGGCTTTGAAAAACAAATGGCAGCACTTGTTAAGCGTAACCTTAAAAACAAGGGTGCTGAAATTGTCACTAAAGCAAATGCAAAAGGTGTGGAAGAAACTGAAACAGGTGTAACCGTTACTTATGAAGTAAAAGGCGAAGAGAAAAAAGTTGAAGCCGATTACGTATTAGTAACAGTTGGACGTCGTCCAAATACGGCAGAGATCGGCCTGGAGCAAGTCGGAATCAAAATGACTGACCGTGGTTTGATCGAAACGGATAAACAATGCCGTACAAGCGTGAAAAACATTTACGCAATCGGTGATATCGTTTCTGGACCTCAGTTGGCTCATAAAGCTTCTTATGAAGGTAAAATTGCTGCTGAAGCCATTGCAGGTCATACATCTGAAATCGACTATCTTGCTATTCCGGCTGTTGTATTCTCTGAACCGGAACTTGCTTCTGTCGGTTATAATGAAAAAGAAGCGAAGGAAGCTGGAATCGAAGCGCTTGCTTCTAAATTCCCATTCGCTGCAAATGGACGAGCTCTTTCTTTAAATAATACGGACGGATTTGTGAAGCTTATCACTCGCAAAGAAGACGGATTGGTTATAGGAGCACAAATTGCAGGACCAAACGCTTCTGATATGATTGCAGAACTTGGTCTGGCTATCGAAGCAGGAATGACTGCCGAAGATATCGCAATGACAATCCATGCACATCCAACTTTAGGGGAAATTACAATGGAAGCTGCTGAAGTTGCCCTTGGAACTCCTATTCACATCATCAAGTAATCGATTTTTATAAAAAAGCGTACTGCCCCATGCAGTACGCTTTTTTTTGTTTGGCATATATCCGAATATGAAGGATGACTCCCCATTCATCATTTTCTTCACGCTAGTTAAATGAAAAGGGCTAAAAGGGCATAAGCTATAAAAAGGACTTCTTACTTTTTCTCCTTGAAAGGTTTTGAGAAAGGTAATAAAGGATAAAAAATAAGATGAGCGATGTTAATTGAATATTTTTTGCCAATAAAGAGATCATGGCTGATATATTCATATTAAAATGGGGTGGATCACTTGAAAAATTATCTGGTAATCCTCTTTCAACTAATCGTTTGGAGTGGGTATACCTTAGTTGAATGGCTGTCTGTTAACGATCGATTCGTTTTCAAAGTATTCATGTTTCTGGTCTTTTCCTATCTAGCCATTTACATTGGCAAAATGATTTTAAAATCCAATAGGCGAACAATGCTAGTTACCGTGATAAGTCTATTATGCTACGGTATTTTGCAAATCCTTTTGGAAACGCTAGTACCCCTTTATTAAAATTTAAGCAAGCCGCTATGACACAAGAAACCACGGAGGAATCATGATTAACAAAGGAGTAGCATTATTTACATTAGTATCATTTTTATTGATGGCATGTAATGGACCGAGTTCCGGTCCAACAGAAAATGAAAATCAAAAAAGTGTGGAAACGACAACAACGGTCCAAGATGAAAGCCAGCAAGAGAAAGACCCGGAAAACGAAACGTCAAAAACGATTGACGCTGGAAATGTAAAGGCAGAATATCAGGTGGACGAAAATAATTGGTCATTTAAACCAATTGGGGATTCAAATCCGAAAGTTGTACTGTTAACATTTGATGATGCACCTGATAAATATTCTCTGAAAATCGCCCAGACCCTGAAGCGCCTTGAAGTACCTGCTATTTTTTTCGTGAACGGTCACTTTCTTGAAAATGATGAAAATAAGGCGATGCTAAAAGAAATTCATGAAATGGGTTTTTCTATCGGTAATCATACTTATTCCCATGTGAATTTAAAACAGTTGACCGAAAAAGAACAAGAGCGGGAAATCGTAAAATTGAACAATATGGTAGAAGGCATTACAGGGGTAAGCCCGAAGTACTTTAGGGCGCCATTTGGATCGAATACCGAGCATTCAAAAAAAGTCGCTGAGAAAGAAAAAATGTTGGTCATGAATTGGACATATGGATATGACTGGGAAAAAGGATATCAGGATAAAACAGCGTTAACGGAAATCATGTTGAACAGCCCTTATTTAGGAAATGGTGCGAACTTACTGATGCATGACCGGAAATGGACGAGTGAAGCCATCGAGGATATCGTGAAAGGTTTTCAAAAGGAAGGTTATGAGATCCTTGATCCAAAGTTAATTGAAACGCCTGCATGAGGCAATTCCGGCTTCTGCAGGTTTTTTTATTTCCTTGGATAATAATACATCACCCGTTTATTGAAGAGATGTAGCTGCGCCCGTAATTTCTTTGCAAGGAACTTGCACAGTTCATTAGCTTTCCCCTTATCACCGAAAGTTGCTGTTTCAGGGAGGGTGAACTGGATATAGGATTGAATCCGCTCTGATCCATCTTCATCCTTAACGACTTCTTGGTCAACGCCTATTAATATCATGTGATATCGATCTTCTATGGATTGGAGGTATATGGCCTTATCTTTCATCTTTTCTGGTTCTTTCATTTCATAAGGAAATGCTTTCTTATCATAGTCCCAATCCAGTTGCTTTCCGGTTTTCGCTGTGATCATTTGATAATAGTTCAGCAATTCTTTCACGTCTTCGATGGTTACAGTCCCTTTCACGGACTCAGGAACGAGTTTGATATAGGCATTTTCAGTCATGTGGATCCCCCTTAGATCGATAGGATATAAGAATATATTAACATTTTATGGATGTATTATATACATATCTATATGTAAATTAAAAGGCGAAATTCCTTTTTCACCTTGCTATGCAAAAGTAAGGGGTGCGATGAAATGAACTCCAGGGTCCAAAAAGGAATCACTCTAACGAACGATTAAAGTCAATTTATTCCAACATGAGTGTTCATTAAATGGAAAAAAAGCATATATGTTATACTTTTTAACTTGAAATAATAAATGTGTTATATTATAATTCAGATAAAGCGGTTACATTACGTTATTGATGCATACAATATAGAGGAAGGGGTTGTAAAAATGGGAACTATCGTATGTCAAACTTGCAATAGCACGATTGAACATTTTGAAGATGAAAAAGTAAGTGTACTATATACACACAATCACAACTGCCAAAGCTGTGATACAGCTGCCTCTGAAAAATAAATCGAAAAAGGATAATAAGATTAATAGAATTTAAGGGTGTTTCAGGATTGTAACCTGGGGCACCCTTTTTATAGAAGTTAATGAAGCGAAATCTTCAGTTGATCGGGAGTTGCTTGCTCAATAATAAGGGGCAAAAAAACCAGAGCAGCACTTTGCTCTGGTTTGATGGAATCAATCAATTTTTAATGATGCGTAAATATTTTATTTCTGGGTCCTCAGGGCCTTGAACAGGAAGGCCGGCCTCGATGTTTTTCCGGATGTAATTGATATTATCTTCAGTAATCAATTCCCCTGGTATGAAGATCGGAATTCCAGGCGGGTAAACCATGATGAACTCAGCGCTAATTTTGCCGACAGATTCCTCAATGGGAACCACTTCGGTGTCTGCATAAAATGCCTCCCTTGGTGATAAAGCCAGTGGTGGTGTATCAGGAAGCAGGACCTCGATTTTTTCATGTTCAGCCGCCATTTCCTTAAACTCATCCGCCAAGTCTCTAAGGGCAGCAATCAGAAGATCCGCTTCTGTTTTTGAGTCTCCAGGTGTTATCAGGCAAAGGATATTGTACAAGTCAGAAAGTTCCACTTCGATATTATGCTTTTCACGAAGCCATTTCTCAACGTCGTATCCGGTAATATTCAATTCCTTGATGGATATGATTAATTTAGTCGGGTCATAACTAAAGGCTGCCTCACTCTCGAGAATTTCGCTGCCGACACAATAAAGATAAGGAATCTCATTAACAGCCTCACGGATATACCCTGCGAGATTGATCGCTTCATCAATCATTTCCCTCCCTACCGTCGCAAGTTGTCTTCTGGCCGTATCCAGGGAAGCCAGTAGGATATAGGAGGTTGAGGTGGTTGTGAGCATGCTCAATATGGCTTGAACACGATTTGCGGAAACCAAACCGTTCTTAACATTTAATATGGAACTTCCCGTTAGTGAACCGCCCAGTTTATGAACACTCGTTGCAGCCATATCTGCTCCAGCTTGCATGGCTGACATGGGCAAGTCTTCATGGAAGTGTATATGGACACCATGTGCTTCATCCACCAGTACTGGGATTTGGCGGGAATGAGCAACTTCCACTATTTTTTGCAAATCGGCCGAAATGCCGAAATAGGTTGGATTGATGACAAGCAATCCTTTTGCATCGCTATGTTCCTTTAAAGTTTTCTCGACGGCATCGACGGTGATTCCGTGTGAGATGCCCAAATCTTTGTCTATTTCAGGATTGATGAAAATGGGAACAGCTCCGGAAAATACAATGGCAGACATAACGGATTTATGTACATTCCTTGGGACGATGATTTTGTCCCCAGGTCCGCAGACTGTCATGACCATTGTCATGATCGCTCCACTTGTTCCTTGAACGGAAAAGAATGTGTGATCCGCCCCAAAAGCTTCCGCGGCAAGATCCTGAGCTTGTTTAATGATCCCCTTTGGCTGATGGAGATCATCGAGTGGAGCGATATTGATTAAATCTATGGATAATGCATTTTCTCCAATGAAATTACGGAAATCAGCGTCCATTCCTTTCCCTTTTTTATGGCCTGGAATATGAAATTGAACGGGATTTTTTTTTGCATGCTGCAATAAGGCAGTGTATAAGGGTGTTTCATTCTGTGACAATTCTTTGTGGCCCCTTTTCAATAAAATAGGTACATAATCTTTGGGAGTATATACTCCCTTTCTATTAATGATCGTATGTTTCTCCGATTCCATCGTATGGTTAGTAAGCATGTGGATAGACATAAAACATATGAATTATAGCACGTCTTATAATAAATGCCTAGAGTGACTTTAATGTCCTGACTTAAACCATTTATATATGTCTTTGTTGTTAAGGGGCCCAATAAAATTATCAGCAGATTATAAATGTCCATTTTCCTAGTATTTACTGGATTTACTCAAGAATTCTTCTTTTATTAATATTGTAGGTGAGTTTAAAAATTGAACGGCTAAACAATATTTGCCATAATGAAGCTAATGGTTTTAGAGTTCAGCTAAATAAACAAACCACATAAAATGAAAAGGGAGCTGAGGAGTTTGAAGTGGAAAACGCGTGTGACCGATTTGTTAGGCATTCAATACCCAATCGTACAAGGGGGATTGGCCCATTTAGCATATGCAGACCTGGCGGCGGCAGTTTCGAATGCAGGAGGGCTGGGGCAGGTAACGGCCATGTCCTTGGACAACCCGGAGCAACTGACAGATGAAATTAGAAAAACCAAATCATTGACGGATAAACCGTTTGGTGTGAACTTTGCAATCGGACAGCATGGAAGACCTTATGAAAACATGCTGGAAGCAGCCTTGAAAGAGGATATCGTAGCTGTTTCCGTAACCGGCGGCAACCCTGCACCATTTCTTGATTACGTCAAAGGCACCCAGGTGAAAAAACTCGTGCTTGTTGCTGCAAAAAGGCAGGCAATGAAAGCTGAGCAGCTTGGGGCAGATGCGGTGATGGTAGTTGGTCAAGAGGGAGGAGGACATTTAGGCCGTGATGATATTGGAACTTCCGTGTTAATTCCTCAAGTTGTGGACTCCGTTAATATTCCAGTCATCGCCTCGGGTGGTTTTGGCGATGGACGCGGTTTGATGGCAGCATTGGCACTTGGTGCCGAAGGAATTGAGATGGGAACACGATTCATAGCGGTCAAGGAATGTGTTCATGCACATGAATTATATAAAAATGCCTTGGTTTCCGGCACAGAAAATGATACCGTTGTCATCAAGCGTTCCATTGGTGCACCAGCAAGGGTAATTGCAAACAGCTGGACCGATAAGATTCTTGAAATAGAAAAAGAAAATGGCGGATATGAACAATTGAAGGATTACATAAGCGGAAAAGCGAATCAGCGTTATATCCATGACGGTGTCGAAGGTGAAGGCTTTGCTTGGGCCGGACAAGTGATGGGGCTGATTCATGATGTACCATCGACTGCTGAACTATTCAGTCGGATTATCGACCAAGCGGAAGCAATTCGTTCAAAATGGGCAGACTGATGATGCATGGACTGCCGGACAGCATGAAAAACTATCTAGAAGGAGCGTGTTTAGGGTATGGATTATCAATATCCAATGGATCTTGATTGGTCTACTGAAGAAATCGTAGATGTGATCAGATTCTTTGAAGCTGTAGAAAAGGCTTATGAAAATAAAATACAAAAGGAAGAATTTATGAAGGCTTACCGAAGATTCAAGGAAATAGTCCCCGGTAAGGCGGATGAAAAAAAGTATACGGATGAGTTTGAGTCAGTCAGCACTTATTCAGCCTATCTTGTTATTAAGAAGGCAAAAGGAATCGATGACGGGGAATGGATAAAAATGAAAAATTAAAAATATTTTTAGAAAACTCCATTGACTTACTGAAAAGATTGTTTTAACATAATAAGCAAGAAAATGATAAAGGCAGTGACGAAGAAGAGTACCTTAATGATGTTCTGCAGAGAGCCAGTGGTTGCTGAAAACTGGTGAACGAATTTAAGCGAATGGACTTCCGAGCCCCAAACCGAAACGGATGAACGGAGTAGGCTTTGGCGATTATCTCATCGTTAATGGAGATAGGCATGTTAATGCCGTAAAGTGAGCTAATTTAGCTAATTAAGGTGGTACCACGGGTTCCTCGTCCTTTGGATGAGGGCCCTTTTTGCGTTTTTATGGAAATGATAATTAAATCTATGAATGAGAGTAGTAATCTTTTTAGATGCGTAACAGAGAGCCGGGATAGGTGGAAACCGGTACGATATAAGAAGATGAATGGACTTATGAGTGGTTTCTTGAAATAAGTAGGGAAACTCGGCCGCCACCGTTAAAGGGTAATCGCAAGAATTTTTCATTTCTTGCTTGAGAGGGAAAAATGATGAGTTTTTCCAACTTGAGGTGGCACCGCGGTTTACCGTCCTCTGCAGACACATAATTGTGTTTGCGGGGGATTTTTTTATTGGAATTTCAATATATATACCTTTTTAGAAAAAAATCAAAAACCAGAGGATATGAAAACTCCGGCTCTTGGCCGAAAGGGTTTTCCCTTCCAGGGGTTTATAAGAGCGCATAAGAATCGGGAGGGAATTGAAGGATGAATAATTTGGATGAAAAAAAAATACTCCGTTTCAAAATGGACACAATTGAAGGGGATATCCACACACCCATTGCCATATTTCAGAAATTAGATGGTGACCAGAAGTTTTTATTGGAAAGCTCGAATTCGCATCATGACAACGGCCGCTACTCTTATCTAGGTTCAAAACCTTATCTCGAGGTGACATCACTTGCTGGCCAAGTAAATGTGAAAGATACTGAAACCGGTGATCAAATTGTAAAGAACATGGATATCATCGAGTTTCTAAAAAACGAATTATTAGTGGAGATAGAAGAGGCTCCCATACATCTTCCGCCATTTAACGGTGGTGCAATCGGATATATGGGCTATGATATCGTTCGTCTGTATGAAAATATAGGTCCGGTGCCTCCTGATTCTCTGCAAATGCCTGATGCTCATTTTCTCTTTTATAAAGAACTGTATATATTCGATCATGTTCTGCAAAAAATCCATCTTTTGACTGCGGAAGAAGATAGCGGAAAAAGTTTATTGGGGATGAAGGAAAAAATCAATCAGGCAAGCAAACCGTCAAAGGAAATATCGTCGGAATATTTGGAATTCAAATCGAATTTCAGTCAGGATGAATTCGAGAAAATGGTCCTTGAAGTTAAATCAGCGATAATAGCTGGTGAAGTGTTCCAAGTTGTTTTATCACAAAGGTTCAAAGCGGACTTCGATGGGGAGCCTTTCGATGCCTACCGTCGTTTGCGTTTAGCCAACCCCTCTCCTTATATGTTTTATATAGAATTTGGTGATTATACAATTATTGGGTCGTCTCCTGAAAGTTTGATCAGCGTTTCATCAGGAATGGTTCATGTTAATCCCATTGCCGGTACAAGGCCGAGAGGGAAAACGGATGAAGAAGATAAAGGCTTCGAAAAAAGCCTGCTGATGGATGAAAAGGAACTTGCCGAGCATAAGATGCTTGTTGATTTGGGCAGGAATGATCTTGGCAGGGTTTGCGAAATCGGTTCAATCCACCTTACCGAGGAAATGGAAATTCAAAGATATCAGCATGTCATGCATATTGCTTCGAAGGTTAGCGGAAAGCTTAGGGAAGGTTTCACGAGTTTAGATGCGCTGACGGTCTGCCTCCCTGCCGGAACAGTCTCCGGAGCTCCAAAAATCAGGGCAATGGAGCTGATCAATGAACTGGAAAATTGTAAACGGGGGATGTATTCGGGCTCGATAGGGTTCATTGGTTTTGGAGGGGATCTTGATATGGCTTTAGCGATTCGGACGATGATCATTAAAGATGGCAAGGCCTATGTACAGGCAGGGGCAGGAATTGTATATGATTCAGACCCAAAAACGGAATTTGAAGAAACACAAAATAAAGCACGCGCTTTAATGGAGGTTCACACAAAATGATTTTATTAATTGATAACTATGACTCGTTCACTTATAACCTTTATCAATATTTAGGAGAAGTGGAGAAAGAAATCATAGTAAAAAGGAATGACGAAATCACCCTTGCGGAAATTGAGGAACTGAATCCAATGGCAATTGTCATTTCCCCGGGACCCGGCAGGCCCGAAGATGCTGGTATCAGTATGGAAATCATCCGAAATTTTTATGAGAAGGTTCCGCTATTGGGCATTTGTTTGGGGCATCAGGCCATTGGGGCAGTTTTTGGTGCGAATGTGGTTGGAGCGAAACAAATCATGCATGGGAAAACATCGGTTATCGAACATGATGGAACAGGTGTATTTGCCAAACAGGACTTACAATTCCCGGTAATGCGTTACCATTCCCTTGTAGTTGAAAGGGCGAGTTTGCCAGATGAACTGACTGTGACGGCAGTAGCGATGGATGATGGGGAGATCATGGCCCTGAAACATCAAGAATTCCCGCTTTACGGTTTACAGTTCCACCCTGAATCAATAGGGACGAAAATCGGCAAGGAATTATTACATCAATTTTATGAGATTGCGGGAACCTTCCAATCTGAAAAGGAACAATCCATCCTATAAAACAAAAACGACTGGGGGAGTTAGCGGTGAAGGAGTATTTAGCGAAGTTAGCAGAGCGTCAAACATTGACGGAAGAAGAGATGAGCAGAGCAGCCCAAGCGTTATTTTCCAAAGATATCACTGAAAGCGAGATGGCAGCTTTCATCATTGCCCTAAAATCCAAAGGGGAAACGGCAGGTGAAATAGCAAGCCTTGTCAGAGTCATGAGAAGAGAAGCAAGAAGTGTACGAACAAGCTCTCTTAATGTGATGGATAATTGCGGAACGGGAGGAGATGGGTCACAAAGCTTCAATATAAGTACAGCATCAGCCTTCGTACTTGCCGGGGCCGGTGTCAAGGTTGCCAAACATGGAAACCGCAGCATTTCAAGCAAAACGGGCAGTGCCGATGTATTGGAAGAATTAGGTGTTAATTTGTACTTGGGGCCTGACATGTTAAAAGAACTGTTGGAGGAAAATGGAATCACATTCTTATTTGCCCCATCGGTCCACCCTAATATTGCACGGATAATGAAAGTGAGAAAAGAACTGAAAATCCCGACGATATTTAATCTAATCGGTCCTCTGACAAATCCAGTGCAACTCGACACGCAATTAATGGGAATCAATCGACGTGATATGCTCGAGCTTTTTGCGGAAGTCCTACATAAATTAGGCAGGAAACGCGCGGTCGTGATTAATGGCGCCGGGTTTATGGATGAAGCGAGCCTACAGGGTGAAAATTCACTCGTGCTTTTGGAGCAAGGGGATATCATTCCCTTTACGCTGCACCCTGAAGAAGTGGATCTCCCGGTTTACGGAAATGATGCCATTCGCGGCGGTGACGCCAAACAAAATGCAGATATCATGCTTAGGCTTCTCAAAGGGGAAAAAGGGGCCTATCGTGATACCGTTTTATTGAATGCTGGATTGGGATTATACGCACATGGTACGGCAGCAACGATCAAAAAAGGGATCTCCATGGCTAAAGAAAGCCTTGATAGCGGATCGGCACTTGCGAAGTTAGAAAATCTGATTGCTTATGGCAATAGAAATAAGGTGGTCATGTAATGGAAAATATCTTAACGAAAATCATCGAACAGAAAAAGGCGGAAGTCGCAAAATTAAAAGAAAGGGGCTTAGAAGATTCGGTAATGATCAACATAGTCAGACCATCTTTGGTGGAGAATTTGAAAACGGCGAAATCAATGGCGGTTATCGCGGAAATAAAACGGGCTTCCCCTTCAAAAGGGGATATTAAAATCAATGTAAATCCGATCGAGCAGGCCCTTTCATATGAAAGCGGCGGAGCAGCAGCGATATCCGTATTGACGGATGAGGTTTTCTTTAAAGGATCGATTGCAGATTTGAGAATCGTAAGCGAGGCCATACAGATTCCCAGATTGTGCAAGGATTTCATCATCGATGAAGTCCAAATCGATCGCGCCCATCAAGCTGGTGCCACTATCATTCTATTGATTGTCGCAGCACTTTCTAAAGAGCGCCTTCATGAATTATATCAATATGCAAAAAGAAAAGGGCTTGAAGTATTGACGGAAGTCCATGATGAAGCCGAACTGGAACGGGCTTTAGAGCTGAATGCAGAGTTAATAGGGATTAACAATCGGAATTTAAAGACTTTCAAAGTGGATTTGGCTGTAACGGAACGATTGGCGAAGTTACTTGATCCAAAACGCCATATCATTATCAGTGAAAGTGGAATCAAAACAAAAGAAGACGTGATGCGTGTGAAGGAAGCTGGTGCAAAAGCGATTTTAGTCGGGGAGACACTGATGACTACGTCAAATCTTCCGCACACGATGGCCGAACTGCAAATGAGTATATAAGGAGATTAATATGTTAGTGAAAATCTGTGGGATAAAGACATTGGCAGACGCTCAGACTGCTGTTGAATCTGGGGCAGACTTCATTGGTTTCATTTTTGCCGAGAGTAGCAGGAAGGTTGAGCCAGAGATAGTAGGAGAAATCGTGGCGAATCTAGCTGGACAGGTTAAAAAAGTCGGAGTGTTTGCCAATCAAACTGAACAAGAAGTGATAAAAAGTGCTGAAATCGCAGGGTTGGATTATATTCAGCTTCATGGTAACGAGTCTGCCAGCTTTGCCCGCAGGATGCCTCTACCGGTGATAAAGGCCTTTGCCGTCAATTCAGAGAAAGACCTTGAAAACCTTCATGAATACCCAGCGGATTATCTATTAGTAGATCTTCCTAAGATTTCATCTGCAAAGGGATTGACTTTGGATTGGGATATGATCCGAAAAGCGGATCTGCCACCCGGGAAGGTAATTCTAGCGGGTGGGCTGACTCCGGAAAATGTCAGAAAAGCGATTAATGCCGTTTCACCATTCGCAGTTGACGTAGCCAGCGGCGTTGAAACAAACGGATTAAAAGATGCCGTAAAAATAAAGGCATTTATTAATGAGGCAAAATATACAGCCGGAAAAGAGGAATGAATAGATGAACACTTATACACAGCCTGATAAAACTGGACATTTTGGAGCATATGGAGGCCGTTTCGTTCCGGAAACTTTAATGGCGGCGATTACGGAGCTTGAAGAAGTATATGAACAATCTAAAAATGATCCTGAATTCCAAAGGCAGCTAAATTATTACCTGAAACAATATATCGGTCGGGAAACACCACTTTATTTTGCGGAGAACTTGACAAGGCTTGCTGGAGGTGCAGATATTTATCTGAAGCGAGAAGACTTGAATCATACCGGAGCCCACAAAATAAACAATACGATCGGTCAGGCTTTGCTGACTCAGAAAATGGGCAAGAAAAAGGTTATTGCCGAAACGGGTGCAGGACAGCATGGAGTTGCAACGGCGACTGTGTGTGCTTTGCTGAAGCTGGAATGCATCATCTTTATGGGAGAAGAAGATATCAGGAGACAGAAATTGAATGTATTCAGGATGGAGCTTTTGGGAGCCAAGGTCATATCTGTATCACAAGGAAGCGGGACACTGAAGGATGCAGTGAATGAGGCGTTACGATATTGGGTGGCGAATGTGGATGACACCCACTATATAATGGGATCGGTTCTTGGTCCGCATCCATTCCCCGTTATTGTACGTGATTTTCAAAGCGTGATAGGAAATGAAACAAAGCGTCAATATTCGGAGGCGGTTCATTCCCTACCGGATGCAGTAGTCGCTTGCATAGGCGGAGGAAGTAATGCAATGGGAATGTTTTATCCCTTCATTGAGGATGAAACGGTAAAATTATACGGAGTGGAAGCGGCAGGGCATGGACTTGAAACACCATTACACGCTTCAAGTTTGACTAAGGGGAAACCTGGGGTGCTCCACGGGGCATTCATGTATGTACTGCAGAACGAGGACGGTCAGATCCAGGAGGCACATTCAATTTCAGCAGGGCTGGATTATCCAGGGGTAGGGCCTGAACATAGTTACTTAAAAGATACAAATCGGGTTGAATATACTTCAGTAACCGATGATGAAGCCTTGGAAGCTTTAGCGATGCTTTCCAGGGAGGAAGGGATCATTCCCGCTTTAGAAAGTTCACATGCCATTTCCTACGGTTTAAAGCTTGCTAAAGAAATGGAAAAAGGAACAGGACTCGTAATTTGCCTGTCCGGCCGTGGTGATAAGGATGTTGAAACGGTCCAATCATTGATGGGGGGTAGTGAACATGAATAAATTAACAAATGCGCTTGAAGAATGTCAAACAAAGAAGGAAAAAGCATTCATCCCTTATATAATGGCAGGGGATGGAGGTCTTGAACGGTTAAAGAGCCAGCTTCTTTTCCTTGAAAACAGCGGTGCGACTGCCGTCGAACTAGGTATACCATTCTCTGACCCTGTCGCTGACGGACCGATTATCCAACAAGCCGGCATCAGATCTTTGGAAAATGGAACAACTTTAAAAGATGTCCTGAAAAAAGTAATGGAAATCAAAAATGAAGTGACCATCCCAATTATTTTAATGGGATATACGAATTCAATCCTGGCATATGGACTTAAAGAGTTTACGAATGACTGTCTCCGTGCAGGGATTTCCGGGTGCATCATCCCCGATTTACCGATTGAAGAAGAAGCCATCTTTTCATCAATCAAAACGGCAGGGATCGTTCTTATCCGACTTGTGACCCTCACGTCTTCGAAAGAACGTATCACTGAGATTACTGCAGGGGCGGAGGGATTCATCTATGCAGTTACAGTCAAAGGCATTACGGGTGCCCGTGACGCCTTTGGGGAAGAACTTGGAGGCTATTTGAAGAAGGTAAAAGAGATAAGTCCCGTTCCCGTTCTTGCTGGGTTCGGCATATCGACGCCAGATCATGTCCGTGATGCAGCACAATACTGCGATGGTGTCATTGTCGGCAGCAAGATCATCGAATGCTTGGAAACAGGCAAGGAAGATCAAATTGGTGATTTGATACAAGCAAGCAAAGGAGTAGCGCAGAAATAAGGAAAGGAGAGCCGTCAAGGCTCTCCTTTTTTCTTACCCAGTTTATTTGAAGGCATCCGATATCCAATCCGAATACGAAGCAACTGTGTTTAATTTAATTGATATAAGGGTAAAAGATGTTCAAACGCATCTTGAATGGTTTGAATGAATTCATCATCTTTTAACTTAATAGCGTCATCACGTGAAATTTTTATACCGCAAAGGATTTCGGCTTTTTTTACAGTTTGCAAACGAGTGAACATTGAATTCAAATCATCTACTCCAAGACCACCATGAGTGATGACATCAGGTTTTGTATGGTCCATTGACCAAACATAATGGGAGGGAATGCTTTTCACCAATTGGCCTGCCTGTTGCTCCAGCCGCTTTCCGATTTCAGTTTTATTAGGGGCTTCATAAATCACGGCATACCAGATGAACATATGCGTTTCCCATAACCCGATTTGGAAATGCGGCATCATTTTATAACCTCTGCTATTGGCAGCGAAAGCAACCCAAGTATCTTTAGGAGGATTCACTGACCGTCTGGCATGCTTTGCAACATGAGGGTGCATTTCATCGCCGGTCATAACTGACAGTTTTTGAGAAAAGTGCTCTCCAAGTGCATGTAGTTTGGGCTGGATCCGTTCTTTTAAAGCATCCATGCGCGGTTCCAAACCATCAATTTTAAAAACATCAAAATCATTTGCTGTAAAACTTGCTACATTCATTTTCATCTCTCCTACCGTAATATCTGCACATATTGTAGCATAAGTAAAAGTAAAATTTAAAAAATACGATTTGGATTGGCAATGTAAATTTCCTTATAGGTTATAACACAAATTAGTTGCTATTTGAGGTAGGAAGTCATATGATAAGATAAATTCAGAAAATTACGTTAATTGTTGAAGGGAGAATGTTAATTATGAAACAAGTCATGAACCAAGCATTAAAAGCTAAAGAAGTTGAAAGACATAGAGCTGCAGTGTTAAGGATGGAAATGGACTATGAATTAGCAACCCTTTTTGAAGCTATTGGTGAAGAGAATGACCAAAAGAGGTCACAATGCAAGCAAAGGCTAGAACGCATCCGCTTGGAATTGTTGAAATTGAAAGCCTTGTAAATAATTGGCTGCAGAGATCTTGAAGGAGAATGAATAAAGGAAATGAATCAATTTCAATACAAGGAATTTTATTATAGATGAACGGACACTTTATTTATTAAAAATAATGTGTCCGTTTTTCATTAAATGTCCAATATATAATAAGATAGTATTTTATTTTGTCCGGGTCCCTTTAATAAGGAAGGGAAACGTTAATTCAAATTGGTTTGAAAAGTATTTGTGCTCGCTAGCTCATAATTGCAAAACCGATTATTGGATGGGTGGTTACAAGGAGCCTTCTTTCCTTATATATTTAAAAAAATGGAAAATTTAAGATGTTAAAAACTTGAAGGCAAGCTATATTTGCTTTAATCTTTAGAAGAGGATCATTTTAATGTAGTTTCTGATCACAAAGGACGGGGATATTATAATGGCATCTGTCAAGGAAATGGATACATATGCGAAGTTATGGATGAAAGAAGCGGGTACTAGGCTAAGGGCGTCCTTTGAAACCAAGTTGAATATTGAAATGAAAACGAATCCGAATGATTTGGTTACTAATATGGATAAGGGGATAGAAAAGTTTTTTTGTGAAAAAATCAACGAAGTGTTCCCTGAACACCGCATATTCGGGGAAGAGGGAATGGGTAATGATATTAAAGACTTAAAAGGTACTGTGTGGATCATCGATCCAATTGATGGAACGTTGAATTTCATTCATCAACAGAGGAATTTTGCAATTTCCCTTGGGGTTTATGTGGATGGCATCGGAAAGATCGGCATGGTTTATGATGTCTTTAGCGATGAATTATATCATGCGATTAAGGGGCAAGGAGCATTTCTGAATGATCAAAGGCTGAAATCACTAGAAGAGGCATCAGTAAGCAAAGCGATAATTTCCATAAATGCAAGCTGGGTAACGGAAAACCGAAGGATCGATCCGAATCTTTTGGCACCGCTAGTTCGGGATGCACGAGGGACACGTTCTTATGGCTCCGCAGCATTGGAGCTTGCTTTCGTCGCAGCTGGAAGGATAGATGCATACATAACCATGAGACTCATGCCCTGGGACTTTGCCGGAGGAGTTTTACTGGTTGAGGAAGTGGGCGGGGAAGTTAGTAATATTAAAGGTGACAAATTGGATTTTATAAAAGGTGACTCACTTTTCGTATCTAAACCAGGGCTCCATAAAGAAGTATTCGATAAATACTTATCAGGAAATTCCAGTCATTAGAATCAAGGTCTAGTTGAAAGCAGTACCACAGTTTGGCACGGATGGATTAAAATGTTCATTATGAAATAATTAACAAAAAAAACTCGCTGTCTGTCAGCGAGTTTTTCATATTATAACTTCCCGGCTTCGCGCAATTTCTTCTTCTGAGTGAAACCGAACCCCATGATTCCGCAAAGAATAACGATTGCAGCTAATATTCCAATCAAGCTCTTCTCAGCAATGAAGATGCCAATGGAGCCGATACTTGATGTTGCCAATACCGCTAATATTAAGAAATTCCATTTAATGTTCATTAATATCACCCCTAATATATCTATTGTACATAATTTCTGTATTTGTTTCTAGTATGTTTGTGATATAATATGTAAGCTAATACTAGTGATACGTTATACACAAACTTTTTTAGGAGTGAATTTTTTGAAATTAAGAGAAAATATTCGTAATATAGCCATCATTGCCCACGTTGACCATGGTAAAACGACGTTAGTGGATCAGTTGCTTAAGCAATCTGGTACTTTCCGTGAAAATGAACATGTGGAAGAACGTGCGATGGATTCTAATGCGATTGAAAAAGAACGCGGAATCACGATTCTTGCGAAAAATACAGCAGTTCAATACCAAGATACAAGAATCAATATTTTGGATACACCTGGTCATGCCGACTTTGGTGGTGAAGTGGAACGGATCATGAAAATGGTTGATGGCGTTCTACTTGTTGTTGATGCATATGAAGGTTGTATGCCACAAACTCGCTTCGTGTTGAAAAAAGCATTGGAACAAAAGATTACACCAATCGTTGTCGTGAACAAAATCGATAAAGATTCTGCACGTCCAAATGAAGTGGTAGATGAAGTAATTGACTTATTCATCGAACTTGGAGCTGAAGAAGAACAGTTAGAGTTCCCAGTTGTCTTCACTTCAGGTATTGCTGGTACTGCAAGCTTGGATTCAGATCCTGCTAAACAAGAAAAAGACATGACCCCACTATTCGAAACAATCGTCGAAACGATCCCAGCACCAATTGATAACTCAGATGAACCGCTTCAATTCCAAGTGGCTTTACTTGACTATAATGATTATGTAGGACGTATCGGGGTTGGCCGTGTATTCCGCGGTAAAATGCATGTAGGTCAACAAGTTTCATTAATGAAACTTGATGGGAAGGTTAAACAATTCCGAGTAACGAAAATCTTTGGTTATATTGGCTTGAAGAAAGTTGAAATCCAAGAAGCCGTTGCCGGTGATTTAATTGCCGTTTCAGGTATGGAGGATATTAACGTAGGGGAAACGGTTTGTCCGACTGAACATCCTGAAGCCCTGCCTATCCTGCGTATTGACGAGCCAACATTACAAATGACTTTCCTTGTAAATAACAGCCCATTCGCAGGCCGTGAAGGTAAATTCGTTACAGCTCGTAAAATTGAAGAGCGTTTGAGAAACCAATTGCAGACGGATGTCAGCTTAAGAGTCGAAAATACTGATTCTCCGGATGTTTGGGTTGTTTCAGGCCGTGGGGAGCTTCACCTTTCCATCCTGATCGAAAATATGAGACGTGAAGGTTATGAACTTCAAGTTTCTAAACCGGAAGTTATCGTTCGTTTGATTGATGGTGTCCGTTGTGAGCCAGTTGAACGTGTACAAATCGACGTACCTGAGGAACACACTGGTTCAATCATGGAATCAATGGGAGCCCGTAAAGGTGAATTGTTGGATATGATCAATAGCGGAAGCGGCCAAGTTCGTTTACTGTTCACGATCCCAGCTCGCGGACTTATTGGATATTCAACTGAGTTCTTAACGATTACACGTGGATATGGTATCATGAACCACTCATTTGACAGCTACCAACCAATGGCACAAGGTCAAGTCGGCGGAAGACGTCAAGGTGTACTTGTTTCCATGGAATCAGGAAAAACTACACAATATGGTATTATGCAAGTAGAAGACCGCGGGGTTATTTTCGTTGAGCCAGGTACGGATATTTATGAAGGTATGATTGTCGGGGAACATAACCGTGATAGCGATTTGACTGTCAATATCGTTAAAGCGAAACAAATGACAAATATGCGTTCAGCAAATAAAGACCAAACTTCTTCCATGAAAAAACCAAGAATCATGTCACTTGAAGAAGCTCTAGAATATTTGAATGATGACGAGTACTGTGAAGTAACTCCGGATTCAATCCGTCTTCGTAAAAAAATTCTTGATAAAAACGAACGTGAAAGAGCAGCTAAAAGAAAAAAAGTTGCTGTTGAAGAAAAATAAATAGCAAGAGGAGGAGAAAAGATTGGATATCCAAGAGCGATTATCATTTTTTGCAGCATTGTACAGAGTGGATGAAAATCCTGAAGCGGGAATGTGGTATTTATATTTGACGGTCTTTGGATTATGCATCCTTGTCTATCAGTTAGGTTTTGCCAAAAAGTTACCTTTGCTAAAAAATGTGGTCATTTATGTGGTAATGGCACTTGGATGTACCCTTCTTTCTTTCTTCGCGGTGTTTCTTCCTATGGGGGAAGCATTAGTCATCGCTTCGCTAGTTCTGGGGATTTATCGAATCCGTCTTCATAATTCGAGAAAAGAAGAACAGGCTTAAGATGATGAAATCATTACAGGATGCTTTATACAATTGGTTGACGATCAAAGTTGTCTGTGATGCAAGGCCTGATGATACAGCAGCACGTGATACAGAAATGTTTTTCATGCAGATGCTGAAAGATGATCATCGGGTGATAATCGATTCGGTTTCAAAAACAGAACCTTTTTATTTCGTCGAGTATCTTTTGGGGGGCGTAATGAAAAAGCAGCGTTATCCAATTGAATTGATTGATATCATGTTAGACCAAATACAGTTGGAGCCAGAAAAGTATAAAAATATCGAGTAATGATAAAAAAGGACCGTGCGATATGCGCACGGTCCTTTTTTATATTGCTTTGGGGAGGGAAAGTCCGTAAAAAAGATGTAAGATTGTCCACAAAAAGAAAGCTGTCAAATCAGAAGGAAGGACTGCTTCTGTTTTCGACAGCGCCGATAATGGGAAGTAAAGCATGATTGCCGGAATGATCGTGAAAAAAGCAAGTGTGTATTTGTTCCAATTCCTGAAAATCTTCAAAGGACGAAGAATATAAACGTAACTGAACGTAATTGCCAGTGAGAAAAGGAGATGGAAAAAGAATAATGTTGCCTCACCCCAGGAAACAGCTCCGATTACAGGAAGGAAATCCACATTCAATAGGAGATTATACACTTGTTTACCGGAAAACATTTCGACCCACTTCATTATCAATCCAAGCAGAATTCCATTGATGAGACCAATCAGGGAAACTTTATAATGTATTTTACCATTCATCTTCATTTTTGATTGTCCGGTAAAGACGGAAGTTCCCGGTTGCAATCCGTTCGTTCGTACGCTCTTCTATGCGTTGGTTGCATGTATTGCACATATAGGTATGTATAGGGCGGTTGCGAAGTTTCTTAGCTTCTGGGCTATCATCAGGTATAGATTCAATTTGATCGCATATTACACATTTAACCTTCATATTAGTTGAACCTCACTTCAATTTGAATATGCTTTTAAGTATACCAATATTTTTATGGTAAAACGAGGATAAAGTGAAACTAACATATGAACGGTAACGATACTTGGTTCATGGTGGATAAATACAAAAACCCGAAGATTGACTTCGGGTTAGGAATATTCATTCTTTAAAGTGATTGGATTGATCATTTTGCTCTTTATCGAGTTCTTTTCTTTCCGTTTCATCATCAAGTTTATTTTTTTCCTTTTCAATGCTCTTGGACGGTGTTGGGGTTAAAATATCACCAGGAACCTCAGGAATCACCCGACTTGTGATGTCAGCCAGTTCATTTAGTATCCCAGTTACCGGTTTACCGTCTTTAATGTCTCTGGCCACCTCCCTGATCCGCTCATTTATATCCGGGTCAGCGACGATGAGGGCATTTGCGCCATCAGGATCATGTTTTAAAGTTTCACCAACTGAGTATTTTATCGTTCCGACCTGTGACCGCTCAATATCTTGGTCGATATCTATTCCGACGATGGCATATTTGCCAAGTACGACTGCGGAGGCATCGTTCACCTCAGGAATGGATTTAGCTAAACCGGTGAGTCTTTCCGCTGTTTGCTGACCTGTATTTCTGTCTGCTTCCTCAATGGTCGAGTTATTGACTTTCGTTAAATTGTTTTTCGCATTATTTTCGGACACTTCATTTTTATTATCCATTGAGCAACCTGTCATCAACAGAACAGCAGCGAGCGACAACATGAATTTTTGCAATGTGTAGCCTCCTTAATGTTTTTTGTAGGTTCCAGCATTTCCACCAATGACAGGTCTGATTCAGGTAAGTATTAAATGCAGCCAAACATATTGTCATCAACATAGGGGATAGCATTTTTTGCTGGAAGTTTTCTTTATAGTCTGTAAATGTTCTTCTATCTTTATGCAAAGGAACATATATTTTATCAACAGTCTCGTCCGCTACATAACTTCTGAGTGTAGTAAATGGTAAGGCATATCCTAAAGAGCAGGCAGGAGGCGTCATATTGGGGAAAAAAATCTATGTTTTAGATACGAATGTCCTGTTGCAGGATCCGTACTCGATTTATTCATTCGAAGATAATGAAGTTGTCATTCCGGCAGTCGTATTAGAAGAATTGGATTCTAAAAAACGGTATATGGATGAAATCGGAAGAAATGCCAGGCAAGTATCGAAATTGATCGATGGCTTTCGTGAAAAAGGGAAGCTACATCAGAGCATTCCGCTTCATAATGGTGGCAGCATTAGGATTGAACTCAACCACCGTTCATTTCATAAGCTCCAGGAAATTTTTGTGGAGAAAACGAATGATAACAGGATATTGGCAGTCGCGAAAAACTTATCTTTGGAAGAAGAGACAAAGGAAGAGGGAAAAACGGTCATTTTGGTAAGTAAAGATACTCTCGTCAGGGTTAAAGCTGATGCCATCGGACTTGAGGCAGAGGACTTTTTAAATGATCGTGTCGTAGAACTGGACCATATATACGCTGGGCACAAAGAAGTGTTTGTATCGATTGATAATCTGAATAAGTTTTATGAAAAAAGTTTTCTGCCACTGGAGGAACTGACAAAGGATTCATATTATCCAAATCAATTCCTGTTGATGAAGGACACGCTGGGGAGTTCAGCTTCGGCGATTGGGATAGTGGATGAGAATTGCAGGCTAGTCAAGAAATTGATGTATGAAGGGGAGCATATTTGGGGAATTAAACCGAGAAATGTCCAGCAGACGATGGCCCTTGATTTATTGCTTCGTTCGGATATCAAGCTTGTGACGCTCATTGGTAAGGCGGGGACAGGCAAGACTTTATTGGCATTGGCTACTGGATTGATGCAAACTGAAGATTTGTCACAATATAAGAAACTTCTGGTTGCCAGGCCGATTGTTCCTGTCGGTAAAGATATTGGTTATCTGCCAGGAGAAAAAGAAGAAAAATTAAGACCTTGGATGCAGCCTATTTTCGATAATCTCCAATTTTTGTTCAATACGAAAAAACCTGGGGAATTGGATGCCATTCTAGCTGGCATGAGTTCGATTGAAGTGGAAGCCCTGACCTATATCAGGGGAAGGAGCATCCCGGATCAGTTCATCATCATCGATGAAGCGCAGAACTTGACAAAACATGAGGTCAAGACCATCTTGACGAGAGTCGGGGAGCGGAGCAAAATTGTATTAATGGGGGATCCGGAGCAAATAGATCACCCTTATTTAGATGAATATAATAATGGTTTGACCTATGTGGTGGAAAAATTCAAGACAGAACGCATTGCCGGCCATGTTAAATTGATAAAAGGGGAAAGATCTGGATTGGCCCAGCTCGCAGCTACGCTTTTATAATCTTATCGGCAAGGGATGTCCCTTGCCGATTGCTCTGAAGTTTTCGGTAAAGAATGGACTAAGTCTTATTTAACAGTGAAAGACCGTACATTTTTTATCGGATCATTGATATTGGAAGCGTCCCCGAAATAAATTTCCATAGGGCCGCCCTCAGATATTTTAAGCGGCTTTCCATCCTTGGAAAAGCCCAGGAAAAATTCAAGTGCCGTTTCCAACGGGAATGTAAGCTCCTCATCATCGGTTGTAACGATGACTTCAGTTACCCCATTTTCTGGTTCGGCATTTTTTAAAAAAGGTTCAAAAGGGATGCCGAAAGTCCCTTCCAGCAATCTTTGCTTCTCGAACTTTCGTTCCGTTTTTATTGTGGGCGGCATGATTGCGCCTTCCTGTATTTCTTTTTGCCAATGTTTGGAGGCAGCAATTGTATATTCTTCTAATTCATTGACTTGGACTCTTTCAGCGTGGAAATATGTATCAATTTCAACTTTACGGTCGTCAAAAATCCATACTCCAGGATCCAGCGTAATTGGATATTTCACTTTTCCGTTTATAAATACGATAGGTTCCAAATATCTCATTCCTTTCTGGTGCTCTTTAATGATTATAATCAATTATAATTGAAATGTCACATCTACACGATGGTGAACAATTTCCATGGCTTGATATATTCATTTGAGGGGTGGGAGTGATATCCCGATGGCAAATTGTTTGTCAATGTCCTTGCTTTTTCACAAAACTAAAGGTAGAATTTAGAGATAAGATTTAATCGCTCTGAGCGGGGGGATTTAACATGGCATCTGATATGCTTGTCAATCATCGAGAAAAAGCTTATGCTTTATTAAAAGCAGATGCTGACAAGATTCTAAAACTGATAAAAGTTCAAATGGAAAATCTCACTATGCCTCAATGTCCTTTATATGAAGAGGTACTTGATACACAAATGTTCGGCCTATCACGAGAAATTGATTTTGCCGTACGCTTAGGTTTGGTAGAGGAAACCGAGGGTAAATCCCTTTTGGAGGCCCTTGAACAAGAATTGTCAGTTTTGCATGAAGCATCATTAAAAAAATAATAGATAAAACATACTAACTCAAACAAATCTCGATGATTGTTTGAGTTTTTTATTTATGTACTTAATTAATTGATAGTGTTATACTATATTCAATAATGACATACTAATTGATCCGCAGAAGCTCAATTGTGTTTTTTTATTTTTGTTTTTTTTATTTTTTTGAATTTTCGCTGAAATTTTTGGTGGTTATGATCAGATTTCAAATTTCTCTATCAATCATTAAGTATCTGGGATTTTTAAATCGAATGCCGTTGATTAACAATGGGACGTTAGTCGGAAAGGCGGAGCTAATTCCTTGTTTTTATATACGAATATATGTAATTTTTTATTTTTTTATTGTATTCAGTTAATTTTAGTATTATGGTTATATTAATTGAATGTTAAGTCAAATCGATAATATATTATTATAGCTAAATTTTCATTTGCTATTGGTGTAAGGCTCTTTTTAGTCTTTATCGGATGTAAAAAACGAAAATATAAAATATATCGAAATAATTACATCCGCGTTAAAATGAGCTGATCAGATTGGTCTCCTTGGTTGGGATATAAATTCTTGAATAAAAAGTGGTGAAAGTCTTTCACGCTTTTTTTCTATATATTCAATAAAAATACATATTGATTAGGGTGGTAGCAATGGGGAAACGTATAGAAAAAGTACTTGCGGCAAATCGTGGAGAAATAGCGATACGGATTTTTCGGGCATGTACGGAATTAGACATTCACACAGTTGCAATCTATTCAAAGGAAGATTATGGTTCTTATCACCGATATAAAGCGGATGAGGCATATTTGGTTGGGGAAGGCAAAAAGCCGATTGATGCATACCTGGATATTGAAGGCATAATTGCGATCGCCAAAATGAGCGGAGTCGATGCGATTCATCCCGGTTATGGTTTTCTTTCAGAAAATATTGAATTTGCGAAACGCTGTGAGGAAGAAGGCATAATCTTCATCGGACCAGAATCAAGGCACCTAGATATGTTTGGTGACAAAGTAAAAGCCAGAACACAAGCTGAACTGGCTGATATTCCGGTTATCCCTGGTAGCGATGGACCGGTGACCAGTGTTGAAGAAGTAAAGGAATTTGGTGAACAATACGGCTTTCCAATTATCATAAAAGCCTCTTTAGGCGGCGGCGGGCGCGGAATGCGGATTGTCGAAAAAATCGAAGAAGTTGAAGAGGCTTATGATCGCGCAAAATCAGAAGCTAAAGCAGCTTTTGGTAATGATGAAGTCTATGTAGAGAGATTCATTCAAAACCCGAAGCATATAGAAGTTCAGATTTTGGCTGATACTCATGGAAATATCGTCCATTTATATGAACGTGACTGTTCCGTTCAGAGACGGCATCAAAAAGTTGTGGAAGTGGCACCTTCCGTTTCCCTTTCCGAGGATTTAAGGGAAAGGATTTGTGAGGCAGCCGTCAAGTTGGCAAAAAATATTGATTATGTAAACGCCGGTACGGTCGAATTCCTTGTCGCAAATGGCGAATTTTACTTTATTGAAGTCAATCCACGGGTCCAGGTTGAGCATACCATTACTGAAATGATTACGGGCATTGATATCGTTCAATCCCAAATAATGGTAGCGGAAGGGCATGAACTCCATGGCAAAAAGATTGGGATTCCCGAACAGTCAGGAATCAAAACACATGGATATGCGATTCAATCACGGGTGACGACTGAGGATCCGTTGAATAATTTCATGCCTGATACCGGGAAAATGATGGTTTACCGTTCCGGTGGGGGATTCGGTGTTCGTCTGGACGCTGGTAATGGATTCCAAGGTGCGGTCATCACACCATATTATGATTCACTTCTCGTTAAACTTTCAACACATGCGCTTTCATTTGAACAGGCGGCATCAAAAATGGTGCGTAACCTAAAGGAATTCAGGATTCGTGGAATTAAAACGAATATTCCATTCCTTGAAAATGTTGTAAAACATGAGAATTTCATTAATGGCGAATACGATACTTCCTTTATTGATTCAACACCGGAACTATTTACGTTCCCAGTCCGAAAAGACCGTGGGACAAAAATGCTTTCATATATCGGAAATGTGACCGTGAATGGATTCCCGGGAGTCGAGAAAAAGAAAAAACCTGTTTTTGATCCAGCTCCAATTCCGAATGTTGGTGGCCTGCCGCTTATCTCGGGTACAAAAAATATACTTGAGGAGCAAGGTGCAGAGGGACTGGTCAATTGGATCAAAGAACAGAAAGAGGTATTGATCACCGATACGACTTTCCGCGATGCACATCAATCTTTACTTGCGACGAGAATCAGGTCGAAAGATATCCTTGATATCGCTGAGCCTACAGCAAAACTGCTTCCTGATTTATTTTCAATGGAAATGTGGGGCGGGGCAACTTTTGATGTCGCGTATCGATTCTTGAAAGAAGATCCATGGGACAGGCTGATCAGTTTCAGGAAAAAAGCACCTAATGTCCTATTACAAATGCTTTTAAGGGCTTCAAATGCAGTTGGTTATAAAAATTACCCTGATAATGTCATTCGTGAATTCGTAGAGAAATCAGCGGGTGCAGGCATTGATGTTTTCCGTATCTTCGACAGTTTAAACTGGGTTAAAGGGATGGAATTGGCCATTGATGCAGTTCGTCAATCCGGCAAAATTGCGGAAGCGGCCATTTGTTATACCGGGGATTTGAATGATTCATCACGCAGCAAGTATAATATCGACTACTATAAAAATATGGCAGTGGAATTAGAACATGCCGGTGCCCATATTTTAGCGATCAAGGATATGGCAGGACTTTTGAAACCGGAAGCGGCTTACCGCCTTGTATCGGAACTGAAAGAATCGACATCACTTCCGATCCATCTGCATACTCATGACACAAGCGGAAATGGAATTTACATGTATTCGAAAGCGATCGAAGCTGGTGTGGATATCGTTGATACGGCGATTGGTTCTTTAGCTGGACTGACTTCGCAGCCAAGTGTACAAACACTTCATTATGCGCTGGAGGGGTCAAGCAGACAGCCTAAATTGGAAGTCGATTCACTAGAGCGTTTAGGAGAATACTGGGGAGAGGTCAGGAAATTCTATCATGACTTCGAAAGCGGCATGAATGCTCCTCATACCGAAGTTTACAAACACGAAATGCCGGGCGGTCAATATAGCAATTTGCAGCAGCAAGCTAAAGCAGTGGGGTTGGGGGACCGTTGGCATGAAGTGAAAGAAATGTACCAGCGTGTCAATGTAATGTTCGGCGATATCGTTAAAGTAACTCCTTCATCCAAAGTTGTTGGGGACATGGCTTTATTCATGGTTCAAAATAACCTGTCTGAAGGAGATGTTCTGACAAAAGGCAAATCCATCGATTTCCCTGATTCAGTTATAGAGTTATTCGAAGGCTATCTAGGTCAGCCAGTTGGAGGATTTCCTAAAGAGCTTCAGGAAGTTATCCTGAAAGGGAAGAAACCTATAACAGTAAGACCGGGTGAATTATTGGAAGAAGTGGATTTTGCAGCTCTTAAAGAAGAATTATTCAAGGAATTGGGACGGGCAGTCACTGATTTCGATGTGCTTGCATATGCCCTATATCCAAAAGTATTCTTGGACTACAATAAAACGATTGAGCTATTTGGTGATGTTTCCAACCTCGATACCGCAACTTTCTTATATGGAATGAGGCTGGGGGAAGAGATCGAAGTTGAAATTGAAAAGGGTAAAACGCTCATCGTAAAATTGGTTTCAATCGGTCAGCCATTGGCTGATGGAACACGAGTCGTTTATTTTGAGTTGAATGGTCAATCACGTGAAGTGATCATCAAGGATGAAAACATTAAATCTTCCGTTGTATCAAAAATGAAAGCTGACCCTAAAAATAAAGAACAACTCGGTGCGACAATGCCAGGTACGGTTATTCGTGTAGTGGTCGAGAAAGGCGATCAGGTCAAGCAAGGGGATCACCTGATCATTACGGAAGCGATGAAAATGGAAACTACCGTGCAAGCACCATTCTCCGGGACCATCAAGGATATTTATGTAAAAGATGGAGAAGCGATCAGTACTGGAGACTTATTGCTTGAAATAACCAAGTAATATCGCTGACTGTGACCTTGTGAATGATTTGGGGCATATAGGGTAGGCTTGAGGTTTTAAGCTGCCCTATACCCTCTTTTTAGGCAGTGTACGGTCATTGAACTTCACTATAAGATAAAACAAAACCACCATTCCCGGGAATGGTGGTTTTGTTTTATCTTAATTATATTATTGATTGAACAATCAGACATTAACGGGCGGGTACCGTTGGCGTTATATCCTGTTCCTCCTGACCTTTGACAGAGTGCGCGGAGTTCCTTTTTTGCTTGGCCAGGGCATTTTTTTTGCTTCTCGATGTCAATAGCATCAAATAGCTCATTACACCAAAAAAGCAGGCAATGAATAATGCGTGTGTAAGTGCGATATATAAGTTTTGCCTTGAGAAAATGATAAAGGCTCCAGCGGTAACTTGTAAAAATACGAGAATGAATGCAGCAATCCAACCGCCATATAGCACTTTTTGATTTTTGTAATGTTTTTTTGCGATATAAGCTACATATGATACCCAAATGAAAATAGCTCCTGCCATTGCACGGTGCCCCATCTGAATCCATTCATAAAGGTTGGAGGGGAGTGCAAGACTGTCATTTACGCATAAAGGCCAATCCTTACAGATAAGACTTGATTCTGTATGCCTTACAAGGGCACCTGTATATACGACCACCAGACAAAAAATCAATACGCCAATAATATGGAATTTCATTCGTTTGTCAACGATAAGTCTTTCTGCTTCGAACTTCTTGTCCACTTCAAAAATCAACAGTGTCAGTAAAAAGACGGCAGCAAATGAAATGAGCGATATGCCAAAATGAAGGGCAAGGACGAAATCGGATTGTGACCAAATGACGGCAGCGGCTCCGATCAATCCTTGCAGTAACAGAAAACCAAAAGAAAGGACGGATAAGAAACGTGCTTCACGAATATGGCCGATTTTTTTCCAAGACATATACGATAATATTAAAACAAGGAAACCTCCAGCACCTGAAACGAGTCGATGGGAAAGCTCAATGACCAATTCAATCGTGATTTTGTCAGGGATCAATTGGCCATTGCACAATGGCCAGGACCTGCCGCATCCCATGCCGGAATCCGTCTTCGTGACTAAGGCTCCACCAAGTAAGATGAAAAGCATTACAACCGTTGTTAAAACAGCAAACCATTTAAGAGACGATTTCACTAGTAGCCCCACCTTTTTCTATGTAGCAATTTAGGGTTATTCCATAAAATTAATAATAGCATAAGGTTTTTCATAATATTTGTCGAACTTCCTCGATATTACACAAAATAGAATGATTTTACAAGTTCCGTTAATATTATAACTATTAATTAAAATGCCTGAAATAGTTGAAAGTTACATAAGACTTTGATAGAAATAAAGGGAGTGTAAACCTTCAAGTAGGAGCAAAATAGGGAATAAGCCTAGGGGATGATGATAATAGCATAATATTCATGTTCTTGATGAACATCATACAAGAGAAGTAAATTA
Organism: Peribacillus sp. NPDC056705; assembly: GCF_043656335.1. Classification (NCBI taxonomy): domain Bacteria; kingdom Bacillati; phylum Bacillota; class Bacilli; order Caryophanales; family Bacillaceae; genus Peribacillus; species Peribacillus sp. NPDC056705. The sequence continues at coordinate 256,655 of NZ_JBHTYI010000003.1, read as the reverse complement.
TTGAGACACAATTTGGTCAAAAAATAACCGAAATATTTTCACAAAAGCTTCCAAAAATGTGTTTTAATATATTGAAGAAATGATTTTACTAAATTTTACTGTTAATAAGCATGATATTAAGAATGATAGCTCTCGATGGATTCCATTGACAACGGTCATTGGTAAATAATTTACTTTTTGTTTACGCTTCCTTGGTTACAAATATCAAAAAGTATGAAATAATGTTCTATAGCATATGTAACGTTTTTTTTTCATTTGCGTCTGTTTTGAATGATTTAAAGGAGGAAAACAAATGTCAGAAACAAGGGGTTTGTCAGAAGCTGTCATGGAGGACAGTAAAGCCGCCCTTCAATCGGATATACCTGAAACAACAGCTTGGAAGGATTTTCTCGCACTTATAAAAGTGGGGATTGTCAATTCAAATATAATTACAGCTTTTACCGGCGTGTGGTTAGCTCTTCATTTTTCCGGGCTTAGCTTCTTACACAATCTGGATGTAGTGTTTTATACACTTGCAGGTTCGGCGCTCATAATGGCGGGATCTTGCAGTTTCAATAATTATTATGACCGTGATATCGATCATTTAATGGAAAGAACGAAAAACCGTCCAACGGTAACTGGGAAAGTACAACCTTCAAAGGTATTGGCATTAAGTTTCGGTTTAATTGCTGCAGGGCTGATTTTACTTGCATTGACTAATATGACAACTGCCATCCTAGGAGCATTCGGCGTCTTCGCTTATGTTGTTTTATATACCATGGTTTTCAAACGTAGATTTGTCTCGAATACGATTATAGGCAGTATATCGGGAGCGGTGCCTCCACTTATCGGGTGGGCTGCAGTCGACCCGGGCCTTGATAAGATCGCCTGGGTCCTGTTCGCGATCATGTTCTTGTGGCAGCCTCCTCATTTTTATGCACTTGCAATGAGGCGTGTCGAAGAATATCGTGCAGCTGGAGTACCCATGCTTCCGGTAGTAAAAGGGTTCAAGGCGGCAAAAAGATCGATTATGCTATGGATCATCTGTTTAATGTTCATTCCTTTCTTTTTAACTCCATTAGGAACCCCGCTAGTTATTCTTGCTGCATTATTGAGCACGGGTTGGCTTATTTTGGGGATTAAGGGGTATAAAAAGAAAGATGATGTTAAATGGGCAACATCCATGTTTGTATATTCTTTAAATTATATGACCATTTTATTTGTAGCGATGGTTATTGTCACTCTCATCTAGTTTTGGTTTAAATAAGCTGGCGGCCTGTTCCTTTACAGGCTCCAGCTTACTGATAAATAATGCACTGACCGCCATTCATACATATTAACGGAATCAACGGGGTCATACATAAGAGCGGTTACATGAATCATCGTAATAATTCCTTAAATTAGGGATTCTTTCTTTTTTAGAAATTTACATAGAGAGAATATTCGCAATTGCGCCCATTTTTATTTTTGTGAGAAAATTTTGACGAAAGAGGGGTTTCTGAAGCTATGAAAAAAAGGCTGCACAAATGGCGCCTGATTGCTCTGCTGGGTATTGTAGGACTTGTACTTTCGGGCTGCGGCGAACCATTCCTATCCGCGCTGAAGCCAGCAGGCAATGTTGCGCAATCTCAGTTTGACTTACTGATATTGAGTACACTAATCATGGTTCTGGTAATTATTGTTGTGATTATTTTGTTCGTTGTAGTTTTACTGCGCTTCCGTCGGAAGAAAGGCGACGAAACAATACCGAAACAAATTGAAGGAAGTCATAAACTTGAAATTATCTGGACTGTTATTCCTATCCTTCTTTTAATTGTTCTGGCTGTTCCGACCGTCGTCACTACATTCGACTTAGCTGACACAAAGGCAATGGATAAGAAAGATAAGGATGGAAAAACGAAGGATGCCCTTGTTGTTAATGTTAGGGCAAATCTTTATTGGTGGGAGTTTGAATATCCTGACCTTGGCGTTGTCACAAGTCAGGATTTGGTTGTGCCTACCGATCAAAAAGTATACTTCAATCTAACTGCTTCTGATGTTAAACATTCATTCTGGATACCGGCTGCCGGAGGAAAGATGGATACAAATACAGATGGAGTCAATCAGTTTTTCTTAGAATTCGATAGTGAAAAGGCAGAAGATTCGAACAACTTATTTTACGGGAAATGTGCTGAACTTTGCGGTCCTTCCCATGCTTTGATGGATTTTAAGGTCGTACCGAAGTCTAAAAGCGATTTTGAAGCGTGGACTAAAGATATGAAAGCCGCGAAGGAGCCTGTCGTTGCAGGTGATCTAGCCAAACAGGGTGAAGATGTCTTTAATCAAAGCTGTATAGGCTGCCATGCGGTGACACCAAATGACAGCAGGCCTGAAGCAGCTCGTCAGGCTCCGAATCTGGCTACATTCGGTGAGCGTCAAAAAGTAGCTGGCGTATTGGATCATACGGAAGAGAATGTAAAAAAATGGATCAAGGATCCTGAGAAGTATAAACCGGGCAACACGATGACCGGTACTTACGGCGAACTTTCAGATTCAGATATTAATGCACTGGCAGCTTATCTATTGGAGCTTAAGGTGGAAGACAAATAGAACATTGATTAAGGAGGTTAAATCGTGAGTACGTACGCTAATAAAAAAGGATTTGGCGCTACTATTTGGGATTATCTGACGACCGTAGACCATAAGAAAATCGCCATTTTATATCTTATCTCTGGCGGGTTATTCTTTGTAATCGGCGGTTTGGAAGCGATGTTTATCCGTATCCAGCTGGCAATCCCAAACAATGATTTCGTAAGTGCCGGATTTTATAATGAAATTTTGACCATGCACGGTACGACAATGATATTTCTGGCGGCCATGCCATTAGTGTTTGCTGTAATGAATGCGGTTGTACCATTACAGATAGGGGCACGTGATGTTGCGTTCCCATTTTTGAACTCGTTAGGTTTTTGGTTGTTTTTCTTTGGGGGAATCTTTCTGAATCTTTCATGGTTTTTAGGAGGGGCTCCAGATGCAGGCTGGACATCGTATGCATCGCTTTCCTTGCATTCCGAAGGTCATGGTATTGATTTTTACGTCCTCGGATTACAAATATCAGGTTTTGGAACACTAATTGCAGGGATCAATTTCCTTGTAACCATTATTAATATGCGTACGCCTGGTATGACATATATGCGTATGCCGCTGTTTACCTGGTCAACTTTCGTCGTTTCTGCATTGATTTTATTCGCTTTTCCTCCGCTTACCGTGGGATTGGTGTTAATGATGTTCGATCGGATGTTTGGCGCGAATTTCTTTGATGTAGCGGCTGGGGGAAATACGATTATTTGGGAGCATTTATTCTGGATATTCGGTCACCCGGAAGTTTATATCCTGATTCTTCCGGCGTTCGGTATTTTTTCCGAAATTTTCGCTACATTCTCCAGAAAAAGATTGTTTGGTTATTCATCGATGGTCTTTGCAACCGTTTTAATCGGTTTCTTAGGTTTCATGGTTTGGGCGCATCATATGTTTACCACTGGTCTAGGTCCGATCGCAAATGCAATCTTTGCGGTGGCGACAATGGCTATAGCTGTACCGACAGGTATTAAGATATTCAACTGGATCTTTACGATGTGGGGAGGAAGCGTCAAGTTCACGGTTCCGATGCTTTATGCAGTTGCCTTTATCCCTACATTTACAATGGGTGGCGTGACAGGTATCATGCTCGCTTCTGCACCTGCTGATTATCAATACCATGATAGTTATTTCGTTGTTGCTCATTTCCACTATGTAATCGTCGGTGGGGTTGTATTAGGCTTACTGGCTGGAATCAATTTCTATTGGCCGAAGATGTTTGGGACGATGTTAAGCGAAAAATTGGGGCAAATCACATTTTGGACGTTCTTGATTGGTTTCCATTTAACGTTCTTCATTCAACATTTCTTAGGTTTGATGGGGATGCCGCGCCGGGTATTCACGTTCTTGGACAATCAAGGACTCGATACAGGTAATATGATTAGTACTGTTGGAGCCTTTTTGATGGCATTTGGTGTCTTGGTTATGGTCATCAATATCATCATTACATCTGTGAAGAATGAAAAAGTCGGCAATGATCCTTGGGGAGATGGCCGTACGCTGGAATGGGCCATTCCATCACCACCGCCTTTTTATAATTTTAAACAACTGCCGCTAGTCCGCGGATTAGATCCTTACTGGGTTGAAAAAATGGAAGGGAAAAAGGAAATGACTCCTGCAGAACCACTTGGGGATATCCATATGCCCAATTCATCCATTCTTCCTTTAACGATTGCTTCCGGTTTATTTATCGCCGCATTCGGTGCTTTATACCATATGGATGATAAGTCATGGACCCTGCCTATAATGATAGTAGGACTTTTGGTAACGTTTAGTTCAATGTTTATCCGTTCCGTTAAAGACGATCATGGGTACCATATTCATAAAGAAGACCTTATGGACGATAAAGACAAGGGAGGTAAGGCATAATGCAGACAGATGAAAGATTCACGGATGCTACCTGGCCTGCTTCTCCCGAGAAAGCGACTTTAGAAGGTAAAAATAAATATTTGGGATTCTGGTTGTTTCTTGGTGGAGAGACGGTATTATTCGCCTCATTATTTGCAACTTACCTAGCATTGAAGGATAAAGTTCCAAATGGTGATGCAGCCCTAGCTAAAGATTTATTCGAATTACCACTTACGTTTGTGGCAACCATGCTGTTATTGACCAGTTCATTGACTAGTGTGTATGCGATGTACCATATGAAAAATAACCACTTCAAACAAATGCAGGCTTGGCTTGTCATTACGGTTGCACTTGGTTTAGGTTTTCTTGGACTCGAGATTTATGAATTTAATCACTATGTTCATGAATTCCATCATACATTTACGAGCAGTGCCTTCGGCTCCGCGTTTTATACGTTAGTTGGTTTTCACGGAGGACACGTTGCATTCGGTTTGGCTTGGATCATATGTCTTATGGTACGTAATGCAGGAAGGGGCTTGAATTTGTATAACGCTCCTAAATTTTTTGTTGCGAGTCTTTATTGGCATTTCATTGACGTAGTCTGGGTGTTTATCTTTACTGTCGTATACTTAATGGGAATGGTGGGATAACTGATGGCGAATGAACAATCAAATTCAGCGAACCCGAATGTCGATTTAAAATATCGCCGTAAGAAAAATGCTGAAGAGATGAAACACCAAGTGATATCATTTACACTTATGATTTTCTTTACATTACTTGCTTTTGCTGCAGTAGGAATTGAGGGCTTTTCACATTGGTTCATTAAACCAGTCATTTTGCTGCTGGCAGTTGTACAAGTGATTTTCCAATTGTATTATTTCATGCACATGAAGCATAAAGGGCATGGCACTATTGCATTGTTCTTATTTTCCGGCCTTGCAGTCGGCCTGATAACTGTCCTTGTGTTCACAACGATTGTTTGGTTATAAACCATAAAGAAAATCGGCTATTGAATGATAGCCGGTTTTTCTTTGTGGGGTGATTTTCCAGAAAAAAAATCCAAGTTTATCTATATTTGTTACAATGTTTCATTTTAGGTATAATAAAAGTAAGAAAAAGTTTATGAACGAGGTGATTTTTTTGTCTATTGATATTTTCGGATTTCGCGCTTTGTGGAGTCCTTATTATTTTGCCGCCCTCGTACTTATAACCGTAGGCTATTTTTGGCTGGTGACCAAAAAAGGGGGGAAGTTTCCGGGCAGTTCATCGCTTTCCGTCAAACAGGCAACTTATTTTTTGACAGCCATGTTCCTTCTTTATGTGGTAAAGGGTTCGCCACTGGATCTATTAAGCCACATTATGTTCAGTGCGCACATGTTTCAAATGGCATTGCTCTATCTTGTGATTCCGCCTTTATTTATCATTGCGATTCCGGATTGGCTTTTGAGAACTTTCATAAATTCAAGGGGAGTGAAGGCGTTATTTCAATTTTTTACGAGACCTCTTGTCGCCCTTTTACTATTTAATGTTCTTTTTTCGTTGTACCATATCCCGTTAGTGTTCGACTATATCAAAACGGGGATGTGGATACATGCCGGATACACGGTGCTTTTATTTACTACTGCAGTTTTGATGTGGTTCCCGCTTGTCAATCAATTGCCGGAACACGAAAGTCTAACGGGTGTAAAAAAAGTAGCTTATATTTTCGGCAGTGGCATTTTAATGACCCCAGCCTGCGCTTTAATCATTTTTGCTAATGATCCGATGTATGATACGTTTACCAATGCGGAATCTTGGGCAAGTGCCATGGAACTTTGCGTTCCCGCCTCAGCGCTGTCAAGTTTGACCCTCAGTGGTCCTGAAATGTTCAATGGACTGCCATTGCTTGAGGATCAACAGCTTGGTGGGGTTTTGATGAAGGTGATCCAAGAAATCGTTTTAGGCTATGTATTGGGTGTCATTTTCTTTGCTTGGTTCAAAAAGGAGAATGGCGGCCAAAATGATATCGATCCGATACCTTCTGATCTTCAGACTGTAGAATAATTGTACGATAAAAAAGACTTGTCTTGGGGCGGACAAGTCTTTTATCTGCCTTTGCCTGATTTTCGATTTAAACCAAATAGCCAGAGAATCGACTTGCCTATTCTATAAAAGTGAGCATTCTGTTAATAATCTTTGATTTTATTGAATTTTATGATTGCCTCTTATAAAATGGTAGTTGATTAATAAATATAGAGAGGACTACAATCCATATGTCTTTACCAATCCTTCCAACGATAAGTACAGCCTTCATTGTATTAAGTGCCATCACTGTTGCAATAGGCTGGTATCAAATTAAACAACGCAAAATCGAGACCCATAAAAAAACCATGATGGCAGCTGCGGTTTTTGCGGTAATCTTTTTCACTATATATCTTTCCCGGACGGTATTCATTGGCAGTACGTCATTTGGCGGACCCGCTGACATTAAAATTTATTATACGATTTTTTTGATTTTCCATATAACTCTTGCTACAACTGGAGCTGTTTTGGGGATCATCATGCTTACCACTGGGTTTAAAGGTAAATTCGCCATCCATAAAAAAATCGGGCCTGCGACAAGCATCATTTGGTTTTTCACCGGGATTACTGGAGTAGCTGTTTACATCCTGCTTTATGTCATTTATCACGGCGGAGAAACAACATCTTTAATAAAGGCGATCCTAGGATTTTAAAATAACGAAAAAGCCTGGTGCAATAAAAGCATCAGGCTTTTGTAATGCATATAAAAAAAGAGAGCATCACGCATGATCCTCTCACTTTGTACCTGCTTTTCACTAACGGCTTTTACAGGCCGTTGAATTGTGTAAGTTCTTCTTTGATTTGAGCGAGGATTTTTTCACTTTGTTTAACTAGTGATGCAGGGAAATCCTCTCCTTCACCATATTCAACTCCGTGTGGATAATAGTGTTTTCCTAATAGAGGAACCATTAGTTTGATGACGGCCCTGTGAGCGCCTACATCGCCCTCTGTAGCATAGCCAAGTATTCTCAGGTAAAACGTGCCTTCTTTTAAGTCGAACCTACGATCGTAACTGACTCTTTCGTAATCCCATTGTTCTGCACGTATTAAACCATATTGCGGCATTAGGTCATCTAATCGGTTTAAGTCGGCTGTAATGTTTTCGATTCCAAAGCTTTCAAATTTCACGAGCAGTACCTCCTATGTTTACTATTAAGAATTAAAATGACATACCGGGAAAATATTATGTACATGAATATATTAAAAATCTCCAAGTATGTTTATAATATACCATTTTATCCTATATTTTATAATAGTACGAAATGGTGGAAGTTGCAATGAACTCAACCATGGTAATTTAATCATTCGCAAAAGTTCCACTTTTTAAATAAATTTAATGAAGGGACAGTCTATCGTAAATTAGAAAATTATGATTGAACAGTGATATAATCAGGAAAGAAAGGTTTTTGCATTGGATACATAAATTAGATAGAGAGAGGGAGTGTTCCTCTGCGCGGTTTAGGTAAGGTGTTGGTGTTAATTATTATTTTTTTCGTAATCGGTATTTATCTTAATATCGGCGATGAAGATGAAGGAAACCCTCTTATTGATGGTAACAAAGGTGTTAACCCCAATGGACATATAAATGAAAAAAGCCCTTCCACTGAAAAGGAAGGGATTACTGAAGTGAAAGAAGGTCTGGCGGTAACGATCGGGAAAAATGCAAAAGAGATAGAAAAGGAATATGGTAAGCCAGATCGGATAGATATGTCCGCCTATGGATATGAATGGTGGGTTTATAAAAAGGACTATGATAATTATTTCCAATTAGCTGTTGAAAATGAAAAAGTGGTATCTGCTTATGGAATCGGTGATGAGGTCAATGTCGCTCCTTTTAAAATTGGACAATCGATTGATGCCATCTATTCCAGCTTATATGTGGAACCCACTGTTGATATTGAAGTTGGTCACAGTTCATATCGTTTTGAATTGTCGGAGGAAGATATGAACATGAGGCCGTTGATTGATTTAGGGAATATTAATGTTCAGCTGTATTTGGATAAATTCACCGGGACTGTTTCAAGTATCCGATTTTTGAGTGATTCCGCCTTATTGAAACAACAACCGTATGAGTTGACCTATCATGGTGAACTTGTGACAGTTAAGGACCTTTCTGATGAGGAAATGGCGAAAGTGGAAGATGGCAATGAGCAGCAAATATTCGATATTACGAATATAATGCGCAGCAGGTTTGATTTGAAGCCTTTAGAATGGGATGCGCCAACTGCGGAGGTTGCTTATCTTCATAGCCGGGAAATGACGGACGCACCTGAAGGAACCCATGTTTCTGAAACAAAGGGGGATTTGGAAAAGCGTCTCGATGCGGGCCATGTGAAATACAGGGCAGCAGGTGAAAATATAGCGGCTAATTACGTTGATGCAGCTGCAGTCATGGAAGGTTGGCTAAATAGCAAAGGGCATCGGGATGCGATGCTGAACGAGGAGTTTACAGGTCTGGGCGTCGGGGTATATAAAAAGTACTACACCCAGAATTTCATAAAGAGATAAAAAACGGATCCGTTCTGGGTCCGTTTTTTTATACTGGATATTTTTAAAAAATAAAAAAGGTCCCTTTCGATATCATCACCTGTGGATCATTCCTCGATGATATCGTATACCTATGTATTAATTTGCACGGAATCGATCGCCAATGGAGAATTTTACATTATGAACTTTGATATCCGCAGTAATGGCTGCATACCCTTTTGGAACTATAAGGGTACTCATTTCATCCAATTGCATTTTAAAATAAATGTTATGCACTTTTTAATTACCTTTAGCATATGGTGCAATAGGCGATGTCTAAGTGTGAGGTGAGAGTAATGGCAAAAAGAAAGCGGCCCTCCGTGGATGGATTTCGGGTGTTTGTAAAGGAACATCCTCATTTAGTGAATGAAGTGAGAAGCAAACAAGCAACATGGCAGGAACTTTTTGAAGAGTGGTATTTACTCGGTGAAGATCATCCACGCTGGCAGGCTGACGGCAGTGTGGGCGAGTCCAAAGTGAATTCAGGATCTCCATCTCCGCCGGTTGAAAAGGGAGAACAAAGCACTGAGTTGATCGGTTCGTTAATGAGTGCAGTTAAAAATATGGATATGGGGCAGATTCAACAATATATTACGAATGCCAATCAGGCCATCGGTGCAATCCAAGGAGTGCTATCTGCTTTCCAAGGGAATAAATCAGGTGATACCAGTCCTCCCCCAAAAGAAAAAGAGCGGAAAGCTAACCCCTTTTTATTCACCAAAGATTAAGGAGGGTTTTTCATGCGTCAGAATATATATGAATTCATTCAAACGAACGAAGATATGCGTAATTACTTGAGGATTCAGCCTGGATGGTACAAAAGGTTAATGCGTAATCCCCATGAAGTGGATGTGTTTGAAACCGAAGCGAAATATCATTTTGAAAAGTCGATTCCACATCGGGTCTCTAAATTTTCGGAAAGCGTTCAGGTTGCCTCAATGATGCTTCATATGTTTCAAGCGATGAATACTTCGGGTGAATGAAGAAAATAAGAGTAAATTACTCCTTTTGGCAGACAATAAAGGCAAAAGGGGGACGATGGAATGAGAAAGTTGATTTTGGCTCTCACAGTGTTGATGGCAGCGGCTGGTTGTGGAAAGAAAATACCAGAACCTGAAAATTCAGGCGTAGCCATGCAAGATGTTTCTACAGTTACAGCTGCCACCACTGTATCGAGCATCCAAAACTCAGATGAGGACTTTCGGGTAAAAACTTTTGTAAAAGGCAACTCTGTCTATGTCGAGTGCTACTTGAAAAACTATGGTTTTTCTGTATCAAATCCTGAACAATTGGCAACTGTGACCGTATTTATTGATAATCAAAAGAAGGTCAATATGAAAACGGCAGCATTTATCTTAAAGGATGTCCCGAATGGCATGCATAAAATTAAGCTGGAAGTCTTGAATGGTTCAGGTGAAAAAACAGGGTTGCAAAAAGAGATTGAGGTACATATCACTTCCTCGATTTAATCAAACCATTAGCATCTAAAAGGGAGAAATGGTAGAATGGATGTGGAGGTGAGCTTGTTAATGCTTGCTACTATGGAAATCATCGACATTTTACAACAGGCTGATGGATTAGCTGAAATGATCCTTCATTCTGAAATAGGGGAAGAATACCTCCTTAGTTTATATAAATTACAAAGCGACAAAGAGGCACAGCGGAAAATTTCCAAGTTTACTTCGCTAAAGGATCTATTTGAAGATGTTCAAAGGTTCGGTAAATATCATCCGGATTATAAACGCATCAATTTAGAAACTAGACAAGCTAAACGAGACATGGATATGCATCCTGCTGTGGCGAGGTTTAAGGGGGCGGAGACCGAGTTACAAACCGTTCTTGATGAAATAAGCGGAAAAATTGGCCGAGCCGTTTCTGAACAGGTCAAAACCCCAGCGGGGAATCCATTTTTTGTTTCATCAGGTGGATGTTCAACGGGAAGCTGCGGAACCGGCGGAAGTTGTGGATGCTCTGCTTAAGCTAATGGCAAGAATCGTAAACATTCAGGCCGGTATATAAGAAATGCAGCCTTCCGAAATTCGACATTGCTACGGAGTTCGTTGGCTGTGTCATGTAAGGAACTTTCGTCGATACAGTGGGTCAACCGGATACGTTATATAGCGATTAACTGCGATATAAGATACAATCCGGACAAAGGTTGCCGCAGCAAAACATCTTTTGCTGCGGTACAAAAAAACGATGCCGGAAGACATATATACGTTCTTCCTGCCGTACGAAAATGGTTTCGCAATGAAGCTGCTTGCCGCGCATTGAAAGGCTTGCGGCTTTTTTTATTAAGAAAGAAAGCTTATTACCATTTTGTACCGGATGATAATGGATATATATAAATGGTATACCTGTGAACTTTTTTACCGAAGCTTGGGTAATTTCATCATTATCTAATAGATGATCAATAAATTGACTCCAAATTTGGTTTAAATCCATCGTTGTTTGGCTCCTTTCACAGTGTTTATATTCATAATAGTGAGAGAATTTTGTTTATAATCTTTTTTCTTGGTTGAAAGTAAAGATTCTGCTATGCTACACTTAGTTAAAACCTTTATAAAAGGGAGTTATTGATATGCTTGGAGCGAGACAGGGAATCATCGTCTATTTACATACATTGAAACAAGCCAAAATGCTTAGGAAATTTGGGAATATCCATTATGTTTCAAAAAAACTGAAATATGTAGTGCTTTATACGAATATGGATGAAGTGGAACCACTAGTGGAAAAGCTGAATAATTATTCGTTCGTTAAAAAAGTGGACCTTTCTTACAAGCCTTTTTTGAAGGTTGAGTTCGAAAACTCCAAACCGGATAAAGCGAAAGAATATGATTATAAAATGGGGATTTGAAAAAAGCTGACTCATGCGGAGTCAGCCTTTTTCAATTTCTGGCATCAGTATCTTTCAACCTAATGGGGGCAGATATCTATTCATTCGCAAAATGCCGATTAAGTGTTGGTAGTACAATTCGATTTCTGCAAAGAGCACCGAAGGTTTCACGTCAATTTCAATAATTGGTCTATCCAGTTCCTCCGCTAAGTTCTCAAAAAGCTCATAGCGTTTGTTTTTGGTGGCATGAGGATTTGGTATACCTTCACGGCAAATGTAAAGTGGCTGGAATTTACCAGGATCTGTGGGCTGCATGACGATAACCAATGACGTTACCTTTTTATCATCAATAGTTGTATGCATGGCCAAAAGCCTTGCTACTCGATGTTTATGATTGCGGCCTACTTCCAGCAACTCATATATATCGGAATATCCTTGTCCAATTTCAATAAAACGTTGAATCAATTAAACCTCTCCTAACTAACTAACTTATTATTCATTACTTTATCATTATCCCTCATAAAAGAGAAGGACAACTTCATTGATGAATCATGACAAAGAAAATTAGATATCAGAGGTTTATCAAAAAAAAAGCCCTGCAAAAATATGCAGGGTCCTTCTAAGTCTAACTATGGACCAGAAGGCAAAGGGAGAGGAGAAACCGGAGGAAGAACTTATGGGGAAACGTAAGCCTTCTCCGCGGTTGGCAACAACACCTAAAAAGGAATGTTGTTATTCACATTATTGCCAAAAACCACTTTATTATTCAAAATGTAAAAGATTTATAAAAAGAATGGATATCTTCCTTTCATGGTCCGAAATGATAAGTCGATTTTCATCTTGGAAATGAAGCCAAATCGGTTTAAATATTGGCTAGCTTTTTCTAATATGTTAGGATAGGAAAGTAACAGAAATTTGTCATAAAATGTGGTGAGGATGATGAGGGTCGTTTCCGGAATTTGCAAAGGAAGACCACTTAAGGCTGTACCGGGTACAGGAACCCGGCCGACTACTGATAAAGTCAAGGAATCCATTTTCAATATGATTGGTCCTTATTTCGAAGGAGGGCTGGTCCTCGACTTGTTTGCCGGAAGCGGTGGACTGGGAATTGAAGCGTTAAGCAGAGGCATGGATAAAGCCATATTTGTCGACCGTGATTTTAAAGCGAATCAAACAGTTAAGGCCAATTTGGAACTATGCAAGTTTTCAGACCGTGCAGAAGTTTATAAAAATGATTCAGAGCGTGCACTGAAGGCTTTGGTGAAAAGGGAAATGACTTTTGAATTGATTTTTCTTGATCCGCCTTATAAGAAACAAAAGCTTGTCGAAATTCTTGAAGAAATACATAAATACCGATTGCTGAACGATATGGGATACATTGTTTGTGAGCATGGCCATGATGTTACATTGCCAGAAAAAGTTGGTGACTTTACCGTTAAGAGAAAAGAAGTTTATGGCGTCATTGCCGTAACGATTTATCAATGGGGAAACGTACACGAACAGGGGGAACTATGAATGTCCAAAATAGCGATTTGTCCGGGGAGTTTTGATCCAATAACATTTGGTCATCTTGATATCATTCAAAGGGGAGCGAATGTTTTTGATGAGGTATATGTGGTCATCGTGAACAATTCAGCGAAAAATTCACTTTTTACTGTGGAGGAGAGACTGGATTTGATTACTGAAGCGACGGCCCATATGCCGAATGTTAAAGTGGATTTCTATCAGGGATTGACGGTCGACTATGCTGAAAGCGTTTCCGCGAATGCCATTATCAGGGGATTGAGGGCGACTTCCGACTTTGAATATGAAATGCAGGGAACTTCGATGAACCGATTCCTGAACAATAAAATAGAGTCATTCTTTATCATGACGAAAAATCAATATTCTTTCTTGAGTTCAAGTATCGTGAAAGAGGTTGCAAAGTATGGCGGGGATATCTCCGAACTAGTGCCGAGCGTCGTCGAGAAGGCTCTGGCCAAAAAATACGAGGGACTGAAAGGATAGAAAAAAGAGCATTGCCTACGAGCAATGCTCTTTTTTCGGTTTACGAAAGTCCTTTGAATAGCCTTTTGGTAAATATGATGATGTATAGGATCAAAAATACGAGTGTTAGAATGGGTCCGAAATCAAGCATGTTCTGATATAGCGAATTCGCGTGTTCACCTGAGCCGCTGACTGGGAATGCGTTTATCGGGCTGCCGCTGTACATATTGCCTTTATATAATGGTTCCCAAAGTAAGATGGTAATAATGGATGCCAGAAGGCCATGCGCTATCCTTGCCAGAATAAAGGGAGTGAAACGAATGTCTGTTGCGGCAATGATGCTGGCAACTTGCGCTTGAATGCTGAAACCGTTGAAAGCTAAGATGAAACTTGTCATCACAGTTTGTTGAAAGAGTGTGGCATCTTCGGCCGTACTGGTTAATTTTGAACCAAGAGTCATTTCAAACATGCCTGATATGAAGGGAAGGCTTAAGGAATCGGGGAAATTGAAAATATGTAGAATTCCTCCGACCACGTTAGCCAGCAATCCGGTAATATTCATATGAAATAAAAGCTTGTTCACCACCGAAAAGAGAATGATGAACCCCCCGATCATTAATAGGGTTTGAATGGATGAGAGAACCGCGTCTCCAAGTAATCTGCCAAATGGTCTTGTTTCTTTTATCCTGGTTCGATGCATTTGGCTAAAGGCTAGTCTTATGGAAGGGAGCTTGGCCATTGCATTTGTATGGGATTTTTCTTCTTTCCAACGGTAAAAACGCATGATGATGCCTACACAAAAATTTCCTAGGTAGTGGGAAAGTGCAAGGATGATACCTAAATGAGGATTATGGAAAAACCCAACGGCAACGGCAACGAACAGGAACAATGGATTGGATGAATTAGTAAAACAAACGAGTCTTTCAGCTTCGATGCGGGTCAATTGTTCTTCCTGACGAAGCCTTACAGTGAATTTCGCTCCAGCGGGAAACCCTGATGCAAGTCCCATCGCCCAAACGAAACCGCCCACTCCTGGTACACGGAATAAGGGACGCATAAATGGTTCGAGCATGACGCCAATGAACCTGACAACGCCGAAACTGATTAATAACTCCGAAAGAATCAAGAAAGGTAGAAGCGAAGGGAAAACAATTGTCCACCAAATATTCAGTCCGCCTTTGGAAGCCTCAAAGGATTCTTGGGGGAAGATGATCAAGCCAACTGCCATCATCGTGACGGAGGTAGCCAACAGTACTGTTTTGGATTTTGATTTTAGCAAAATTCAGCCTCCTCTTGAAGGTTTCTAAATAAGGGCAGTTCGTTTCGTATATAATAAAATATGAACTTCCTTTTCTCAAAAAGTAAGCGCATGATGGAATTTGGATTGTACCGACATGTATAAATGAGGATGATCCGCACAATGGGATTTCAATGAAGACCTCACTTTATTGGCTACATGGGTTATATCCGCCAGGCTTGTTTCACTGTCAATATAAATAATATGCTTCTATAAATCCGTTTAAGACCATAACTTTGAATGAGTGTTATTTCAAAATTTTGAACTAGTTACAGCGGGAGGGATATCTTTGGCGAAACCAAAGGTCGGGCTTGCACTTGGGTCAGGAGGAGCTAGGGGGTTTGCACATATTGGCGTGATAAAGGTATTGCAGCAAGAAGGCATTCCGATAGATATGATTGCCGGAAGCAGCATGGGGGCAATGGTTGCTGCCTTTTATGGAGCGGGTTCGGATATCGAGAGGCTGTATAAGTTGTCCCGAGCATTTAAGCGAAAGTATTATTTAGACTTCACCATACCTAAAATGGGCTTCATTTCGGGGAAACGGACAAAGGATTTAATCAGGGTATTTACATATGGCAAAAAATTTGAAGAACTTGATATTCCTGTGGCAGTGGTCGCCACTGATATAAAAACGGGGGAAAAAGTCATTTTTCAGGAAGGTCCCATCGCACCGGCTGTAAGGGCAAGCATCTCCATTCCCGGCATTTTCATTCCCGAAAAAATCGGAAACAGACTGCTTGTTGATGGAGGAGTGGTTGACAGGGTTCCTGTTTCAGTCGTGAAGGATATGGGAGCAGACATCATAATTGGTGTGGATGTAGCCCACGTAAAACAGGATATGGAGATAAACTCCATTTATGACGTCATCATGCAAAGCCTCGATATCCTGCAAATGGAGCTGGTTAAAAGCAGGGAGTTTGCCTCAGACGTCATGATACGTCCCAGGGTGGAGAAATACAGCTCGAAATCATTTACAAACGTACAGGAAATAATTAGTATTGGAGAAGAAGCAGCAAGAGGAAAGATAGATCAAATTAAGCAGAGTATTGTTACTTGGAAGGAGTCCTTTGAAGATGAGCCGTAAAATGTATGTACGCACTTTCCTGGTGGTGGCTATACTTCTCATAGCATCAGCCCTTTATTCCCTACCTTTTTATGTATCAAAACCAGGAATGGCCAAAGAATTGGAGCCAATCATTGAGGTATCCGGAGGAGATGAAGCAAAAGGAAGCTTTATGTTAACCACTGTAAGGATGGGCCGGGCGAATGTATATTCCTACATGCTGGCGAAGTGGAGCAAATATCAGGAACTTTATCCGGAAACCTCCATTCGAAGCGAAGATGAAACAGATGAAGAATATAATATCAGGCAGCTGCACTTAATGGATGGTTCTAAAAATAATGCCATTCAGATTGCATATGAAAAAGCAGGGAAAGAGGTCGAATACGAGTACCTGGGTGTATATGTTTTGGACGTGCTAAAAGGAATGCCGGCAGCTAAAGAGCTGAAAGCGGGCGATCAAATCATTCAGGTCGATGATGTTAAATTCAAGTCTGCACAGGAATTCATGAACTATATTAACGGAAAGAAGGCTGGAGACAAAGTTAAAATAGTGTATAAGCGGGAAGAGACGGAGAAAACGGCCGTTCTTTCTTTGCAGCCTTTTAAAAATGACCCAAACAGGGTAGGGATAGGCATTTCGCTGGATGATAATCGAAAAGTGAACACAAAACCGGCGATTTCCATAGATTCAGAACAAATAGGCGGTCCTTCTGCTGGTTTAATGTTTTCATTGGAAATTTATAATCAATTAACAAAGGGCGATCTTACAAAAGGATATGACATAGCGGGTACAGGAACGATGTCCGACGATGGGACAGTCGGTCCAATTGGCGGAATTCAACAGAAAATAGTTGCAGCCGATAAGTCTGGAGCCGAAATATTCTTTGCCCCGAATGAAAACGGAGCAGCAGGTTCTAATTATGAAGATGCACTTATTGCAGCAAAGGATATCGACACGGACATGAAGATCGTGCCGGTGGACAACTTTGATGATGCAATAGCCTATTTAACGAAGCTAAAAGGAAAAGAAAAATGAAAAAAAGCGCAGGCAGTCATCTACTGTTTGCGCTTTTTTTGATGATTGATTTTTAATTTTTAAGGATGGACGGGCAAAGCTTAAACCATTCTTCATTTAAAAATGATGGGAGATTCATATTCCCGTTTCATCAATGCAGCCTGATATGGTTCCGGCAAGCCCAGTGCATACACCTGTGCCGCTCGCAAGTCCGTATCGATGTCCTGTTTCTGATAGGACGAAAGTTTAGAGATGAGCGGGAGGGATAAGCCTTTTTTTACAGTGCGAAGATATTCTTGTCCCCGGCCATTCATGCCAAGAAGTCTGATATAGGCTGGTTGGTCATTGTGAATCATCAGTTCCTTTATTGTATGAGTCAATATATGGACACACATTCGTTGAAGCCGTGTCCATGTGTAGCGTTTTGTCTTCAGGGCTGCCATGAATCCCGAAAAGCTCGAAGATCGTTTGGCCATCTCCTTTATCCTGTGTTCAATGCCTTCCGCAATTTCGTATATCCCTGCCAATTCGGTTAAAGAGGAAGAAAGGATTCGGTATTTCAACATGGGCCAATACATTTCCCAGTCATGCAAAGCATTGTAGTGCGTTAAATATTGCTCAAGACCATTCAGAGTCGGTTGAGGAATATAACTGGAAACGGAATTTAACTCCTGATGTTCATGGATGGCCTTACGTATCCCCGTTGCACTGGCAATAGGGTCTTTGGACAACTTTGTTTCATGGTATCCGGCAGCGACCCTTTGAATCGTATAAGGGCGAATGGAGTAGCCGTTTGAAAGTGCAGTACTTACATATTCCTTGCCAAGAATATTATTTGGCTTCGTCAAATCCAATTCGGCATCATCATTGATGATCGATCGATAAGCCTGGGCAGCGCTGGCCGGATAACTATTACCGGCATCCATAGCCGATTTAATTGCGGCATCAAATGCAGCGGAATTATCCGATAGAATTCTGTGGGCGGTGATGAATGGTTCAATTCTGCCATCCTCGCTACCAAAGCAAAAGGAGTCACAGCCAAGGGATTCCAAAAGAGAAATAGATCCTTTGGCAAATATTTCCGCCTTCTGTGTCGCGAAAGCATAGGGCAGCTCAATGACAAGATCTATGCCGCCGTTCAAGGCCATTTCGGCACGTGTCCATTTACTGACGATAGCGGGCTCGCCACGCTGTAAGAAGGGTCCGCTCATAACAGCGACCACAACATCTGCCCCTGTTTTTTCTCTACTTTCTCTTGCATGTAAAACATGTCCATTGTGAAAAGGGTTATATTCGACTACTAAACCGCAAGCTTTCATTCGTTCACCTCAGAGAAAAACTTTGTATTTTATCAACTTAGTGCTAAAATAGTATTTCAAGTAAAATTACTATAAGTAATCGTCCGGATTCTTTGTTTGAAATGATTCTTAAACTTAGACAATCAGTTAGGATGACTACATTATAGTGTAAAGAAAAAATATTGACAAACTTATAATTGAAAGCTATAATTATTTTTGTTGCCTTGAGGTGATTTCATTTGAAATGGACGATTAGTCAACTTCAAAAAATTCGGGACAAAGATTTACGGTTTGATGAACTGGTGGATGTCTTGGACATTAGAGAAAGAGACCCGCAAATTCGCGATGTTTCTCCGATCAGAGTAGCAGGAAGAGCTGATATCAGCCCGACCGAGATTACTTTTCACTTGCATCTTTCAGGTGAATTAACATTACCTTGCTCCCGTACACTGGTAGACGTTAAATATCCGATTGATATTGATACAAAGGAAACCTTTCTTTTAAAGGCAGATGGCGCTGATTTCTACGGAGATGATGTCACTGTTGTGGAAGGTGAAGTTGTAGACCTAATACCGGTAATTAAAGAAAATTTATTGCTAGAAATTCCGATGCAGGTTTTTTGTGAGGATGTCGATTCGAACGAAGCTGCTCCTCAATCCGGGAAAGACTGGGCCGTTATTTCTGAAGAGGAAAATGAGCACAAGGTTGATCCGAGATTTGCAAAGCTTGCCGACTTTTTTGACAACAATAAAGAATCTTGATTGGAACGAAAAATCGTTAATCCGATTTTTCCAGCTTTTTTATATTTTTTAAGGAGGTGGGAATAATGGCTGTACCTTTTAGAAGAACGTCGAAAACTGTAAAAAGAAAACGTCGTACGCACTTCAAGCTTCAAGTACCTGGTATGGTAGAATGCCCGAGCTGTGGTGGAATGACTCTTTCACATCACGTTTGTAAAGAATGTGGAACATATAAAGGAAAAGAAGTTGTCGCAAAATAATTTCTTGACCTACTTGAGAGCTTTGCTTTCTTGATGCAACACGCTAATCAAAGCGCAGGGATTTTTCTCTGTGCTTTTTTTACAAATATATTTGGCAGAATATTTTGAATCATTTATGTTTGCCGATGATTTTGGAGAAGGTGTTTACATGGATCAGGTGATTGAAGTTGAAAAGGATAAACGCGGTTTCATGAAGCTCTTATTTAATAGACCGGAGAAAAGGAATGCCGTGAATTATCAATTGATGGACGAACTTGAGTCGATATTGTCAGAAGCTGCATTCGATGATGAAGTTAAGTTGCTAGTCCTGACAGGGGCGGGATCTGAGGCATTCTGTTCAGGCGGGGATCTAAGGGAATTTCAGGATTTGCACACAGAAGAAGAGGCCTTTGCTATGTTATCGAAAATGGGTGAAATTCTGTATAAACTAGCAGTTTTCCCAAAACCAACAATAGCGCTCATCAATGGAAGTGCTTTCGGCGGTGGATGCGAAATAGCGACAGCTTGTGATTTCAGATTAGCAAAGAGCGAAGTCAAGCTAGGGTTTGTGCAAGGTACCCTGGGAATAACGACAGGCTGGGGCGGAGCTTCACTTTTACTTGAAAAAATACCAGAGCAAAAAGCGCTAAAGCTATTATTGGATGCAAAAATACATAAAGCTGAGGAAGCAAAGGAATTTGGTTTCGTAGATGAGATAGTCGGAGAAGGTACGGAAGGATGGGAAAGGTTCGCAGAAGATTTTCTCAGCCATGAGATAGGGGTATTGATGGCCTATAAACGATTGCTGGTCCGTAAATGGCAGGGTAGCGGGCTTAAAGGAAGAATGGACGCGGAAATCCGGGAATGTGCTAAACTGTGGGCAAGTGATGAGCATCATGCTGCAGTCGATCGTTTTTTAAAAAAGAAAAAATAAATATTACACGCTCTATATATCTTCTATCTTTCCTAGCATGTGCATATTATGAATTAAAACTTGCTGGGAGGTAGAGAGATGACGATTGCGAGACAAGATGCATGGACTCATGATGAGGATCTGTTGTTGGCTGAAGTGGTACTGAGGCATATACGAGAGGGCAGTACACAATTAAAGGCGTTTGAAGAAGTAGGGAAACAGTTATCGAGGACATCTGCCGCTTGTGGGTTCCGTTGGAATTCATTTGTAAGGAAGCAATATAAGTCAGGGATAGAGCTGGCGAAAAAACAAAGGAAAGAACAGGTAGTCGATAATCCTGAAATGGAAAGGGATTCGGTTGCAGCGGTGGAGAATGTCACGATTGGAGAAAAAGCACCCGAGCATGAAGAGAAAGAATCTATTACCCTTCAGGAAGTTATATTATATTTAACTAAAATGGATGAATTCTTTCAGCTTGATAATAAGGAAAAAGAACGGATTTCTGAGCGGTCCCTATTTCTTGAACGGGAAAATGTCCGGTTGTTGGAAGAAAATGAATTGCTTAAAGAAAACCTGAAAGCTGTTGAGGAAGATTACCGTGCGTTAATGCAGATTATGGAGCGCGCAAGAAAACTTAGTGTACAAGAGGGCGAAAAGACTAATCCGAAGGTGAGTTTTCAAATGGATAAGAATGGTAATCTAGAAAGGGTCAATAAATAAAAAATGCGGGTGGGAAAATCCGCCCGCATTTTCTTGGTGCTTCCTTATTCTTGTGTATCTATTTCTTTATTATCTTGTATGTCAAATGGGCTCCAAATCAGCGGGTTTTCTCCGAGGTCCCTGTCCAAATCATAGGAAACAGCAGAAAAACCCATCTTTTTCCAAAAGTCTTGTGAATGAACTCTTGGATTGGTTTTGATAGGCATGTTCAGGCTTTTGGCGAATTCGACCAAAGCTCTTCCATAACCTTTTTTCTGATAGTTAGGCAGGACTTCAAGTTTCCAAAGAACAAGGAAGTCCCTGGACTTGTCAAAATACTCGTCGAATTTAGCGCTTCTTTTATACAGGCTCATGCGTGCTACAAGTTTGTCGCCATAAAAGATTCCGTAAAAAGGTGATTGGCTGTCATTTTCGATGATGTTACCTTCTAAATCATCTAGCATTGACAGTTCCTGTATCCCGTATTCTTTGAATTTTTTGAATTCCTCAAGCGTTTTAAAATTTACAAGTAATCGTTCCACCTTGTATTCCATAAAAAAGCTCCCCCTTAATTCTGATAAACCTCTTCCGATAGTACCCTTTGAAAGTCATCCCACTGATCTTTACCATGTGGAATTCCAGCTTAGGTCAAATCTAGTATGACATCATCGACTAATCCTAGCTGTCTAAATGCTTATAGCCTTTTATCCCCCGTCCTTTTCCCTTAAATTTCCCGTGGGTTGAGTTTGGAGTTATCTTTTGTTCCTAAAAGTATTCAAAATGGCTAAGCTTTTCGTATCTAATATACCATTAAATTAACGCTTAAAGAAGAAAATATATCTTCAATGGCGTATTAATAGTTCTTTCCATTGGTATTTTATGACGAGCCATTGTTAATGGCAGTTCAATTTCATTCAAATACGTGTGCTGTGTTTTCCAACGATGGGAAAATTGATGCAGGATAAAAAAGATAATGTGATAAAATAGGGAATATATTTCAAAAAGTAAGGAAGGGTATTATGAGAATCGGAATCATTGGGGGAGGGGCCATAGGGCTGCTGTTTGCGTCTCATTTAAGTGAAAAACATGGTGTGACACTTTATACTCATACTGCGGATCAGGCGTCCATCATCCAACGTGATGGGATCCGTCTTATTACGGATGGTGAAAGCAGGCTGCTGACAGGCATCATTTCCAAGGGCCTGGATGATGGGATATCGGATGTGGAGCTTCTAATATTGGCCGTCAAGCAATATCACCTGCCGCAAATATTGCCTAGGATCAAAGGTATTCAGGTTCCAATGCTATTCTTGCAGAATGGCTATGGGCATATATCTTATTTAAAGCAGCTTCAATCCCCGACCATATATGTGGGGGTAGTGGAGCATGGGGCAATGAAACATGACGGGAATACCGTGGAGCATACTGGGCAAGGCATTACAAGGGTCGCTTCCTTTAAAGGGGAACTTGAGCAACTATCGTTAGTGAATGAAAGGATCGACCATTTTCCTTTTGCGAAGAGTGAGGATTTTCACTCGATGCTGATCGATAAGCTTGTCGTTAATGCAGTGATAAACCCGTTAACGGCGATACTTGGTGTGGAAAATGGCGGTTTAATCACTAACCCCTACTATTACCAATTATTTCAAGAACTTTTCGGGGAAATCTCCAGTATTTTGGAGGTTCATAATAAGGATAAGGCATTTGAACATGTGAAATCCGTTTGTATGTCAACTGCAGAAAATCGATCGTCAATGCTGAAAGATATAGAAAATGGCTGCAAAACGGAAATTGATGCTATTTTGGGTCATATCCTCTCGGAGGCAAAGAGTAAAGGGAAAAGTGAATGCCTGACATCTTCTCTATATAAGATGGTCAAAGGAAAAGAATCTCAGGGGGGATGAGAATGTGCCGTACGTAGTTTCAAGCCTTGCCGCGATATTTATTACCTTGCCTTTCGTAGGGTATTTACTTTTTTTTATCAGTGCCAAACAATTTACTGGAAACCATAGGCGCTCCGTTCAATTTGCTATGGACATGAGTACGCTGCTGTTCGTATTATCCGTCCATTATTTGATCATTACGATTTGGGATAAGCAAATTCTTTGGGTGATCATGCTGATCATGATCATCAACGCATTCGTGGTGGTCCTTGTCCATTACAAGGTAAAAGAAGAAATCATTTTCCATAAGGTATTAAAGGGTTTTTGGAGAGTGAACTTCGCCTTCTTTTTCGCAGCTTACCTTCTATTATTTTCCATCGGAATAATTACAAGTATTACGAAGATATTTACTACATAACATAGAACATCGCATCAATTTTCTGCTGCTGGGCAACTTCTTTTGTTTTCTTAAACCGGAATGTTATACTCTAAAAAGAATTGTAGTTGCAGAGAAAGGGAGAACAGAAATGGAGATGAAAGATCTCGCGTTACCATCTTTAAACCGTTTTGCATCGGACTATTTACAAAACCGTCTTGAAACGGAGGATTATTTTCACTATGACTTGTCTAAGCCTGACATTTATCTCAATAGATATAATGAATTGATGAACCGCTCTTTTTTACGTGATGAATTGTCGGATTACATACAACAATACATGTCTCGTTTTTCAATCAGTGAGACAGTTAAGGCGAATATTGCAAGGTTGCGCAGGGATGATTCCGTTGTGGTGATTGGAGGACAGCAGGCTGGGTTATTATCAGGGCCGCTGTATACCATTCATAAAGTGATTTCGATCATTAAGCTTGCGGAAGAACAGGAAAAAGAATTGGGGCAGCCAGTCATTCCAGTTTTTTGGATAGCTGGAGAAGATCATGATTTGGCTGAAGTCAATCATGTTTATGTTATGAAAAACGGTAAACCCGATAAGAAATCCTATCCTTCCTATCAGCCTTATAAAACAATGGTTTCTGATGTAGAGCTGGAAACGGATAAGGCTGAGAAGTGGCTTGAGGAAATCATTGAAACTTATGGAGAAACGGCCTTTACGAATAAACTCCTGATTGATATGAAGGAAACCATTAAGCAATCGAATACTTTCGTTGACTTCTTTGCCAGACTGATTCATGAATGGTTCAAAGAATATGGCCTTTTACTAGTTGATGCCGGAGATCCGGAGTTAAGGAGAATTGAGAAGGCATACTTTGAATCGATGATCAATGAAAGTGGACGGATTGCTGAAGTGGTCGAGGAACAGCAATCATTCATGCATGCGAAAGGGTATGCAAAAATGATTGAAATGGATAATCGGGCAGCTAATTTATTTTATTATGATCCAGAAAAAAAAGATCGATGTTTACTCGAACGTGTAGAAGGCGGTTTCAGCGGTAAAAACGGTGAGGTATCATTTACCAGGGAGGAACTCTTGCAGATTGCCAAAAATCATCCAGAACGATTAAGCAACAATGTCATTACACGCCCGCTCATGCAGGAAATGCTTTTCCCTGTATTGGCTTTCGTTTCTGGACCAGGGGAAATAGCTTATTGGGCAGAATTAAAAAAGGCATTTGAGTTGTTTTCCATGAAGATGCCCCCAATCATTCCTAGGTTAAACATCACGCTGGTAGAGCGCAGTATCCATAGCGACCTTGAAGAAATGGAACTCAGTTTGGAAACTGTTCTGACCGAAGGAACCGCTAATGCTGTGAAAAGTTACCTTGATTCGGTGAAAGATGAGACGATTGACACCCTGTTCGGGACACTGAAATCACAGCTTGAAGAGAACCATGAAAAGCTATTTGCCCACGCTGTCTCTTTAGATAGAGCACTTGAGCCGATGTTGAACAAAAACATTGAATTCATTCAAAAGCAATTGAATTTCATGTATGGCAAAATCGGTGACCGTACAAAGGAACGGCATTCTGTCACATTGAAAAAATATGAACGGATCGCAAATTCACTGTACCCTCTTGGATCACCCCAGGAGAGGATTTGGAATGTGTTTTATTACTTGAATCAATACGGGCCAGAGTTCGTACGGGATATGATGAAACTGGAATACCGGTTCAATAATCAGCATAAATTGATTTTTATTTAGAAAAACCATCCGTTTTGGGGAAAAGTGGCGGACACATCATATTGAATAAGGTTGCCGCAAACCAATCCTGCCGGAGGGATTAAAAATGTAAAAAAAGACAGGTGCTAAAGCCTGTCTTTTTTTCTGTTTCCTGGGCACTTGTCAGGTAGTCTCTTCGACAGGAATGGTGGGGCTGCGTCTTAGTCTGAGTCCATTCGCGGGATGTGCACGTTTCTGTAAATAATTTGGCTAAATAAACTTAAGTAGAAAAGAAGGGAATTTTTACTTGGAAGGAGAAAGTAAAAACAAGTGGAGAAAGGTGGGGGAATGTGGTACATTGAGATTAGAATGTGGGGGTATTGGGTATGTTCATGGGAGAGTACCATCATAACATCGATATAAAGGGCCGTTTGATAGTCCCAGTGAAATTCAGGGAAAATCTCGGGGAGCAATTTGTCCTTACCCGCGGACTCGATCAATGTTTATTTGGTTACCCTATGGAAGAGTGGAAGCTGCTTGAAGAAAAGCTGAAAGCCCTGCCTTTAACAAAAAAAGATGCCCGAGCCTTTACCCGTTTTTTCTTTTCTGCTGCTACAGAATGCGAAATTGATAAACAAGGGCGTATTAATATCCCCACGCCGCTTACTTCATATGGCCAATTGGAAAAAGAATGTGTAATTCTTGGTGTTACCAATCGTATTGAGATTTGGAGCAAATCCCTTTGGGAAAACTATTTTTCAGCTTCTGAGGATTCTTTCGCTGAGATAGCAGAAAATATGATTGGCTTTGATATTTAAGGCTGCCCCCAGAAATAGGGTCACTCAATAACCGATTGGAAGGATGTCTAACATGTTTCAACATACAACAGTGTTATTAAAAGAGACGGTTGATGGATTGAACATCAAACCTGATGGAATTTATGTGGATTGTACTTTAGGAGGAGCCGGTCACAGCGAATACTTACTTTCACAGCTCTCTGACAAGGGTAGGCTTTATGCTTTTGATCAGGACGAAACGGCGATTCGGAATGCCAAGGGAAAATTGGAAAGCTATGGCGAACGTATTGTTCTTGTTCCTAATAATTTTAAATACTTAAAAGAAGAGTTGAATGCCCGCGGAATCGAGAAAGTGGACGGGATCCTATATGATTTGGGTGTTTCATCCCCACAATTGGATACACCAGAACGTGGTTTCAGCTATAACCATGATGCACCATTGGATATGAGGATGGACCAAAGTGCTGCCATTTCTGCCTATGATGTCGTGAATACTTGGTCATTCCATGATTTGCTGAGAATTTTCTTCCAATATGGCGAAGAAAAGTTTTCGAAACAAATTGCCAGGAAAATTGAAGCGGCACGTGAAATAAAACCGATTGAAACGACCTTCGAACTTGTGGAGTTAATTAAGGATGGGATACCAGCCCCGGCAAGACGTAAAGGCGGACATCCTGCGAAACGAGTGTTCCAAGCAATAAGAATCGCTGTGAATGACGAACTTGGTGTCTTTGAAGATTCCTTGGAGCAAGCCATATCACTTTTGGATAAAGAAGGAAGAATATCTGTCATTACATTCCATTCACTAGAAGATAGAATTTGTAAAACGGTATTTAAAAAAGCCAGCAGCATGCCGGACCTTCCGCCTGGACTTCCAGTTATCCCGGATGAATTCAAACCAACTATGAAAATAATTACGAGAAAACCGATTTTGCCATCTGAAGAAGAATTGGAAGGGAATAATCGTTCCCGGTCGGCTAAGCTAAGAATCGCCGAAAAGCAATAAATACAGAAAAAAATCAGTAGAGGGGGAACATGAATGAGTTCCATAGCCAAAAAAATACAAGAACAGCAATATGAAGACCAACAGCAGCAACAGACGCACCAAACAGTGGTCATCCGTAAAGCGAAGATATCCATTGGTGAAGTTTTCTTACTATGTGCCCTTGCTATCATGGTTACCTTTATGGGAGTGAAAATAGTCTCTAATCAAGCGGCCATCTATGAAACGAATAAAGAAATCCAGCTAGTGGAAACGTCGATTGAAGAACAGGGTAAAGTGAATGATGATTTGAAAGTGCAGGTTGCTGAACTTAGTACATACGAAAGAATCTGGAAAAAAGCTGCAGCGCTAGGGTTCAAGTTAAATGAGAATAATGTGAAGGGTGTGCAGTGATAATGCAGAAACAAAAAAATATGAAGCATGGGGCAGCCGGATTATTCTTCTTATTCGGCCTGCTCTTTTTTGTGTTAGTCTGCCGCTTTTTGTATATTCAGGTGACAGGTACAGCAGGCGGGGAGGTACTGGCTTCAAAAATCGACAAGAAATATGAAAAAAAACAGGTCATAGAAGCAAAAAGGGGAAGCATACTCGATACTAAAGGTGAAGTCATCGCCGAGGATACTTCCTCCTATATCTTAAGGGCGGTACTCAGTGAAAAGGAGCCGGAGCATGTCAAGGATCCGGAGATGACTGCCAATAAGCTTGCTAAATATATCGACATGGATGAACAGGACATCTATGAAAGACTTACGAAAAAAAAGGCATACCAGGTGGAGTTTGGCAGTGCCGGCAAGGATTTGACTCAGGTCACAAAGCAGAAAATAGAAAAATTGGAACTGCCGGGAATTACATTCGGAAGGACCAATAAACGTTTTTATCCTAATGGGATTTTCGCTTCCCATCTGATTGGCTATGTAGAAAAGGATGAAAAAACGGGAGAAATGGCTGGTAAATTCGGCATCGAAAGGTACCTCAATAAAGAATTGCAGGAAACGGATGGGAAGCTGACATATGACAGTGACTCATGGGGCTTCCTCTTACCTGATAAGGAAGAAAAGGTTGTTGCTCCGGATAATGGCAATGATGTCATGCTTACCATCGACAAGAAAATACAAACATTCTTGGAAGACTCGATGAGCAAAGTGCAGGAAAAATACGATCCTGAACAAATCATAGCGATTGTCTCCAATCCGAAAACGGGGGAAATCGTGGCGATGGGGCAAAGGCCTACCTTCCATCCGACAACGAAAGTCGGTCTTACGGATACTTGGCGGAACCTGGCTATTGAAGAAACCTTCGAACCGGGATCAACCATGAAAACATTCACCCTTGCCGCAGCTGTTGAGGAAGGGGTCTTTAATCCGAATGAAAGCTTTGTCGCTGGAACCTACAAAGCCGGATCAGGGAAAATCGGAGATCATAGCGGAATCGAAAGAGGGAAGAGCATGACCTTTCTTGAAGGGGTTCAACGTTCCTCCAACGTCGCTTTTGCTACTCTTGCAATGGATAAGATAGGAGCGGATACTTTCCGTGAGTATTTGACTAAGTTCGGATTTGATAAAAAAACGGGAATTGACCTGCCGAACGAGATAACTGGAAAAATTCAATACAAGTATAAGCTTGAAAAAGTTACTACTTCCTTTGGACAGGGTTCGACCGTTACACCGATTCAACAAATCCAAGCTGCATCCGCAATAGCCAATGACGGGAAAATGATGCGGCCGTATGTGATAAAAAGCATTTCTGATCAGGATACTGGAAAAATTCTGAAAACAACTAAGCCGAAAGTTACAGGGCAACCGATTTCGGCAGAAACTGCAAAACAAGTACGTGATTATTTGGAAACGGTAATTTCCGCGAAAAAAGGAACAGGGAAAAAATATGCCATTGAAGGATATGAAGTAGCGGGGAAAACCGGTACTGCACAAATTGCGGGTCCGACAGGTAGATATTTAGAAGGGAAAAATAACTATGTGTTCTCCTTTCTAGGCATGGCTCCAAAAGATGATCCGCAGTTGGTCATGTATGTGGCGGTCAAGCAGCCGAAGTTAGGTGTATCTTATGTTGGGGCTGATCCATTGTCAGAGATATTTAATCCTGTTATGCAAAATAGCCTGCAATATCTAAACATAAAACCTTCTGAGGTGAAAAAACAAAAAGCAAATAAAATCGTGGACTATGCGAATCAAACCGGGAGTTCAGCTGTCAAAGAACTGAAGGAACTTGGCTATGATGTAAGTACGATAGGAAGTGGACGTAAAGTGCTCGATCAATCCCCAAAAGCGGGGAGCGTACTCTTACAGGGTGAAAAGGTAATCCTCAGGACGGAAGGCGAAATGAAAGCTCCTGACATGAAGGGATGGTCCCTGCGCGATGTTATGAAATTGGCTAAGGTTGCAAAACTGGATCTAAAAACTGAAGGTACTGGATATGTGAGTAAACAAAGTCTTGAGGCTGGGAAAAAAGTAAAGGAAGGAGAGACATTCAATATTGAATTATCCCAGCCTGAGGGGGCTGGTGAAGATATACCGACAAAAGGGAAAACAGAGTGAAGATAAAGAGGGGATCCAAATGGATCCCCTCTTTAATTCTTTCAAACAAAGTTTGTAGTCTAGCATCGAGTAGACAAGCATATATTGAAGCATGTATGAAATGGAGGTGCCTGTTTTTGCGTGTTTCGAATGTTACTGTCCGAAAACGGCTGGCAATCGCATTGGCGATCGGTATCGTTGTTTTTTTTATCATTGATATCCGATTGGGAATTGTACAGTTTTATCTAGGGGATAAGTTGACGGGGCTGGCTAAAGATTCCTGGAGCAGGAATATTCCTTTTGAAGCCAAACGAGGAGAAATTCTGGATCGGAATGGTGTTGAGCTGGCAACGAATATATCTGCACCAACAGTCTATGTCATCCCAAGACAGATTGAGAATCCTGGGGAGACGTCGGAACAGCTTGCTTCAATATTGGATATGACAAAGGAAAAGGCTTATCAATGGTTAACGAAACAGGCGATGAGCGTCAGAATTCCGGAAGGCAGAAAGATCTCTCATGAAAAGGCGAAGGAAATTAAAGCATTAGGGATAAAGGGCGTTTACATCGCTGAGGATTCAAAGCGCCATTATCCATTTGGTGAATACCTTTCGCATGTTCTTGGCTTTACAGGCTCTGACAATCAAGGGTTGATGGGTATTGAATTGTCATATGATAAGGAACTAAGCGGGGAAAAGGGATTCGTGAAATTTTACTCCGATGCTAAAGGGAAAAGACTTGAAAATATGGCCGATGACTATAAGCCCCCTGTTGATGGTGATAACTTGAAGCTAACCATCGATAGTAAAATCCAGACAATTGTGGAGAGGGAGCTCGATAATGCGGAGGCTACATATGATCCCGATGGTATAATTGCCATTGCGATGGACCCGAATACAGGGGAAATATTGGCAATGTCAAGCAGGCCAACCTTCGATCCGGCCAACTTCCAAAATGTACCTTCAGAAGTATATAACCGTAATTTACCAGTTTGGAGTGTATATGAACCAGGTTCGACTTTTAAGATCATCACGCTTGCTGCGGCGCTTGAGGAAGGGAAGGTCGACTTACAAAAGGAACATTTTTACGATTCCGGACATGTGGAAGTGTCAGGGTCTACACTGCATTGCTGGAAAAGAGGAGGACATGGGGACCAGACTTTTCTTGAAGTCGTCGAGAACTCATGTAACCCTGGTTTTGTAGAATTAGGGAACCGGCTTGGTAAAGACAAGCTGTTTAAATATATAAGTGATTTCGGGTTTGGTCAAAAGACAGGGATTGATTTAACCGGAGAAGGAAAAGGAATCATGTTCAACATGGATCAAGTGGGTCCGGTTGAGCAGGCAACGACAGCGTTTGGACAAGGTGTAGCCGTAACGCCCATTCAGCAGGTGACAGCGGTATCGGCGGCCGTGAATGGAGGAACTTTGTATACACCTTATATCGCGAAGGAACTTGTTAATCCAAAAAATGGGGAAGTACTGATGCGAAAGACCCCGCAGGCGAAGAAAAAAGTGATTTCAGAAGCGACCTCGAAGAAAGTCCGTGAAGCACTTGAATCCGTTGTCGCCCAAGGTAGCGGTAAGGGAGCATTCGTGGAGTCGTACCGAGTTGGCGGGAAAACGGGTACAGCCCAAAAAGCTGAAAATGGCAGATACCTTGATAATAATTATATTCTCTCATTCATCGGGGTCGCCCCAGCGGATGATCCGCAAATCGTCGTTTATATAGCTGTGGACAATCCTAAAGGAACGGTACAGTTCGGCGGGGTCGTTGCCGCACCGATCGTTGGGAATATCATGGAGGATTCACTTAGGGCCATGGGCGTCAAGCCAAGGAAAAACCAGATTGAGAAGGAAACGGTCTGGACGGATCCGGTCATGGTCGAGGTACCTGACGTTGTGGGTATCAGCAAAAAAGAGTTGCAAACCCAGCTCATTGACCTTAAGCTGGATATTGCCGGAAATGGGGATAAAGTCATAAATCAAGCCCCCGATCCAGGTGTTAAAGTAAAACAAGGCTCCACAATAAGAATTTATCTTGGCGAAAATACAGAATAAGTATAATATAATATATGAATAGTTAAAGCGGCTGAAGAATCATCAGCCGCTTTGTTTACGGAGTCGGGATAACCCCGTATAATTGAAATTGGTTTCTCGACAAGCCAAGGCTAATCACATATAATGAATCCTCAAATTAAGTTGAGAGGGATGGAAAAATGAAGCTTCACAAATTATTATCTTATTTACACTCCTTATTTACGTATGAAGGAGAAAATCCTGAAATCACCTCCATTGAAAATGATAACCGTAAAGTCATAGACGGAAGTTTATTTGTTTGTATAAAAGGTTATACAGTCGATGGCCATGATTTTGCCCGACTTGCTGTAGAACATGGAGCTGCAGCAGTCATTGCCGAAAGGCCGCTTGACCTCGATGTTCCCGTGATCATAGTCAGGGATTCGAGCAGGGCGATGGCGGTGCTTGCCGATGCATTCTATGGCCATCCAACTCAAAAGATGCGCTTGATCGGAATTACAGGTACGAATGGAAAGACGACGACCAGTCACTTATTGGAAAAAATTTTCGAGGATCGACAAGAAAAAACAGGCTTGATTGGCACGATGTATACAAAAATTGCCGATACGGTATATGAAACTAAGAATACGACGCCAGATAGCGTTACGCTGCAGAAGGCTTTTCATGAAATGGCCGAAGCATCCGTTACCACTGCGATTATGGAAGTTTCATCGCATGCACTTGAGCTTGGACGCGTCCATGGCTGTGATTATGATATTGCCGTCTTTACGAATCTCACACAGGATCATTTGGATTTTCATAAAACCATGGACAGATACAGGCAGGCAAAATCCTTGTTTTTCTCACAGCTAGGCAATGCTTACATAGAAAATCGTCCTAAATATGCTGTGCTTAATGCCGATGATGAGGCAGCAGCTGATTTCATTAAAGCGACTGCTGCTACAGTCGTAACATACGGCATAGACAAAGAAGCAGATATCAGGGCCAAGGATATACAAATTGATGCAAATGGCACATCGTTCACCTTGACAGCAGGTAAAGAAGAACGTTACATTCAGCTGAAGCTAATTGGTAAGTTCAGTGTTTATAATGTGCTCTCAGCAATCTCAGCTGCTTTGTGCGCCGGTAACGATCTAGATGAGACAATTAGATCCATCGAGGATATAAAAGGTGTTGCAGGCCGTTTTGAGCTCATTACAGCGAATCAGGACTTCGCTGTCATTGTTGACTATGCCCATACTCCGGACAGTTTAGAAAATGTTCTAAAGACTGTTGGCGAGTTTGCCAGAAAGAAAATTTTCGTGATAGTGGGCTGCGGCGGGGACCGCGACAAGACAAAGCGTCCCATCATGGCCGAAATTGCATGCAGCTTGGCGACTGACCCGATCTTCACTTCGGATAATCCGCGCAGTGAAGATGCTGCCCAGATCCTACGGGATATGGAAGCTGGTGTAGCAGGCAAAGAATATACCGTTATTGAAGATCGCAGGCAGGCGATAGCTTACGCTGTTACCAAGGCGGAAGAGGGCGACGTTATATTAATAGCCGGAAAAGGTCATGAAACCTATCAATTGGTCGGTGACGAAGTGCTTCACTTCGATGACCGTGAAGAAGCGGAAAAGGCGATTCAAAGTCGTCTGGGTTCAATTTGAACCAAAGCTGAAATTGCCTTTGCGAAAAATAAGAAAGGCTCATTTCGTAAAGATTGTTGTTTTTTAAAACTAAACGATTTAAGGTTGATGGAGCGCAAGTGCGAGACTCCTGCGGGAGCAGCGGGACTGGTGAGACCCCACAGGCGTTTACGCCGAGGAGGCTTACCGGCCGCCCTGCGGAAAGCGAGCATCTGGAGGGGAAATCAACCACACCGCTTTACTTGGTAAATAGCAACAAAGTATGCGAAAACAGCCATAAGAAAAGACATCAAGCAGATTTTTATATTTGAATTGTGTTAGGAATGAGGGAGTAAGGAATGTTGGAACAAGTGATTTTTTATACGATTTTGGTGGCGTTTTTAGTAACCGTTCTTCTTTCGCCGATTTTCATCCCATTTTTAAGAAGATTGAAATTCGGGCAAAGTATTAGGGAAGAAGGCCCACAATCGCATCTGAAGAAAACCGGCACACCCACCATGGGCGGTTTGGTCATATTATTATCTGTCACCATCGCTACACTAGTCATGACTTTGAAATTTTCGTCACCTTCAACCGAAACATATTTATTATTATTCGTTACTTTAGGTTTTGGTTTATTAGGTTTCCTGGATGATTTCATCAAAGTGGTCATGAAGCGAAACCTAGGATTGACTTCCAAGCAAAAACTGCTTGGACAAATTGTGATTTCTGTCATCTTTTACTTCGTCTTTAAGCAGACAGACCGTTTTAATCCAGAATTGACGATTCCAGGCACTGACTTTGCTTTTGATTTTGGCTGGTTTTATCTGTTTATCGTTATTTTCTGGCTCGTAGGTTTTTCGAATGCCGTCAATTTGACGGATGGGCTTGATGGACTTGTCTCAGGAACATCTGCCATTGCCTTTGGTGCTTTTGCCATTTTGGCCTGGAGTCAGTCACAATATGATGTCGCTATTTTTTCAGTGGCGGTTGTCGGTGCAGTACTCGGGTTCTTGGTATTCAATGCACATCCAGCAAAGGTTTTCATGGGGGATACGGGTTCCTTGGCCCTTGGGGGGGCGATCGCAACCATCGCCTTGTTAACGAAGCTTGAAATTCTCCTGGTGATCATCGGCGGAGTCTTCGTGATTGAGACGCTCTCGGTCATCCTGCAGGTAGGATCTTTTAAGACGACTGGTAAACGTATTTTTAAAATGAGTCCGCTTCATCACCATTATGAGCTTTCCGGCTGGTCGGAATGGCGCGTCGTCGTGACTTTCTGGACAGTGGGGCTGCTGTGTGCGGTACTCGGAATCTATTTAGAGGTGTGGATATAATTGAAAGAGACTGCAAAGTATTCAGAGAAAAAGATATTAGTATTGGGTTTGGCAAAAAGCGGAGTGATTGCAGCTTCGCTTCTACATAAATTAGGTGCTTTCGTGACGGTTAATGACATGAAGCCATTATCGGAAAATCCTGAGGCTCAAGGACTTCTTGAACAGGGAATCAAAGTCATCTGCGGCAGTCATCCGATCGAGCTTCTTGATGAGGGCTTCGAGCTGATCGTGAAAAACCCGGGAATCCCCTATCGGAACCCTATCGTAAAAGGGGCATTGGAAAAAGGGATCCCTGTTATCACGGAAGTTGAACTGGCCTATCAGATAAGTGAGGCACCTTTCATAGGAATCACTGGTACAAATGGGAAAACGACCACGACAACATTGATATATGAAATGTTGAAGACCGGTGAAAAATCCCCGCTGGTTGCCGGTAATATCGGGACAGTGGCTTCTGGTGTTGCTGAAAATGCAAAACCCGATGATTCGATCGTCATTGAATTATCATCGTTTCAGTTAATGGGAATAGATGAATTTCGTCCTGAAATCTCAATCGTGACAAATTTGTATGATGCACATTTGGATTATCACAGTTCCAAACAGGAATATGTCGAAGCAAAAGCTGCCATTACGAAAAATCAAATAGCCTCAGATTTCATGATTTTTAATGCAGATCAAGATCTTGTTTTGTCCATGGCGAAAAAGACCAAGGCTGAACTTGTTCCTTTTTCAGCTGAAGTGAAACATGAGAATGGAGCCTATGTGGAAGATGGTGCCGTCTGTTTCCGAGGAGAAAAAATCATTGAAGTTTCAGGGATAGCCCTTCCTGGTAAGCACAATTTGGAAAATGTGCTTGCGGCCATCTCAGCGGCCAAACTGAAGGGTGTAGCCAACGAAGCCATTCAGACTGTACTGAAAACATTTTATGGTGTGGAGCACCGTCTGCAGTTTGTGGCAACGATCGATCACCGTAAATTTTATAATGATTCGAAGGCGACGAACATTCTAGCAGCATCCAAAGCGCTAACTTCCTTTACGGAACCTGTCATCTTATTGGCGGGCGGTTTGGATCGCGGAAATGAATTTGATGAGTTGAAACCGGCGATGGAAAATGTCAAAGCCGTGATAACTTTTGGTGAAACGGCAGAAAAAATTGAACGGGTAGCCAAAGAATTAGGAATAGCGAATATAAAACGTGTCGATAATGTAGAAAAGGCCGTGCCGGCTGCATTTGAATTTTCAGATGAAGGCGACTGCATTCTTCTCTCCCCGGCTTGCGCAAGCTGGGATCAATATAAAACTTTTGAGCAAAGAGGAGACATGTTTATGGAGGCCGTGCATAAACTTAAGTAAGAGCTTTCGCAGAGAGAAGTTAACTTGCTTCTACGTTGACACCATGGAAAAAAGCGATAATGAGCCGTTATCGCTTTTTTTTTGACTAAAGTGCTGACAAGCAATCAGCATTGATGTTTTATATTCGCAGGCTCGAAAAACTTCCTAGAGGTGGATGTCCGTGCCATTAAAAAAATCGAATCCTGATCTCATTCTCATTATCGTCACCTTAAGTCTTTTGACTGTTGGATTAATCATGGTTTACAGCGCGAGTGCCATTTGGGCAACATATAAATTTGATGATTCGTTTTATTTTGCTAAAAGGCAGTTGCTATTTGCCTGCGTTGGTGTCATAGCCATGTTTTTCATCATGAATGTGGATTACTGGACGTGGCGGACATGGGCCAAAATCCTTATCATCATTTGTTTCATCATGTTACTGGCTGTGCTTGTACCAGGTATAGGAATGGCGAGAAATGGTTCAAGGAGCTGGATTGGTGTAGGTGCCTTTTCGGTGCAGCCCTCTGAGTTCATGAAGCTGGCGATGATCGCTTTTTTAGCTAAGTTTTTATCAGAACGGCAAAAGTTGATCACCTCCTTTAAAAAAGGGATGCTTCCATCCTTGGGTTTAGTGTTTTTGGCATTTGGATTGATCATGTTACAGCCGGACCTTGGAACGGGAACGGTGATGGTTGGAACGTGCATCGTTATGATTTTTATATCCGGGGCAAAAATCAGTCATTTTGTTGGCTTGGGGCTAATCGGGGTAGCAGGTTTTGTCGGTCTGATTTTATCAGCGCCCTATCGGATAAAAAGGATCACGTCTTTTCTGGATCCTTGGGAAGACCCTTTGGGCAGTGGATTTCAAATGATTCAATCGTTTTATGCAATCGGACCCGGGGGATTGTTCGGATTGGGACTCGGGCAAAGCCGCCAAAAGTTTTTCTATTTACCAGAACCGCAGACTGATTTCATCTTTGCCATACTTTCCGAGGAACTTGGCTTCATCGGGGGTTCTCTGGTCATTTTATTATTTGCGCTCATGCTTTGGCGGGGCATTCGGATCGCACTTGGTGCCCCTGATTTATATGGGAGCCTTGTAGCGGTGGGGATCATTGCAATGGTCGCCATTCAAGTGATGATCAATATAGGTGTGGTAACGGGTTTGATGCCAGTTACGGGTATCACCTTGCCCCTCTTAAGTTATGGCGGTTCATCATTGACGCTCATGTTGATGGCGATTGGGGTGCTCCTGAATATTAGCCGTTATTCAAGGTTCTGAAAATAAGTGAAATATAGGGTTTGGCTAAAGGGAAGTTCTGTTAAACGCAGGGCTTCCTTTTTTACGTTGAAAACCTTTGCAGGAAAACGATTTTGGATTGTGCTTTGCCGAAATTTAGAAATAAATGAAATGCCGCTTAAATATTACCATGTATGAATGTTAAGGAATCCACAATAAATATTGGCAATACGTCTTTGTTTAGACTATAGTATAAGAGGGTTAGGCCATACTGGGGCTTGCTTCTGCTCATTTTCTGCTAAATAGGCGTAATTAATCTTGTCATATAAGTGACCTCATGGAAGAGGAAATGAAAATTATAACTTGGAATTTTTGGAACAACAAGGAGGTTTATCATGGATAATGTGATAAAGCAATTAAATGAAATGAAAATCGGCAAAGTTCTTGAACAGGAACCGCTTGCAAATCATACAACTATGAAAATTGGGGGGCCGGCTGATTTATTCATCGTGCCGTCATCCATTGAAAATATAGAAAAAACAATGAAGGTCATCAAAGAAAATGAGATTCCATGGACGGTGATCGGCAGGGGCTCGAACCTACTTGTCAGTGATGGCGGAATAGAAGGTGCCGTGCTTAAATTGGGTAAAGGACTTGATCATCTCGAGATAAATGGGCCGGAGATAAAAGCAGGAGCTGGGGTATCACTTGTCAGCCTGTCCGTACAAATCAGTAAAAAAGGATATGCAGGATTGGAATTTGCCAGTGGGATTCCCGGTTCCGTCGGCGGAGCAGTCTATATGAACGCTGGTGCACACGGTTCCGATATGAGTGAAATTCTCAAGGAGGCACATGTTCTATTTGAAGATGGAACCCTAGCTTGGCTTTCGAAGGAAGAAATGGAGTTTTCTTATCGAACTTCTCTGCTTCAGAAGAAAAGACCTGGTATCGTACTGGAAGCAATTTTTCAATTGACAGAGGGTGATAGAACCGAAATCGTTGAAAGAATGCAGAATAACAAGAATTATCGTAAAGATACCCAGCCGTATAATCTTCCATGTGCCGGGAGCATATTTAGGAACCCACTTCCACACCATGCTGGTAAATTGGTCGAAAATGCAGGCCTGAAGGGACATTCCATTGGCGGAGCTCAGATTTCACCAATGCATGGGAACTTTATCGTTAACACAGGTAATGGAAGCGCAGCGGATGTTCAAGCGCTGATACAGCATGTGAAGGATACTGTGTTTGATAAATTTGAAGTTAAAATGGAAACAGAAGTGGAAATTATCGGCAGAAAATAGTAGGATTCATTATATCCAAATATTGTGATATAATGTGTTACCTTTTAAAGTTTGTTAATAACCAAATATAGAGTTTGTCTTGATTTCGCACTGTCAAGAACCATCCATTTTTTCAGGAAGAGGTGAAGGGGATGGAAAAGGGGAAAATCGTTTCCATTGAGGACCGCATCCCGAAATTAAAACAATTAAGAAAAAGCAAAGCAAACAGGCGGCTTGTTCTTTTGCTTTCCCTTTTCTTCATTCTGGTTGCTTGTGTGCTATATTTCTTATCTCCGTTAAGCTATGTGAAATCCGTGCAGGTGGAGGGAAATCGTTATATTACTTCCAAACAGATCATTAAACTGAGTAAGGTGAAGAAGGATCGAAGCATCTGGAAGGTTGATACAGGGGAAGCTGCAGCCAATATCAAAAAAAATAAAGAAATAAAAAGCGTTAAGGTGACTCCGATATTTCCTAATTCCATAAAAATTACGGTTTCGGAACATAATAGGATGGCATATCTGTCCAATAATGGGAAGTTTGCACCCATTTTGGAGAACGGGTCCGTTTTAGAGGAGCTGGCAACAGGTGAAATTCCAGTATTTGCCCCTGTTTTAATTGGTTTCAAAGAGGGTAAAGCATTAAAGTTGCTTTTAGAAGAGCTGGACAAGCTTCCTGTCGAGATTCAGAATGCCATTTCAGAAATTCATTACGCTCCAACCAAAACTGATGTCTACCATATCGTCATGTATATGAACGATGGGTTTGAAGTAAGTGCGACAAGCCGGACTTTATACGAGAAAATGATTCACTATCCATCAATTGTCAGCCAGTTGGATCCGAATGTAAAGGGAGTCATCGATCTGGAAGTGGGTTCTTATTTTAAGGCATATGAAGACGCTGAACAAAAGGAAGACACTAATGAGGAAAATTAATGGCAAACGGGTGATTTTACCCCTGGTTTGCGTG
Source organism: Peribacillus sp. NPDC056705 (assembly GCF_043656335.1). Taxonomy (NCBI): domain Bacteria; kingdom Bacillati; phylum Bacillota; class Bacilli; order Caryophanales; family Bacillaceae; genus Peribacillus; species Peribacillus sp. NPDC056705. Next base: position 217,398 of record NZ_JBHTYI010000003.1, on the reverse strand, counting down.
GTTCTCGGATTCATGATTGCCTTCTCTTACAATCTGACCAAAGAAGGTAAGGGTGCAGGGGAGGACAAAGCCTGGGATCAGGAATATGAACTCAGGCAGCAGCTGATCGAACAAGAGAAGCAGAACCGGGAACTTCAGAAGGAACTCCTTCAGAAGCAAGAAAATGTATCCCAAATAGAAAAAGACCTAGCGAAGGAAAAGCAGCTTTTTTTCAATTTGGCAAAGGATACGGAAAAATACCGTATGTTTCTCGGGAAAGTGAAAGTAAAAGGCTCAGGCCTGCAGGTGACTCTTGAAGATGGTACGGATATGGATTCAAAAGCCAATGTTAATAATTACCTCGTCCATGAACAGCATGTCTTCAAGGTCGTCAATGAACTATACATATCAGGTGCAGAGGCTGTTGCGATTAACGGTCAAAGGTTAAATCATGATTCATACATAATCTGTAATGGGCCTGTGATTACAATCGATGGTCAACAACATCCTGCTCCCTTCATCATTTCTGCGATTGGGGACCCGGATGTCCTGGGTGCTTCACTGGACTTACCCGGTGGCATCAAGGAACAGCTGGTTAATGAGAATATTACCTTTACAGTGGAAAAGCAAAAGAATATCATTTTTGATCCAATTATTGGAGGGTGATCAGACCGCCGGATTCGATGAAAGATTGGTGAGAAACTGGAAATGAAAAAAAAGCTTTCTTTTAGTTTGGTTACGTTGATTGCTGGCTTCATGCTCGCTATTCAATTCAATTTGGTGAATCAGCCTGTCGTTTCCGATACAAGGGATATGTGGGAGCTGAAAAGTGATTTATTGAAAGAACAGCAGACCCAGGCGGATTTAATAGAGGGTATCAGAAAGCTTGAGGGAAAAATAGCATCCTATGAAACAAAGAAAAATGAGAGTAAAGAAGAAGTATTGCGTGACACCCTGACCGAATTAAAGACAGACGCAGGTTTGACCGAAATTAAAGGTAATGGCGTCATCGTATCTATACAGCCCATCAAAGCAGATATCCTACTTGGTGAGAAGGTCGAGTATATTTCACCTGTTTTGATCATTCGGCTCATTAATGAAATGTATAGGTATGGCGCTGACGAAATTTCCATTTCAGGACAAAGGTATATATCAACATCGGTTATTCGTGATATTAATGGGCAGCCGAAAATGGACGGTTATCCTCTTGTTCATTACCCGGTCGAAATAAAGGCGATAACCGTTAATCCAAAGAAACTGAAGCAACGCATTGAAGGTTCCGAACTTATGGATGATTTCTTTATAGATAGTTTTGAAGTGCAGATCGATGTACCTTCCGGTGAGTTGACTTTGCCGGCCTACCAAAATGCTATTAATGTGGAACATATGGAACCCATTATGGATGGGGGGGAATCGTAATGTGGCTTCCGGTTTTTGGGTTATTAATAGGAATCACCCTTGGCTTTTTGGTGGATTTTGATATTCCCCATGAATATTCAAATTATCTTTCCATTGCCGTACTTGCTGCTTTTGATACCTTATTTGGGGGCATACGGGCTCATTTGCAAAATCTTTATGATGAAGTTGTATTTGTAACAGGATTCTTCTTTAATATTGTTTTAGCCGCAGGTTTGGCTTTTCTAGGTGTACATCTTGGTGTAGACTTATATTTAGCCGCAATCTTTGTGTTCGGTGTAAGGCTCTTTCAAAATATCGCCCTGATTAGAAGGATCCTAATTGAAAAATGGTCCATTTCCCGGAAAAAGCAGAAAAAAAATCTATAATTTTAAAGGGAATTAAGTTATAAATGACGAATAGTTTATGGCAGTATCTAGTTTATTAAGTGTATCAGTCTCGTTGAGAAGCGAACAATAAGCACCATAAAGTGGGAAATCTACGAGTTTTGTTCGTGAAATACAAAATGAACCGAATATCCATGGAATTCGCGAGTTGTTGTAATCAGTTCTGTTATTCTATAATGTATAAGACTTCGATATAAAAATGTTATTCTACTAATACATGTATAAAACTGAAGGAGGTGCCATGGAATGAACAGCAACGAAATATACGTAAGTCTTGACATCGGTACATCCAGTGTAAAAGTTATCATTGGGGAAATGGTCAATGACACATTAAATATAATCGGCGTAGGAAATGTTAAATCAGAAGGGCTCAAAAAGGGTTCGATCGTCGGTATAGATGAAACCGTCCAATCCATTCAAAAGGCTATAGAGCAAGCAGAACGGATGATAGGGATGGAGATAAAGAAGGTAATCGTCGGCATAAGCGGAAACCACGTGACGCTTCAGCCGTGCCATGGGGTAGTAGCGGTATCCAGTGACAATAAAGAGATTACCGAGCATGACGTTTTCCGTGTTAGGGAAGCAGCGGAGTTAATAACGATACCATCCGACAGGGAAATCATCGACGTGGTGCCGATTCACTACAAAGTTGATGAACTTGATGAAATCAGTGATCCAAGGGGCATGATAGGTGTCCGGTTGGAAATGAGGGGGATTTTAATCACAGGTCTTCGGACAATTTTACATAACACACTGCGCTGTGTGGAAAGGGCAGGGTTGGAAATAACTGATATTGCCCTTCAGCCGTTAGCCGCAGGTTCCCTTGTTTTATCCAAGGATGAAAAAGAACTTGGTGTGGCACTTGTCGATATTGGCGGTGGTTCCACGACTCTCGCAATTTTCGAACAAGGCTATTTACAATATACGTCTGTGATACCTATAGGCGGGGAAACACTTACGAAGGACCTTTCCATCGTTCTGAGGACAACGATGGAGGAAGCTGAGAAAATAAAAGTAAAGCATGGACATGCCTTTTATGATGACGCGTCTGAAGATGAAGTATTCCAAATACCGATCATCGGCAGCGATCAGCAGCAGACCTGCAACCAGTTAATGCTTTCGGATATCATTGAAGCGCGGGTGACCGAAATATTCGAGTTGATTCAAGATGATTTGAAGAGACTTGGTTTCCAGGATATACCTGGTGGTTTCGTGTTGACCGGGGGCGTCGTTAAGATGCCGGGAGTTCTGGAGCTAGCTCAATATGTGTTCCAAAACCGAGTAAGGACAGCTGAACCGAATTACATCGGTGTCAGGGAACCCCAATACACGACAGCTGTTGGTTTGATTAAACACGCATGCAAGAAAGAGAGAATGCAAAAAAACACCGCTAATAAAACTCCTGTAGCAGCTGGACAAGCTCAAGAAGAAAACGACCAGCGCAGCCAGAAGGTTTCTCAGAAAAACAAAGAGAACACGGCTAAAAAACAAGGTGAAAAAGGTGAATCTAAATTCAAAAAAATCCTGGGTTACTTTTTTGAATAACAATCATTAAGAATCGGGAATTTCGTCAAAATAGGAGGATTGTCATGTTGGAGTTTGATTCTAATCTAGAACAATTAGCAACGATAAAAGTAATAGGTGTTGGCGGCGGCGGAAACAATGCGGTAAACAGAATGATCGAGCATGGTGTACAGGGTGTTGAGTTTATTTCTGTCAATACTGACGCACAGGCTCTTAATCTATCTAAAGCAGAAATCAAAATGCAAATCGGTGGGAAGCTTACTCGTGGTTTGGGAGCAGGTGCCAATCCCGAAGTAGGAAAAAAAGCTGCCGAAGAAAGCAAAGAGCAGATTGAAGAAGCGCTTAAAGGTGCCGATATGGTTTTCGTAACGGCTGGAATGGGCGGCGGTACGGGAACAGGGGCTGCTCCTGTTATAGCGGGCATCGCTAAAGATTTAGGGGCTCTTACAGTGGGTGTAGTTACACGTCCGTTTACTTTCGAAGGCCGAAAACGTGCAACACAGGCACAAGGCGGGATTTCATCCATGAAGGAATCGGTTGACACACTGATCGTCATTCCGAACGACCGCCTCCTTGAAATCGTCGATAAAAGCACGCCGATGCTTGAAGCATTCCGTGAAGCCGATAATGTACTTCGCCAAGGTGTACAAGGGATTTCAGATTTAATTGCTGTTCCAGGTCTTATTAACTTGGACTTTGCCGATGTGAAGACAATCATGTCCAACAAAGGTTCCGCACTTATGGGAATCGGGATTTCCTCAGGGGAAAACCGTGCGGCGGAAGCGGCGAAAAAAGCCATTTCCAGTCCGTTGCTTGAAACATCGATTGATGGCGCCCAAGGCGTACTGATGAATATTACAGGTGGCACGAACCTAAGTCTTTTTGAAGTCCAGGAAGCGGCTGATATCGTGGCTACTGCATCCGATCAAGACGTAAACATGATTTTTGGTTCGGTTATCAATGAAAACCTTAAAGATGAAATCGTCGTTACGGTAATTGCAACAGGTTTTAACGAGGTTGAAGCTTCAATACGGCCTACTGGACGTCCAACACTCGGACAACAGCAGCAATCAAGACCTCAGACACAACAAACGCCACAGCAAAACGTGAAGCGTGAAGTGAAGAGAGAAGAAGTCAATGAACAGCCTGCACGTAATGCCAATCAAGGTGATGAGGCCTTGGATATTCCAACCTTCCTCCGTAACCGTAATAGGCGCCGTTAATACCGACGTCATATGCCGTTCCCATTTGGGGACGGTTTTTTGTCGTTAAGATAATGTGAACTCTTAAAAGCAATTGGTGTCAATTGACCTTATAATAATGGGGCGTTTCACTCGGACCGGAGTGATGAATGAAATTTGGATTATTGGATCCATGATACTTTCTGGATAACCTGTGAGCTGGAAGACGGAATTGTACAGGGTGGAATGCCTTGGCAGAATGGAGTCCACATCATTTGTTCACTTTCATTCATAATTGTAAAAAGATGAAGAGCAATAAATTATTAAACTTTTATAACATAAATCGACAGAAGTAAAAGGGAGCAGGATAGTCTCTAAGACGGTATTGAAAATATCAATGGCTGTTTTTCTACAAAAAGGGTAAAAATGACTGAAAAACTCTTAAGTTTTCAGTACAAAAAGTGACACACTTTCTAAGGGCAGGTACGCTATACTTTTTGCTAGTGGAAGGTTTGTTAATAAAGGGAGGGGAGGGTGTTTGACTTTATATTTAGATGTGATCTGGTTGTTGAATTGGTTATTTGACTGCCTCCTTTTATATTGGACCGCAATCATTCTTAAACGAAGGGTGGCTCTTTGGCGGGTATGCATCGGCGGATTGATTGGTTCCTTCATTATCGTATTGGCATTCACTCCTTTTTATGCAATTGCCGACCGAGTGTACATGAAGATTTTAGTATCCCTTATCATGGTGCTGGCAACCTTTGGGTTTAATAGGTTGAAACTTTTCATGAAATCGGTGGCCACTTTATATTTCATGACGTTTTTATCGGGAGGTATCCTTCTGGGACTTCACTACTTATTTGAATTCCAAATCGTGTCCAAGGACCCTGGTCAATATGAAGGAATCAACCGTTTTGGCGACCCTGTCAGCTGGATATTCGTAATGATCGGGTTCCCGCTCGCATGGCAATTTTCCAAGCGATCACTAGAAGGGATGGAGATGACCAAGCTTACACATGAGCAAATGGTTTCGGTCTCGGTTAAAATCTCTGACTTTGAAGGGAAATTTCATGGATTGGTGGATAGCGGCAATCAACTATATGATCCGATTACACGCTCCCCGGTCATGATCATCTCTCTTTCAGGTGGGGAAGCAGGAATTCCGGACGATATGCTAGAGCTCTTTAAAAATCCTGATAACCTGATAAGTCAGGAAACGCAGCCAGAATATTCATGGACAGGAAGAATGCGTGTCATCCCTTATAAAGTCGTGGGCCATGAACATCAGCTGTTAACCGCAATCAAACCGGATTACATTAAAATCATTCAAGGAGAAAAAGAATTTCATGTCAAGCAGGGTCTCGTTTCGTTTACCTTTCAGCAACTCTCTCCCGACAATAGCTATCAATCTATCGTTCACCCGAAAATGTTAACCGGGATACCGGTGCAAAATGCCTCCTGAACCATCAATTCACTCTTTAATTTGACCCATAATCCGTTTATTTAGAAGGGAGAATTATTTTGAAGAAATTCATTCTTCGGCTCACTTATTTTTGGTACAAACTATTGTTCAAGCTCGGATTGAAAACGGACGAAATATTTTATATAGGAGGGAGTGAGGCACTGCCCCCGCCCCTTTCGAAGGAAGAAGAGGCAATACTGATCAATAAATTACCCAATGGCGATGAAGCTGCACGTTCGATCTTGATTGAACGTAATTTAAGGCTGGTGGTTTATATTGCCAGGAAATTCGAAAATACTGGCATCAATATTGAGGATTTAATCAGCATTGGAACCATAGGTTTGATCAAAGCTGTGAATACATTCAATCCTGAGAAGAAAATAAAACTCGCTACATATGCTTCGAGATGCATCGAGAATGAAATATTAATGTATTTACGCAGAAATAACAAAATCCGTTCTGAAGTTTCTTTTGATGAACCCCTGAATATTGATTGGGATGGAAATGAACTTCTGTTATCCGATGTACTTGGAACGGACGATGACATTATCACGAAAGACCTTGAGGCAAATGTTGACCGTAAGCTGCTGACAAAAGCACTTACACAGTTATCCGAACGTGAAAAACAGATAATGGAACTCCGTTTTGGGCTTGCAGGCGGAGAAGAAAAAACCCAAAAGGATGTTGCCGACATGCTGGGGATTTCCCAATCTTACATTTCACGTTTGGAAAAAAGGATTATTAAGAGGCTTCGTAAAGAATTTAATAAAATGGTGTAAAAAAATAAAGTGCTTAAATGTCAATCAAATCAATACTTTGATACCTATATTGAAAAATAATGGGGATTTTCTGTTCTAGCCATGTGCATATTTTTTCCTCCCGCGGAAATACTGTTTTTTGTACAGCGCTCCTGTGAGGAGGGAATAATTTTGTCTCGTAATAAGGTTGAAATCTGCGGTGTGGATACATCAAAATTACCGGTTTTAAAGAATGAAGAAATGAGAAAACTCTTTAAAGAACTGCAAGATGGCGATATTTCAGCAAGAGAGAAACTGGTAAACGGGAATCTTCGACTCGTTCTAAGCGTCATTCAACGCTTCAACAATCGGGGAGAGTATGTAGATGATCTATTTCAGGTAGGCTGTATAGGGTTGATGAAGTCGATAGATAACTTTGACCTAGGTCAAAATGTTAAGTTTTCAACGTATGCTGTTCCGATGATTATTGGAGAAATCAGAAGATATCTTCGTGACAATAATCCGATTCGGGTATCCCGTTCTTTAAGAGACATTGCTTACAAAGCTTTGCAGGTAAAAGAAAAGCTCATAAGCCAGACCCTTCGTGAGCCGACAGCTGAAGAAATCGCCAAGGTGTTGGAAGTGCCTCATGAAGAAATTGTTTTTGCACTAGATGCTATACAAGATCCAGTTTCACTTTTTGAACCGATTTATAATGATGGCGGGGATCCGATTTATGTACTCGACCAACTGAGTGATGAAAAAAATAAAGATAGTACCTGGATTGATGAAATAGCTATAAATGAAGGCATGAGACGGTTGAATGACCGGGAAAAAATGATCCTTCGCAAACGGTTTTTCCAAGGGAAGACGCAAATGGAGGTAGCCGAGGAAATCGGCATTTCACAAGCACAGGTCTCCCGATTGGAAAAAGCGGCAATCAAACAAATGAATAAAAATATCCAACAGTAGAAGCTGAGCATGAGAAAAGTTAGCTGAAGCGGGTAGGGCAAAAATGTCAATACCCGCTTAACGCTACTTATCCATAGCGGCTTTTTTATTTTGTTGAAAATCCCTTCCGGAAGGGATCGTGATCGAATGGACGTTTATTTATCGTATTCTTCATCCTTGAGCGCATCATGTCATATACATAGGAATAGGACCTTCATCTATGATGAAATTTTGAGGAGCTGAGTGATGTGACCAGGATTTCCGAATTTCAAATTAAGGATATCGTCAATATAGCGGATGGCAAGAAATTAGGTAATATGTCAGATCTTGAAATCAATACGGCCACGGGGAAAATAGAGGCCATCATCGTTTCTAGTGGAACTAGATTGATGGGTTTTTTTGGCAGGGAACAGGATATTGTGATCCCGTGGCGTAAAATAAAAAAAATCGGTGCAGATGTCATCCTTGTTGAGCATCAGACTGTTTTTCAAGCAGAAGTGAAAGATGAACGGTTTTAAAGGTGCGTGGTCCAAATATATGATACACTAGACTAAAAATAAAGAGGTTTATAGCATGAAAGAGCCATTTGTTTTAATCAAGGATCAATATATGCTCATTGACAGCTGGAGACAAAAAAATCTCCAGCTCGTAGCGGGCTTCACCACAAAAAATGGGGGAGTCAGTACAGGTGATTTTCAATCATTGAATACCGGTTTTCATGTCGGTGATAAACTTGAAGATGTCCAGGGAAGCCGCAGGATTATAGCTGATAAGCTGACGTTTCCGCTTAATGAATGGATAGGCGCCGAGCAGACACATGAAACGAAAATCCATCAAGTTACCAGCCGCGATGGCGGGAGAGGTGCTACGGATTATGATTCAGCCTTTAAAGCGACTGACGGATTCTATACGAAGGACCAAAACGCTCTATTGACCCTTTGCTATGCAGACTGCGTGCCCTTATACTTTCTTGCTCCGGCACATGGTATGATTGGGGTGGCACATGCCGGCTGGAAGGGTACGGTTAATGGAATTGCACGAAAAATGGTTGAGGCATGGCTGAGTGAGGGTATAAAAGCTAGTGAGATATTTGCTGTTATTGGACCGTCGATTTGTTCGAAGTGCTATGTAGTTGATGATTATGTCATGGATTTAGTGCAGAATATGCTGGTAGATATTGACGAAAAGCCCTATAATTTAATCAGTGAAGGACAATATCAGTTAGACCTTAAGCAACTTAATGCATTGATTCTTCAAAAATCAGGAATTCCAAAAAGTCAGATCGACGTTACATCATACTGTACCAGCTGTGATCATGAATTGTTTTTTTCACATCGCCGTGATAACGGGAAGACAGGAAGGTTGATGAGTTTTATCGGTTGGAAGGAGGATTTAGAGTAACAGTGAAAGTAGTGGACAATTTAAAAAACATCGAAGAAAAAATAAATAGAGCATGTGAGAATAGCGGAAGGGACCGTGAAGCGATAAAGTTGATCGCGGTGACGAAATATGTTTCGGTCGAGAGAGCGAATGAAGCATTGGAAGCGGGAATACTTGATTTAGGTGAAAACCGTGACGAAGGGCTTTTGACTAAATATGAAGTGCTGAAGGACAAGCCAAACTGGCATTATATCGGTTCCATGCAAACACGCAAAGTAAAGAATGTCATCGATAAAATTTCGTATATCCATTCATTGGATCGCATTTCTTTGGCAGAAGAAATTCAAAAACGTGCAGATGAGCCGATAAACTGTTTAGTGCAGGTGAATGTTTCTGGTGAGGAATCAAAACATGGCCTGGGTCCTGAGGAGACGATGGATTTCATCAAAGGATTATCCAAGTTTGATAAGGTGAATGTTGCAGGATTGATGACAATGGCTCCACTGACCGATGATGAACAGGTTTTGCGGGAATGCTTCCGAAAACTGAAAGGCATCCAGGTTGAAATACAAAATTTAGAGTTGAAGCATGCCCCCTGTACTGAATTGTCCATGGGGATGTCCAATGACTTCATGATTGCCATTGAGGAAGGCGCTACAATGATCAGGATTGGTACAGCACTTGTAGGCGAATAATTTTAAGGAGGTACCCTATAGATGTCGTTCGTATCAAAATTTAAATCTTATTTCGCGCTGGATGATGAGTATGAGTACAAGGATGAAGTGATGGAAGAAGAGGAGGCTGAACCAAAAGTCGTGAAGTCAGCTAAACAGCATCAGTCCGCTTCTGCAGGGAATCATGCCAATCAGAATATCGTAAGTTTGCAAAGCGTACAGAAATCTTCTAAAGTAGTATTATTGGAGCCCCGAGCTTATGCAGAAGCCCAGGAGGTAGCCGACCATTTAAAAAACAGGCGTGCTGTAGTCGTGAACCTTCAACGGATCCAGCATGACCAAGGAAAGCGAATCATTGATTTTCTAAGTGGGACTGTTTATGCAATCAGCGGGGATATCCAAAAAATCGGAACAGATATATTCTTATGTACCCCGGACAACGTCGATGTTTCCGGTAATATTACCGGCTTCGCCGCCGAAGAGGAGTACGAAGAAGCGAGGTGGTAATGGTTAATGGGTTTAGTGCTTCAGGGTTTATATTATTTAATTGAAATTTATTCAATGGCATTAATCGGTTACATATTGATGTCATGGTTCCCTAATGCAAGGGAGACATCGATCGGTCAATTTCTGGAAAAGATTTGCGAACCGTATTTAGAACCGTTCAGAAAGTTCATCCCGCCACTTGGCATGATCGATCTTTCACCTCTTGTGGCTTTGCTGGTACTTAATTTTGCCAGCGGTTATGGAATCTATTACTTACAGACTTTAATAGGATGATCAACAACTAACCTGACATGATCTTACTACACAGTCGGAAGATTCTCCGCTGTGTAGTAGCAACGCAGAGCCGTTTAATCAATTTCTTATGATCGTTCATTAATTTGATAACTAAGGAGCATTTATTCAATCATGAGTATTTATCAGCATTTCAGGCCGGAGGAAAAAGATTTTATTGACCAGGCTATGAATTGGATCGATCAGGTTAAAAATTCCTACGCTCCGAAACTATCTGATTTTCTTGATCCGCGTCAGCAGGAAATCCTTACTTCCTTATTGGGGAATGATCCGGATGCGAAACTGCAATTCAATGGCGGGGGCGATTTCGTAGAGCGAAAACGTGCGCTCATTTACCCTGATTATTATTCTCCTGAACCATCGGATTTCAATATCTCCTTATACGATATCTCCTATCCAAAAAAGTTTGTTACGCTTGAACATAGGCAAATACTTGGAACCTTAATGTCACTAGGGGTAAAACGTGAAAAATTTGGTGATATAATAGTGACGGAGGAGCACACTCAGTTTATAGCTGCTGAGGAGATGGATTCGTATCTCACAGGGAATCTGGAGAAAATAGGCAATGCTTCTGTTTCCATCAGACGTCTTCCAATCGAGGATATCGTCCAAATTAAAGAAAAATGGGAAGAGCAAGTAACCACCGTCAGTTCTCTTAGGATTGACAGTGTGCTTTCGTCCGTCCTGAACATGTCCCGTCAAAAAACGCAGGCCTTGATAGCGTCAGGTAAAGTAAAGGTGAATTTCAAGCAAACGGAAAACGTCTCGGAAGAATGCCGTGAAAATGATACACTTTCCATCAGAGGTTTTGGCAGATGTAAAATAGCTTCAATCGATGGAAAAACCAAGAAGGATAAGTGGAGAATCTCGTTAGGCAGACAAAAATAATTCAATAAAAAGCAGGATTTATAAATTTATTGTCGAATATAGAGTTTTAACATACTAGAGTAGAAACCGTTCTGGAGGTGCCGTAATGCCCTTAACCCCGATAGATATACATAACAAGGAATTTAACAAAGTATTTCGTGGGTATGATGAAGATGAAGTTAATGAATTTCTCGACCAGGTCATTAAAGATTATGAACTGATTTTGAGGGAGAAGAAAGAACTTGAAGATAAACTGAACGAGACTTTTGATCGTTTGGGACATTTTACGACAATTGAGGGTACACTTAACAAGTCGATTATTGTCGCTCAGGAAGCAGCCGAGGAATTAAGGCGCAATGCCCAAAAAGAAGCGAAACTGATCATAAAGGAAGCAGAGAAGAACGCGGACAGGATCGTCAATGAGTCACTCGTGAAAGCAAGGAAAATAGCGATGGATATTGAGGATTTGAAAAAGCAATCCAAAGTATTCCGGACGCGTTTCAAAATGCTTGTCGGTGCACAGCTCGATTTGCTGGACAATGACGATTGGGATCATCTTCTGGATTATGAAGTTGATGCGACCGAAATAGAATTAAATGAGAGAGTGGAAGAGGAAATTTAAACGATTCCTTGACTTTGAACACTTTTTTCGCATATAATTTTTTAACAATACTATTCATTATGAAATTAGACGATGACAGGGAAAGTAAATTCTTCACACACTTATTTTTAGCGAACCGGGGATGGTGAAAGCCCGGAATAAGCGAAGATATTGAAGATCACCCTTGAGTTCTGAGTTGAACCTGCTTTTGCAGTAAGTAAATGAAGCGTTTCATTCACGTTACGAATGCTCGAGAGGTTGGATTCACTTTGTGAATCTTTCTAGCCAGGGTGGTACCGCGGGAAGCTAAGCTTTCTCGTCCCTTTTTTAGGGATGAGAGGGCTTTTTATTTTGGCCGGATATCAAGTCATCGGTTCGAATGAATTTATGTAAAGACGGATGGAGGATTTTATGATGGAATACAAAGATACCTTATTGATGCCTAAAACTGAATTTCCAATGCGGGGGAATTTGCCGAAACGTGAACCGGAAATCCAAGAAAAATGGAATGAAATGAACATCTATAAAAAAGTGCAAGAACAAACGGAAGGGCGTCCTTTATTCATTTTGCATGATGGACCTCCGTATGCAAACGGCGATATCCATATGGGCCATGCAATGAACAAGGTTTTAAAGGATTTCATTGTCCGATTTAAATCAATGAGCGGTTTTCAAGCACCGTATGTACCTGGCTGGGATACGCATGGGCTTCCGATCGAAACGGCATTGACAAAAAAAGGCGTGAAACGGAAAGAAATGAGCGTTGCCGAATTCAGAAAGCTTTGTGAAGAGTATGCTTATGGTCAGATTAACAATCAACGTGAGCAGTTTAAGAGAATAGGGGTCCGTGGGGATTGGGATAATCCATATATCACATTAAAGCCTGAATATGAAGCACAGCAAATCAAGGTATTCGGTGAAATGGCGAAAAAAGGCTATATTTATAAAGGGAAAAAACCTGTTTATTGGTCCCCGTCAAGTGAATCAGCTCTTGCCGAAGCAGAAATTGAATATCAAGACAAACGTTCTGCATCCATCTATGTTGCTTTTGAAGTCACAGATGGCAAAGGTGTAATCGAAGAGGGCGTCAAAATCATCATCTGGACGACAACTCCATGGACGATTCCTGCTAATCTTGGTATTTCATTGCATCCGCAATTAAATTACGTAGTAGTGGCTGTCGAAAATGAAAAATTCTTACTTGCTGAGGCACTGCTTGAGTCGGTTACGGAAACATTAGGCTGGGAAAACCCGTCTATCCTGAAAACAGTAAAAGGAAGCGAGTTGGACCGTGCTGTTGCCAAACATCCACTATATGACCGTGAATCTTTAGTGATGTTAGGTGAACACGTAACGACTGAAGCTGGAACGGGTTGTGTTCATACTGCGCCTGGCCATGGTGAAGATGACTTTATCGTTGGGCAAAAATATGGATTGGACGTACTTTGTCCTGTAGATGAAAAAGGAGTCATGACGGAAGAGGCAGGGGAATTTGCCGGATTATTTTATGATCAAGCGAATAAACCTATTACCGAAAAATTAACTGAAGTAGGCGCGTTATTGAACTTGACGTTCATTACACACTCTTACCCGCATGACTGGCGGACGAAGAAGCCAACGATCTTCCGTGCAACAGCACAATGGTTTGCGTCAATCAAAGACTTCCGCAATGAACTACTGGAAGCGATTGAAGAAACCAAATGGGTACCGGCTTGGGGCGAAACGCGCCTATTCAATATGGTCCGTGACCGCGGGGATTGGTGCATTTCCCGCCAACGCGCTTGGGGAGTGCCAATTCCAGTGTTTTATGCAGAAAATGGCGAGCCGATCATTACGGATGAAACAATCAACCATATTTCAAAGCTATTCCGCGAACACGGTTCAAATATCTGGTTTGAGCGTGATGCGAAAGATCTTCTGCCTGATGGCTATACACATGAAGGCAGCCCGAATGGTATCTTCACGAAAGAAACGGATATCATGGACGTTTGGTTCGATTCCGGTTCTTCTCATCAAGCGGTACTTGAAGAGAGAGACGACTTGCAACGGCCTGCTGACCTTTATTTAGAAGGGTCCGATCAATATCGCGGCTGGTTTAACTCATCGCTTTCAACAAGTGTTGCAGTTACTGGCAAAGCACCATATAAAGGTGTACTTAGCCACGGTTTCGCATTGGATGGCGAAGGCCGTAAAATGAGTAAGTCGATCGGGAACGTTGTACTGCCATCCAAGGTCATGAACCAACTTGGTGCTGATATCTTACGCCTTTGGGTAGCTTCGGTGGATTACCAATCGGATGTCAGGGTTTCCGATCCTATTTTAAAACAAGTTTCGGAAGTTTACCGAAAAATCCGTAATACATTCCGCTTCCTGTTAGGGAATTTGGATGGATTCAATCCAAAAACCGATAAAGTGGCAGTCCAAGAATTGCCTGAAGTCGATCGATACATGCTCGTTAAATTGAATAAGCTGATCAAACAGTCGAAGCTAAGTTATGAAAATTATGAGTTTGCTACAATTTATAATATGGTCAATAATTTCTGTACACAGGATTTAAGTTCGTTCTACCTTGATTATGCAAAAGACATTCTTTATTGTGAGGCTCCGAATGGTAAAGAGCGTTTGGCCATTCAAACGGTCCTTTACGAATCATTGGTCAGCTTAACCAAATTGGTGTCACCGATCCTCTCTCATACAGCTGATGAAGTATGGGCGTTCATTCCGGGTGTAACGGAAGAAAGTGTACAGTTGACATTGATGCCTGAAGAAATTCCAGTTGATGATGCTGAAGTCATTGAAGAAAAATGGACGGCGTTCATGGATGTCCGTGATAATGTTCTGAAAGCATTAGAAGAAGCCCGTAACAAGAAGGTCATCGGAAAATCACTGAACGCTAAAGTGATGGTATATGTTAATGAAGAAACGAAGAATCTGCTTGATGGCATCAAGGAAAGCTTTGAACAGCTATTCATCGTATCCGAATTCGAAATCGCTGGCGATGTGGCAAATGCCCCAGCAGAGGCGGTTAAACTTGAGGATATAGCGATCCTTGTTACAAAAGCAGAAGGTGAAACGTGTGAACGTTGCTGGAATGTTTCGAAGGAAGTAGGACAAGTGGAAGAACATCCGACACTTTGCCCGCGTTGTGCTACAGTCGTGAAAGAGCATTACGTGAATCAATAATACCCGCAAAAAAACCGGTCCTTTTATAAAGGGCCGGCTTTTTTTGCGGGAATGAAGCTAAAACCGCAATAGGGAATTTTACCTTTATCCAATCTTCCCGATATTCTTCAGGTACAGTTAGCAGACTAATTCTTTTCGGATTAGTCATTATTTCTAGTTTATGCTACAATTCAAAAGTGAAGATTTGATTAGTTTGGGGGAAAAAATGTGTTTTATTATTTGATTGCCCTTTTGGTCATAGCTCTCGATCAGCTGACAAAATGGATGATTGTGAAAAAAATGGAGTACGGAGAAAGCATTGAAATTATTGAAAACCTTCTATATATCACCTCGCATCGTAATCGTGGGGCAGCATGGGGAATTCTACAAGGTCAAATGTGGTTTTTCTACATCATCACCATCGCTGTCATTATTGGACTTGTCTATTATATTCAGAAAATGGCGAAGGGAAGCATTTTGATTGGAGTTGCACTTGCTCTCATGCTAGGCGGTGCGATTGGTAATTTCATCGATCGTGTTGCTCGTCAGGAAGTAGTGGATTTCGTTCATGCCTATATTTTCAGCTACAGTTTCCCGGTATTTAATGTAGCTGATGCTGCGCTTTCAATTGGTGTCGGACTGCTCGTGATTCATATGTTTTTAGAAGAAAAAAACGCTAAGGAGAAAGATAATGGATAAAAGGTTATACAGCATCGATGAAACACTAAAAGGAGTTAGGATTGATAAGGCCCTTTCCACTTTGAATGAGGAATGGTCACGTACTCAGGTCCAGCAATGGATTAAGGATGATCATGTTTTGGTAAATGGCACGGCGATAAAGACGAATTACAAAGCTATTCCTGGCGATACAATCGAAGTGACGATTCCTGAACTTGAGGAATTGGATGCGGTAGCAGAGGAAATGGATTTGGATATCTATTATGAAGATAAAGATGTACTCGTCGTTAATAAACCGAGCGGCATGGTCGTCCATCCGGCACCGGGACATGTATCTGGCACGCTTGTAAATGGATTGATGGCTCACTGCAAGGACCTTTCTGGAATCAACGGAGTCATGCGGCCTGGAATCGTCCATCGAATCGACAAAGATACATCAGGTTTATTGATGGTTGCCAAAAATGATATGGCACATGAGAAACTGGTACAGCAGCTTGTTGACAAAACGGTTACCCGTAAGTATCAAGCTGTAGTACATGGTGTGATCCCTCATGACTTCGGAACGATCGATGCACCGATTGGCCGCGATAAAAAGGATCGCCAAAGCATGACTGTCACAGATTCGAATTCCAAAAATGCTGTCACGCATTTCCGTGTCATCGAACGCTTCAAAGCTTTCACTTTGGTGGAATGCCAGCTTGAAACAGGAAGAACACATCAAATCCGTGTTCACATGAAATACATTGGTTTCCCGCTGGCGGGAGATCCGAAATATGGTCCGAAAAAGACACTGAAATTAGATGGACAAGCGTTGCACGCTGGTCTTCTAGGTTTCATCCATCCACGTACAAATGAGTATATGGAATTCGAAGCTCCGATTCCGGAAGAGTTTGAAAATCTAATTAATCAATTACGTAGAAGTAAGGATTGACAAATTCTTTTTTTTGATATATTATAATAACAACTTAATAAGAACCTTTAACACAGTTCAGAGAGACTGAGAAGGAAACGGATACGCAAAGTGGGATAACCATGCCCATGGCGAGTAAATCCTCATGCCTTCTTGGCATGAGGATTTTTTGTTGAAATTGACTATCAGAAAAAAGGAATCGGGGTGGCCGACGTGTTGAATGAGAAAGCCATAGTACTTGATGAGCAGGCCATTAGCAGAGCCTTGACGAGAATTGCCCATGAAATTATTGAGAAAAATAAGGGTATTGAGGATTGCGTCTTAATCGGGATACGTACTCGCGGGATTTTCCTCGCTGACCGACTTGCAAAGCGCATCAATCAAATAGAAGGCAAGGAAATAGAACTTGGTGAACTGGATATTACACTTTATCGTGATGATCTTTCGAAAAAGACCAATGATGGGGAACCCATCGTAAAAGGCTCGGACATTCCGGTCAACATCACTGACAAGAAAGTGATTTTAGTGGATGATGTTCTTTTCACAGGCAGAACCGTAAGAGCGGCAATGGATGCTCTGGTGGATTTGGGAAGACCTTCGCAAATCCAGCTCGCCGTATTAGTAGACAGGGGGCATAGGGAATTGCCGATTCGCGCGGATTTTGTCGGTAAAAACGTTCCGACTTCCCAATCTGAAAAAATTACGGTTACTTTAACAGAAGTAGATGAATTAGATCAAGTTACTATATTAGAAAACTAAACAACATGAAAATTTCATATTACCCTTTTAAAGACAGTCCAGAGAGGCTGGCAAAGGGGAGTCAATCGGGAGAGCTGTGTCTAAGCATGGACATTTGCCTTCTGAGAAACCCTCTTTGTATATGGCAAAGAGGGTTTTTGCAGTTTTGATGGGATTTTCATGAGGGGGATACGGAAATGGAAGAAACTAAAAGGGACATCGTACTGGATGTCGAGGACGTGCCAAAGGCTGGCCAGTGGATTACGTTAAGCATCCAGCATTTGTTCGCCATGTTCGGTGCAACGGTGCTGGTGCCATTCTTGGTAGGATTAAGCCCGGCGGTAGCACTGGTTTCAAGCGGATTGGGCACACTTTCATACTTATTGATAACCAAAGGTAAGATACCAGCTTATCTCGGTTCATCTTTCGCTTTCATTACGCCAATCATAGCAGCTAAGGCTCTAGGGGGTCCGGAAGCGGCCATGATCGGCTGTTTTGCAGCAGGGTTCATATATGGGATAGTAGCTCTGATTATCCAAAAAGTCGGATTGCGCTGGTTAATGAATATACTTCCTCCGGTTGTGGTGGGTCCGGTGATTATCGTAATCGGACTAAGCCTTGCCGGAACGGCCGTGGACATGGCAATGTATGATCCACAAGATAAATACAGCGTCACATATATAGTGATAGCGCTGATCACCTTAGCGGTAACCATCATCTGTAACGTGTTCTTTAAGGGATTCATTAACTTGATCCCCATATTAATGGGAATCATAGTCGGCTACGGCTGTTCGGCTGTTGCAGGAATAATAGATTATGAACCGATCAAGTCAGCACAATGGTGGGAAATGCCTGAATTCATGTTTCCATATGTAACCTATACACCGTCCTTCTCATGGGAAGTCATTGCCATCATGGTACCGGTTGCCATCGTAACTTTATCAGAACATATCGGACACCAGATGGTACTGAGCAAAGTAGTCGGCAGGAATTTTTTAGAAAATCCTGGTTTGCATCGCTCGATTTTAGGAGATGGAGCAGGAATCATGATCGGTTCCTTAATCGGTGGGCCGCCGCTGACTTCATATGGCGAGAATATTGGGGTCCTGACTATGACAAAGGCGTACAGTGTGTATATCATCGGTGGGGCAGCATTGACTGCAATCATCTTTGGCTTTAACGGTAAGATTTCAGCAGTCATCAGCTCGATACCTACAGCTGTGATGGGCGGTATTTCCATCTTGCTCTTCGGAATCATCGCATCCAGTGGATTGAGGATGCTGATTGATAATAAGGTCGATTTTGACAAGAAAAGGAACCTGATGATAGCTTCAGTCATCCTGGTGTTAGGAATAGGAGGGGCGTTCGTACAACTATCGGAAACGGTATCGCTTTCCGGAATGGCACTTTCAGCCATCGTCGGAATCCTTCTTAACTTGATTCTTCCGGACCGTGAAAAAATATCCGGAGATATATTTGAAAAATAAGATATTGCATTAAAACAATAAATCACCTTTTAAAAGAAGTCCAGAGAGGCTTAAAAGGGTGTTGCTGTAAAGAGAATGAGAACGGGATAAAGTGTAAACCATTCCGTGTCCTCACCTCTTTATGACCTACACCCTGTCCTTAATGGCGGGGTATTTTTTATGCCCCGCATCACAAATGTGAAAGGAGCAGGATCGATGAAAAAATTATTGACCATGAATGAATTGGCTTTAACTGATATTGAAAGAATTTTACATGAGGCAGAGGGTTTTGCCAACGGATCTAGCTGGAATCCAAAGCAGCAGACCACAGTTGCCAATCTCTTCTTTGAACCTAGTACACGTACAAAATCAAGCTTTGAAATGGCTGAAAGGAAATTGGGGCTTGAGGTCATTCCTTTTGATGCGGGTACATCATCCGTGTTAAAAGGTGAAACCTTATATGACACTGTTAAAACGTTAGAAGCAATAGGTGTGAATGCCTTGATCATCCGTCATGAACAGGATAATTATTTTGATGAATTGAATGAGAAGATCGGGATTCCAATAATCAACGCAGGGGATGGCTGCGGAAATCATCCAACCCAATCATTACTGGACTTATTGACGATAAAACAAGAGTTTAAAAGTTTCAAAGGTCTGAAGATTGCCATAATCGGTGATGTGAGGCATAGTCGGGTTGCGAAATCGAATGCAGAAGCATTAACCCGTTTAGGAGCGAATGTCGTATTTTCGGGTCCGCCTGAATGGTTTGACAGAACAAACAGTTTGGGAAGGTATGAAGACATCGACCATGCGGTAGCTACCTCGGATGTGGTCATGCTGCTCAGAATACAGCATGAAAGGCATATTGAAAAATACGATCAGGCAAATGGAGATTATCTGGAAAGTTTCGGCCTGACCAAACAACGTGAAAAAAATATGAAACCGGGTGCGATCATCATGCATCCTGCACCAATAAACCGCGGTGTTGAAATAGACAGTGATTTAGTCGAATGCAGCCGCTCAAGAATTTTCAAACAAATGGAAAATGGCGTGTTTATTAGAATGGCCGTATTAAAAAATGTGCTTGAACAATCCGGAGGGGGAAACATTCATGAAAACAGTAATCAAAAATGGAGTATTGCTAGATAATCAAAACTCATTCAAAAAAGCGGACATTGAAATGGAAGGCAAGGTCATCACAAAAATCGGCGAGAACTTGGCAACGGAAAGTTGTAAAGTAGTTGACGCTGAAGGGTTACTTATTACATCAGGATTCGTTGATCTGCATGTCCATTTACGCGAACCGGGCGGTGAACATAAAGAAACAATCGCAAGTGGAACGCTTGCAGCGGCAAGAGGCGGTTTCACTACAGTAGCGGCAATGCCCAATACAAGGCCAGTTCCCGATACAGTGGAAAACCTTGAAGCGCTAAACAGGAAAATTGAAGAAACCGCTCATGTAAGGGTACTCCCATATGCTTCCATTACAATTAGGGAAGCCGGCAAGGAGTTGACCGACTTTTCTTCATTAAAACAAACGGGTGCTTTCGCCTTTACGGACGATGGCGTGGGAATTCAAGAAGCTGGGATGATGCTGGAAGCGATGAAACGGGCAGCCGCTCAAGATATGGCCATAGTTGCTCATTGTGAAGACAATAGCTTAATTAATAAAGGCTCCGTCCATGAAGGAAGATTCTCAAAAGAACAGGGAATCAATGGAATTCCATCCGTATGTGAGGCTGTACATATTGCCCGGGATATCCTCCTTGCTGAAGCTGCGGATTGCCATTATCACGTATGCCATATATCCACAAAGGAATCGGTAAGGACGGTAAGGGATGCCAAACGCGCCGGTATCCGCGTCACAGCTGAAGTTACACCGCATCACTTATTATTGTGTGAAGATGATATACCGGGACTTGATACGAATTATAAAATGAACCCGCCATTAAGAGGCCGTGAAGACCGGGATGCATTGATAGAAGGACTGCTTGACGGAACCATCGATTTTATAGCAACAGACCATGCCCCGCATGCGGCAGAGGAAAAAGCGCAGGGAATGCAGCTGGCTCCTTTCGGAATAGTGGGATTGGAAACGGCCTTCCCGCTGCTTTACACCGAATTGGTTAAAAAGGGCGTCATTACATTAAAGCAATTGATCGATTTCATGACAATTAAACCCTCTGAAAGTTTCTCCCTTCCTTATGGAGAGCTAAAGGAAGGTGCTATTGCGGATATCGTGCTCATCGATTTGGAAACAGAAAAAGAAATTAATGCTGAAGAGTTTGCTTCAAAAGGAAAAAATACACCTTTTAATGAAAAGAAATGTTATGGCTGGCCAGTCATGACGATTGCGGAAGGAAAAATAGCTTGGGAAAAAGGACGTGTTCAAGGATGAAAAGACAGCTAATTTTAGAAGACGGGACAGTATTCCTTGGGGAAGCATTCGGAGGGGAAGTAGAAAAAATAGGTGAAGTCGTTTTTAATACAGGAATGACAGGGTACCAGGAGATTCTATCCGATCCATCCTATTGCGGTCAGATCGTTACACTTACGTATCCATTAATCGGGAACTACGGAATAAACCGGGATGACTTTGAATCCATCAATCCAGCTATATCGGGTTTCGTCGTTAAGGAAACAGCAGAACTTCCTTCCAACTGGAGAAACCAATTATCACTTGATGAATATCTGAAAATGAAGAACATACCTGGTATAAGCGGAATCGATACGAGAAAGCTGACAAGGATCATCAGGAAATCAGGTGCACTTAAAGGGGCGCTCTGCAATATCAATAAAGATGCAAAAGAAGTGGTTTCCCAGTTGAAAGCAACGGTGATTCCTTCTAATCAAGTGAAACAGGTTTCAACAAAAGCACCATATTCCAGCCCGGGCAGAGGCCCGCGGGTAGTTCTTGTAGACTATGGCATGAAGCATGGGATATTACGTGAGTTGACGAAGCGCGGCTGTGATGTCGTGGTTGTGCCTTATAACGTCACGGCCGAAGAAGTGATGCAATATCATCCGGATGGCGTGATGCTTTCAAACGGTCCTGGAGATCCGAAAAGTGTTCATGAGACGCTTGAAATGATCCGTACAATCCAAACGCAAGTGCCATTATTCGGAATCTGTTTAGGTCATCAATTATTCGCACTTGCAAACGGGGCGGATACGGAAAAATTAAAATTTGGCCATCGAGGATCTAATCATCCGGTTAGGGACCTTCGTACCGGAAAGGTATCCATCACATCTCAAAATCATGGATATACAGTAGAAGAGCTTTCCATTGAAAATACAGATCTTATTGTGACACATACAGCATTGAATGATGATACGATTGAAGGCCTGCGCCATAAAAAGTATCCGGCTTTCACAGTACAATATCACCCGGAAGCATCACCAGGGCCGGAAGATGCCAACTACTTATTCAATGAATTCTTACAAATGATTGAAGCTGCAACAAACAAGGGGGAAAAAACATGCCAAAACGCACTGATATAAAAAGCATCCTAGTAATTGGTTCCGGTCCGATCGTCATCGGACAGGCCGCCGAGTTCGATTATGCAGGAACTCAAGCGTGTATAGCCTTAAAAGAAGAAGGTTATCGAGTGATCCTGATTAACTCTAACCCTGCTACGATCATGACAGACAGTGAAATGGCTGACGCGGTTTATATCGAACCGATCACATTGGAATTTGTCAGCAAAATCATTCGTAAAGAGCGCCCGGATGCACTGTTACCTACCTTGGGCGGACAGACCGGCTTGAACATGGCAGTCGAGCTTGCCGAAGCAGGAATCCTGGAAGAATGCAATGTACAGATTCTTGGGACCAAACTTTCAGCTATCCAACAAGCGGAAGACCGTGACCTTTTCCGTACGCTGATGAACGATCTAGGGGAACCGGTACCTGATAGCGACATTATTCATAACTTGGAAGAGGCATATACATTCGTAGAACGGGTCGGATACCCAGTCATTGTTCGTCCTGCCTTCACGCTTGGCGGAACAGGCGGTGGGATTTGTGATAACGAAGAGCAGCTGATCGAGATTGTTGAGGGTGGCCTGAAAAGCAGCCCGGTACACCAATGTCTGCTTGAGAAGAGCATTGCCGGTTTCAAAGAAGTGGAATATGAAGTGATGCGTGATTCGAATGATAATGCGATAGTCGTTTGTAATATGGAAAACTTCGATCCTGTCGGTGTCCATACAGGCGATTCAATTGTTGCCGCACCAAGCCAAACATTAAGTGACAGAGAGTACCAAATGCTTCGAAATACGTCTTTGAAGATTATCCGTGCCTTGAAGATTGAAGGTGGATGTAATGTTCAGCTGGCGCTAGATCCAAACAGCTATCAATATTATGTCATCGAAGTGAACCCAAGGGTCAGCCGTTCGTCGGCACTTGCCTCAAAAGCAACAGGATATCCAATTGCAAAGCTTGCAGCAAAGATAGCCGTTGGTTTGACGCTCGATGAAATGATGAACCCTGTCACTGGCAAAACCTATGCCAGCTTCGAACCGGCACTGGACTATGTCGTTACGAAAATTCCGCGCTGGCCTTTCGATAAGTTCGAAAGCGCCAACCGTAGACTCGGGACCCAAATGAAGGCGACCGGAGAAGTCATGGCAATCGGCCGTACATTCGAGGAATCAATCCTAAAAGCTGTCCGTTCCCTTGAAGCGGGTATATACCATCTTAATTTGAATGACGAGTTTGAAGATGGAAAAATAGAGAAACGGATCAGGAAAGCGGGAGATGAACGGTTATTCTATATCGGTGAAGCATTAAGAAGGGGAATAACGATTGAAACAATACACGAATGGAGCCAGATCGATTTATTCTTCTTGCATAAGTTGAAAAAAATAATCGACTTTGAAAAGCAGCTTAAAGAACATTCTTTCGATTGTGAAGTATTGCAAAAGGCTAAAGAACTAGGGTTTTCTGACAAAACGATTGCAGAAATATGGGGAGTTCCCGAAATTGACGTCTATGAGTACCGGAAACAGCAAGGAATCATCCCTGTTTATAAAATGGTTGATACATGTGCTGCGGAATTCGAATCGGAAACACCGTATTTTTATGGGACATACGAAGATGAGAATGAATCCATCGTTACTGCCAAGAAAAGTGTCATTGTTCTGGGGTCAGGCCCAATTAGGATCGGGCAAGGAGTAGAGTTTGATTATGCGACCGTACATTCTGTATGGGCCATTAAAGAAGCGGGATATGAAGCGATCATCATCAACAACAATCCAGAAACAGTTTCGACGGATTTCAGTATCTCCGACAAACTTTATTTCGAACCATTGACTATTGAAGATGTCATGCATGTCATCGATTTGGAAAAACCGGAAGGGGTCATCGTCCAGTTTGGGGGACAGACAGCAATCAACCTTGCAGATGGTCTTGTTGAAAGAGGAGTGAAGATCCTTGGTACTTCACTTGAAGACCTGGATAGGGCGGAAAATCGCAATAAATTCGAAAGAGCACTTAAGGATTTAGGCATTCCGCAGCCAAAGGGTAAAACTGCAACATCGGTTGATGAAGCAATCGTCATCGCTGAAGATATTGGTTATCCGGTTTTAGTAAGGCCATCGTATGTTCTCGGAGGAAGAGCGATGGAAATCGTCTATAAACAAGAGGAATTGCTGCATTACATGAAAAATGCAGTGAAAATAAATCCGGATCATCCTGTCCTGATCGACCGCTACTTAACGGGTAAGGAAATTGAAGTTGATGGAATTTCCGATGGCGAAACCGTCGTTATCCCTGGAATCATGGAGCATATCGAACGTGCCGGCGTCCATTCAGGTGATTCGATTGCAGTCTATCCGCCTCAAAATTTAACGGAAAAACAAAAAAAAGTAATCATCGATTATACGACCCGGTTGGCAAAAGGTTTGAATATAATTGGTCTCTTGAACATTCAATATGTCATCAGCAATGAAGAAGTGTATGTGATTGAAGTAAATCCACGTTCAAGCCGGACCGTTCCATTCTTAAGTAAAATTACGAACGTGCCGATGGCCAACTTAGCCACGAAGGTCATCTTGGGCCACACACTTGAAAGCCAAGG
This sequence comes from Peribacillus sp. NPDC056705, assembly GCF_043656335.1. Classification (NCBI taxonomy): domain Bacteria; kingdom Bacillati; phylum Bacillota; class Bacilli; order Caryophanales; family Bacillaceae; genus Peribacillus; species Peribacillus sp. NPDC056705. Next base: position 192,403 of record NZ_JBHTYI010000003.1, on the reverse strand, counting down.
TTACAAATCGGGGTTAGTGCCAGAACAAACTGGGGTCTATGTGAAAGTGCCGGTCTTCTCTTTTGCAAAATTAAGAGGTGTGGACATCTCACTCGGACCTGAAATGAAATCGACTGGTGAAGTAATGGGGAAAGATAGCACCCTTGAAAAGGCTTTATACAAAGGGCTGGTCGCTTCGGGTTTCAAAATTAAGGGGCATGGTTCGGTGTTATTGACGATATCTGATAAAGATAAGCAAGAAGCGCTACTTTTAGCAAAACGTTTCCATAATATCGGTTTCAAGCTGATAGCCACCAGCGGAACTGCTGCCTTATTGAAGCAATCCGGCATCCCGACTGCGATTGTCGGTAAAATTGGCGAAGAAGGTACAAACCTGCTGGATGTTATCCGGAACGGGGAAGCACAATTTGTCATAAATACTTTGACAAAAGGTAAGCAGCCTGCCCGAGATGGTTTCAGAATCCGGCGTGAATCGGTTGAAAATGGAGTGACATGCCTAACATCACTTGATACGGCAGAAGCTATTTTAAGAGTGATAGAATCGATGACTTTCTCGGCAGAAGCAATGGGAAAAACGGAAAAAAGTCGTGAGGTGAGCTATATATGATCAAGAAGGAAAGAATGAAGGTGTTAAATCATAAGGAACTGGCCCCATCCATTTTTGAACTTACTCTTCAAGGTGAATTGGTTTCAGAGATGAATCAGCCAGGCCAGTTTGTCCAAGTCAAGACAACAGATGGCACTGAGCCATTGCTAAGACGCCCGATTTCAATTTCTTCTTACGACAACAGTGAAAAGCAGTTCACGATGATATACCGGGCTGAAGGTAAAGGAACGGCGCTGTTATCACAGCGTAAAGAGGCGGAAGCGGTCGATATCCTTGGACCCCTTGGCAACGGATTTCCCGTTCATGAGGCCAAAAAGGGCGAAACGGCATTATTGGTTGGTGGCGGGATTGGGGTCCCGCCCCTGTATCAATTATCACGGATGTTGGTTGCAAAAGGTGTTAAGGTAATCCATGTATTGGGCTTCCAGACCAAGTCAGCCATCTTTTACGAAAAAGAATTCAGTGAATTAGGTGATACCTATATTGCTACGGTTGATGGTTCTTATGGGACAAAAGGATTTGTTACGACTGTAATAGACAACCTCGAGCAAGAGTTTGCAACGATCTTTTCATGCGGGCCTACACCAATGTTAAGAGCGTTGGAAGCGGGCTATCGTGAGAAAAAGCTATACCTGTCCCTTGAGGAAAGGATGGGATGCGGCATCGGTGCATGCTTTGCCTGCGTGTGTCATACAGGGGATGATCCAACTGGTTTCAGTTATAAAAAGGTATGCAGTGATGGACCCGTATTCCGGGCAGGAGAGGTGGTATTATGAGCAGGCTTTCAGTGGAATTACCAGGATTAAACTTGAAAAACCCAGTCATGCCAGCATCTGGATGCTTTGGATTCGGCCGTGAATACAGTCAATTTTTCGACTTGGATATTCTTGGGGCGATCATGATCAAAGCGACCACTCCTGAACCGAGGTTCGGTAACCCTACTCCGCGTGTTGCGGAAACCTCATCGGGAATGCTGAACGCCATCGGTCTGCAGAATCCAGGTTTAGAAAAGGTCATCAGTGAAGAATTGGCCTGGCTAGGCGGGTATGATGTTCCCATCATCGCCAACGTTGCCGGTTCGCAAATAGATGACTATGTAAAGGTTGCCAGTGATATAAGTAAGGTGGGGAATGTAAAAGCACTTGAATTGAATATCTCTTGTCCGAATGTTAAAGAAGGTGGCATTGCTTTCGGTACGGTGCCGGAAGTTGCCAAAGAGGTGACCAAGGCGGTCAAGGAAGTGTCTTCCGTCCCTGTGTATGTGAAGCTTTCACCGAATGTCAGTAATATTGTGGAAATGGCCAAAGCAGTAGAAGAGGGCGGTGCCGACGGTTTGACAATGATTAATACATTAGTCGGCATGCGATTGGATTTAAAAACTGGCAGACCGATCCTTTCTAACAGGACGGGTGGGTTATCTGGTCCTGCAATAAAACCTGTTGCGCTCCGGATGATTTATGAGGTAAGCCAGCAAGTGTCTATTCCGATCATCGGAATGGGCGGCATCGCTACAGCGCAAGACGTCATTGAATTTTTCTATGCGGGTGCAAGTGCTGTTGCGGTGGGAACCGCTAACTTCGTGGATCCCTTTGTATGCCCGACCATCATCGAAGAATTACCGAAATTGTTGGATGAGCTCGGATTTGATCATATTTCACAATGTACCGGAAGGAGCTGGAAGCAGAATGAAACAGTCACTAATTATCGCTCTTGATTTTCCTGACCTCATTCAAACAGAAGAATTCCTAAAACAGTTCCATTCGGAAAAATTGGCTGTAAAAGTGGGGATGGAATTATTTTATCAGAATGGACCATCAATAATTTCTTTCGTAAAAGAGCAAGGCCACGATGTGTTTTTGGATTTGAAGCTTCATGATATTCCGAATACCGTCAAAATGGCCATGACAGGATTGGCAACTTTAGGGGCTGACATGGTCAATGTCCATGCGGCGGGTGGACAAAAGATGATGGAAGCAGCCATGGAAGGTTTGGATAAGGGAACGTCCGCTGGTAAAAAACGCCCATTATGCATAGGGGTTACCCAACTGACGAGCACATCACAGGAACAAATGAATGTTGAGCAAAACATTGCCGGATCTCTGGAGGATTCGGTCCTCCATTATGCAAAACTTACTAGACAGGCAGGATTGGATGGCGTCGTCTGTTCCACCCATGAAGTAAAGAACATACATGAACGCATCAGTCATGAATTCTTAACGGTCACACCTGGAATCCGAAGTGCAGGTGGACAAGCGCATGATCAAAAGAGAATTGCAACGCCTGAACAGGCTAGGGGTTTTGGAGCGGATGCCATCGTTGTAGGGAGAGCCATAACGGGGGCGGCAGATCCATTAAAGGCGTATTTGGATATGAAAGCAGCTTGGGAGGGAATATCATGTTAAATAATAAGATAGCTGAACATCTATTGGAAATAAAAGCAGTGTACCTGCAGCCGAATGACCCCTTTACTTGGGCATCTGGGATTCAATCACCCATTTATTGTGACAACCGCTTAACCCTTTCGTACCCAGAGGTTCGCAATGAAATAGCGGAAGGATTAAAAGGATTGATTGAACAGAATTTCCCTGAGGCTGAACTGATTGCAGGCACAGCAACTGCCGGCATTCCGCATGCAGCTTGGGTGAGTGAAAAATTAAATGCACCGATGTGCTATGTTCGATCCAAAGCCAAGGAGCATGGAAAGGGCAATCAAATTGAAGGCCGTGCTGTTCCAGGACAAAAAGTGGTGGTTGTGGAAGACTTGATTTCAACCGGCGGAAGTGTGATTACTGCTGTTAACGCGCTGAAAGAAGCTGGCTGTGATGTTCTAGGAGTCGTTTCGATCTTCACTTACGAATTGGAAAAAGGAAAAGAAAAATTCGATGCTGAGGGCATTATTAACCATTCATTGAGTGACTACTCGACTTTGATAAAAGTCGCTAATGAAAAAGGGTACATCACAGCAGAAGAATTGGAAAAGCTAAAAAAATGGCGTGAGAATCCGGCTGATACGGCTTGGATTTCTGCATGAAAATAGAGGTGACCCAATCACGAAGGATTGGGTCACCTCTATTTTTTACCTTTCAATCCTTTACCGCTTCCTTTAAGCGTATGACAGTATCGGCATCAGGTGTAATATATACGGTCTGCTGCTGGTCGTAGATCACGAACCCGGGTTTGGAACCATTCGGTTTCTTAACATGGCGAACTTGTGTGAAGTCAACGGGCACTGAGCTTGATTGCTGTGCTTTACTGAAGAATGCTGCTAATACGGCTGCCTCTTTTATCGTTTTTTCACTTGGCGATTCATTTCGAATCACAACATGTGAGCCAGGTATATCTTTGGTATGAAGCCATATTTCATCACGGCGTGCAAACTTATTCGTTAGATAATCATTTTGTTTATTATTTTTCCCGACAAAAATGAGATCTCCATCTGTAGCATAATATGTTTCAAGCTGCGGTTTTGCATTTGCAGGCTTTTTCATGCCTTTTTTCTTTTTTTGCCTAATGTATCCTTCTTCCTGTAGTTCTTCGCGAATCTCCTCAATATCTCTGGGTGAAGCTGATTGGAGCTGCTGATGCAAGGCTTCAAAGTAGGACAATTCCAATTTTGTTTTTTCGATTTGTTCTTGGACGACTCCGACTGCATTTTTGGACTTTTGGTATCTGGAGAAGTACTTCTGTGCATTATCTGATGGATTTTTTAACGGGTCAAGCGGGATGTTGACCATACTTTGTTCTTCATCATAATAATTGACGACTTCTATTTCCTTCATGCCTTTTTTCATTTGATATAGATTAGCTGTAAGCAGCTCACCGAACAACTGATACTGTTCTCCGCGTTCCGTATCTTTTAATGTACGTTCGAGCTTCCCGATTTTTTTTGAGTTCTTTTCTATTTCATTAGTAATGAAACGTTCTACATCCTGGCTCTTTTGCTTTACTCGATCTCTTTCTGCCTTTCCGAAGTAATAGCGGTCGAGCATCTCGCTCAATGAAGGGAATGTACGTTGATTCCCAGTCAGATGATCGAGTGAAAGCATATAAAAAACTTCTTTATTTCCATCTTGTCTGATCATCGCGGTATAGTTTTGCTCCGAGATTTCTTGGATAATCTTTAAAAAAGCTGATGGAAGGGTCGTGCTGTTGGCAAGTCCAGCCCGGTAAACGGCTTCCTTTGCAACTAATGGCGAAACTCCAGAAAAATGGGCAACAAGCTGTCGATCCAGCTTTCCTGCATTGAAGTCGATATTCTTTCTTATATCGTCCTCTGTGGCCTCGAAGGGATTCTTCTTTTCTTGTGCGGGCGGGGCCAAATATTCCTGGCCGGGCAATATTGCACGATAACTGTTAACAGCATGTGAAACATGCTTAATGCTGTCCAAAATCATATTTCGTTCTTTATCGACTAAAACAATGTTGCTGTGACGCCCCATGATTTCAATGATTAACTGCTTTTGAGAGACATCACCAAGCTCATTGCGGCCCTTCACTTCAAAAATGATCATCCTATCAAGTTCATATTGATAAATATTTTCTATCGTATAGCCTTCGAGGTGCTTCCTAAGAAGCATACAGAACATGGGTGCCTCTTTGGGATTTTCATAACTTTCTTCGGTCATTTGCACCCTCGAATAACTTGGGTGGGCTGATAGTAAGAGCTTATGGTTCTTACCTCCAGCACGAACAACCAGTATAACTTCATTTTTATAAGGCTGGTGTACCTTATTGATTCGTCCACCTTTTAATATAGAAGCGATTTCTTCCGTCATCGCTTTCGTGAATAATCCATCAAATGACATTCTATTTTTACTTCCTTTACATAAGATTTTCTAAGAACTCATTTTTGCCGGGCGTTATCAAAGCATCAGGGGCTGCCCATTTTAGCTAATCCCAATTTTTTAGCGAACTGGGTGAAAAGCTGGGGTTGATAGTTTAGATAAATTGAATGGCTGATTTTTTTGTTTCTGAGATTAAATGCAAATTTAGTCCATTCATCATGATTAGCGGTCGTTCATTCATAAATTATCCGGATCGTTCTTCTTTCCGCAATTCTGTTTAATTATAGCATTATTTTGGACGAGTCTGAATAATCATGGAAGAAGAGCAGGTTGTTTTATGTATCGGTAAGCAGGCAGGTGTTGGATGAATAAAGCAAAAAGCGCCTGTTGAGATGTATACAGGAGCCTATTTCATTCTATTCAAAGGGATGTGTGATACTTGATGGAGTTCAAGGAAATGAATAATCAAGAAATGGAGAAAGCGCTTCAAACAAACGTTACACACGGTTTGGACGATGATGAAGTAAAGGACAGGCTGCGAAAGCATGGTTTTAACGAATTGAAGGAAGGAGAAAAACAATCAGCCATTCTTTTATTTTTCGCCCAATTCAAAGATTTCATGGTCATAGTTTTACTTGCCGCGACCCTAGTCTCCGGGATATTGGGTGAATATATCGATGCGATTGCCATCATGGCGATTGTTTTTTTGAATGGATTACTTGGGTTTTTTCAAGAACGGAAGGCAGAGAAATCCCTGGATGCCCTAAAGGAAATGGCTGCGCCGCAAGTTAACGTACTTCGGGATGGCCAGTGGCTGAAAGTCCCATCGAGAGAAGTCGTAGTAGGGGATATCCTGAAGTTTTCAAGTGGTGACCGAATTGGTGCCGATTTACGGATCATCGAGCATTCAAGCCTTGAAATAGAAGAGTCTGCACTTACCGGTGAGTCACTCCCGGCAGTTAAATCTTCTGATCCATTGATGAATGAGGTTGAAGGTATCGGTGATCAGGAAAATATGGCGTTTATGGGAACGATGGTAACAAGGGGAAATGGGGTCGGAATCGTAATCGCTACTGGTATGAATACGGCGATGGGCAAGATTGCAGATCTCCTGCAGACTGCTGAAACAAAAGAAACACCACTTCAACGGAGGTTGGAGCAGCTAGGAAAAATTTTGATCGTCACGGCTTTAATATTAACTGTAATAGTGGTCCTGACTGGTGTCATTCAAGGGCATGACCTCTATACGATGTTTTTGGCCGGGGTATCTTTGGCTGTTGCGGCGATTCCCGAGGGCTTGCCAGCCATTGTGACTGTAGCATTGTCTTTGGGCGTTCAGCGTATGATCAAACAAAAAGCGATAGTACGCAAGCTTCCTGCTGTAGAAACGCTTGGCTGCGCAACGGTGATTTGCTCAGATAAGACAGGAACACTTACACAAAACAAAATGACGGTGACGAAGGTTTGGAGTGGAGGGAAAACTTGGGATGTCGGCGGTACTGGTTATAATCCGGTCGGAGAGTTTTCTTTAGAAGGAGTTTCAGTTGCCCCGAAAAACCATAATGCCTTGCTTCAAATAATTACATTCGGCATGCTCTGTAATAATGCCGAGTTAAAGGAGGATGGTAAACGATATATTTTGGACGGTGATCCGACAGAAGGGGCGATGTTGGTCGCGGCAATGAAAGCGGGCATGACGAGGGAACACTTGTCTAAGAGATTTACGATAGTCAAGGAGTTTCCATTTGACTCAATCCGCAAAATGATGAGTGTCATAGTGAAGGATGAAAAAGATAAACATTTCGTCATCGTAAAAGGCGCACCTGATGTATTAATCGCCCAGTCCGACACGATTCTTTGGGAAGGAAAGTCGGAAATATTGAATCAGAAGAGTAAGGAAAGGGTGCAACAGGATATGAATGAGCTTGCCTCGCAGGCACTTCGAATGATTGCTGTTGGTTATAAACCCCTTTCAAAAGGAACGATTTTGCTTCATGAAACCGAAGCTGAGTGCAATTTGACCTTCATGGGGCTGCAGGGCATGATCGATCCCCCACGTCCGGAAGTGAAGCAGGCAGTTAAGGAATGCAGGGATGCGGGGATCAAAACTGTCATGATTACTGGCGACCATATAATAACCGCAAAGGCAATAGCTAAAGAACTTGGTATTTTAAAAGGAAAAGACCGTGTACTGGAAGGACGGCAATTGGCCGACATGGAAGTCGGGGAACTTGAGGAAGTTGTTGAAAGTGTTTCGGTATTTGCCCGCGTTTCCCCTGAACATAAGTTGAAAATCGTAAAAGCCTTGCAAAGTAAAGGACATGTTGTTGCAATGACAGGGGATGGTGTCAATGATGCCCCTGCGATAAAATCAGCGGATATTGGTATATCCATGGGTATCACGGGTACTGATGTCGCTAAGGAAGCTTCTTCCTTGATATTGGTTGACGACAATTTTGCCACAATTAAATCGGCCATCAATGAAGGCAGGAATATTTACGAAAACATCAGGAAGTTCATCCGTTATCTGCTTGCTTCCAATGTTGGGGAGATTTTGGTCATGTTTTTTGCGATGCTGTTTGCCTTGCCGTTACCTTTGATACCAATCCAGATCTTATTCGTGAACCTTATTACCGACGGACTGCCTGCAATGGCATTGGGATTGGATTCCCCAGAAGAAGATGTAATGAAAAGAAAACCAAGAAATGCTAATGAAGGAGTTTTTGGAAGAGGGCTTGGCTGGAAGATCATCTCCCGTGGGTTTCTGATCGGGATTTCTACATTGATCGCATTTTATGTAGTATACCGTGCAAATCCGGATAATCTTGCATATGCACAAACGATTGCGTTTGCTACCTTGGTCTTAGCTCAGCTAATACATGTATTCGATTGCCGAAGCGAACATTCGATCTTCTCGAGAAATCCATTCGGTAACCTTTATCTAGTGGGGGCGGTACTATCATCCCTATTATTGTTGGTAGCCGTCATGTATGTCCAGCCTTTACAAACAATCTTTCATACAGTACCAATTTCGGGAAGGGATTGGCTATTAGTTATAGGGATGGCATCCATTCCAACTTTTTTACTGGCTGGAACCTTTTTAGCAAGAAAAGCACAATGATATATGTTATAATCTTTAAGGTGGTAGAGTCATGCTCTATTGCCTTTTTATTTTTGTAGTATTTTATTTGTGAGCTAAAGTTTTCATGCTGTAGCTAATATATAATGAAAGTTAAAGGCCAAATTACTACATTATGTTTGATAGGATGTGGAACCATGGTTACCAGTATGACGGGCTATGGAAGAGAAGAAGCGGAAAACGAACAGGTCAAGGTTTTTGCCGAAATTAAGACCGTGAACCATCGTTTTTGTGAATATACGATTCGGATGCCGCGCCAGCTTTTGATTTTGGAAGAAAAGGTGAAGAAGAAGGCGAATCAATACATAAGAAGGGGACGGGTGGAAATCTTCATTACAGTGGAAGGTGAGAGCCTAGTTTCCAAAAAGGTGATGATCGATTGGAATCTTGCGGATCAGTATGTGGGTTTGATGGATGAAGTCAAGCGAAAGTACAATCTGGAAAGTTCCATTACATTACAGGATATGCTGCAACTTGAATCGATTTTCATGACGGAAGAAGTACCTGCGGTTCCTGCCGATTTGGAATCCCTATTATTGAAGGCTGTCACGGGGGCATTGGAAAATCTGAAAAAAATGCGGAATCTGGAAGGTCAGGAACTGGCCTTGGACATGAAACACCAGCTGAAAAGGTTCGGTGAGATTGTAGCAGGGGTCAAAATGCATGCACCTTCAGTCGTCGAGAAATATAAAGCCAGGTTGGAAATCAAGCTGGCCGAGTTGACTGAAGGATTGATCGAAGATAGCCGCATTATTACAGAAGCGGCCATTTTTGCTGATAAATGTGATATAAATGAAGAACTGACCAGACTCGATAGCCATATACAGCAATTTTCAAGAACGCTTACCCATAATGAACCAATTGGAAGAAAACTTGACTTCCTTGTCCAGGAAATGAACAGGGAAGTCAATACGATCGGATCAAAGGCGAATGATTCGGCCATTACCAAAGAAGTGGTGGAAATGAAAAGTCTTCTTGAAAAATTAAAGGAACAGGTTCAAAATATCGAGTAGTCGGTTTATGATGAACCTAACAAGGTGACAATAGATATGAATGGGGGACAAAAATGTCAATAAAGCTCATTAATATTGGTTTTGGGAATATCGTTTCCGCAAACCGGATCGTATCGATCGTGAGCCCGGAATCGGCTCCGATCAAAAGGATCATCCAGGACGCCCGGGACCGCGGATCCTTAATAGATGCTACATATGGTAGAAGAACCAGGGCCGTAATAATTACAGACAGCGACCATGTTATCTTATCTGCCGTTCAACCGGAAACGGTTGCTGCACGGCTCCAAGATAGAGATGACAGCGTAGAAGAGGGGTAACTGAAACAATATGAGAGAAAAAGGTTTATTAATCGTTTTGTCCGGTCCATCCGGTGTTGGTAAAGGAACTGTAAGGAAGGCGATTTTTTCTCAGCCAGGGACGGCATTCGAATATTCAATTTCGATGACGACACGGCTGCCTCGCCATGGTGAAGTGGACGGCGTGGACTATTTCTTCAAAAAACGCGAGGAATTCGAAGCACTTATCGAAGAAGGAAAATTACTGGAATATGCTGAGTTCGTCGGTAATTATTATGGAACACCCGTGGATTATGTCCGTGAAACAATCGATTCCGGAAAAGATGTATTTCTGGAAATAGAAGTTCAAGGAGCTAAACAGGTCCGGGAGAAATTCCCTGAAGGACTTTTCATTTTCCTTGCTCCTCCGAGTTTGACTGAACTCGAAAGCCGCATCGTTACTCGCGGAACCGAGACGGAGGAAGCGATAAAAGGACGTATGAAGGTGGCTAAGGAAGAAATAGAACTTATGGATCTGTACGATTATGTTGTTGAAAATGATCATGTGGATGCCGCATGTGCGCGAATTAATGCAATTGTAATTGCCGAGCATTGCCGTCGGGAAAGAGTTGCTGTTTTATATAAAAAAATGTTGGAGGCGGAATAAATTATGTTATATCCATCAATTGATTCTCTATTACTTAAAATCGATTCTAAATACTCACTTGTATCAGTGGCGGCTAAACGCGCCAGGGAAATGCAAATTAAAGATAACTGCCTCGTAAAACCGGTTTCCCATAAATCGGTAGGTCGTGCCCTTGAAGAAATTCATTCCGGTAAATTGACTTATGATAATTCTTACGAGGAAAACTAAGAGAACACATAGCTTAACCTATCGGGCCTGACACCCTAAAGCAAACAGGAGCGTTACATTTGGAAAGTGCTTCCTTCCTGCGGCCAAGGTGTCAGGCCTGTTTGTTTTGATTTTTTTATAAGTAACCAAAATCACTGATGAAGTCAGGTGATATATGGAATTTCTGGAGGATCCATATGTTATTGCGCATTTCAAATGAAATTTCTTTGGTTTTCCGTCATAATTAGAAAAAATAGAATGTATAGTTAGGGGAAATTTGCATGCTTATCGATAAAAAAGTACTTCTTTGTGTCACCGGCGGGATTGCTGTATTTAAGGCTGCTGCCCTGACAAGTAAATTAACTCAGGAAGGTGCGCATGTAAAAGTGATCATGAGTGAATCGGCACGTAAGTTCGTGACGCCGCTCACCTTTCAGGCGCTTTCGAGAAATGATGTTTATACAGATACTTTTGATGAGAAGGATTCTTCAGTCATTGCCCACATCGACTTGGCTGATTGGGCTGATATCATCCTTTTGGCCCCAGCTACAGCCAATGTCATTGGCAAGGTGGCCAATGGAATCGCGGATGATATGATCACGACTACGCTACTGGCAACGGAAGCACCTGTTTGGGTTGCGCCGGCAATGAACGTGCACATGTACGTCCATCCAGCGGTTCAGAAAAATATGGAGACACTTCGGTCGTTTGGATATCAATTCATTGAACCGGGCGAAGGGTATTTGGCCTGCGGTTATGTAGGAAAAGGGCGATTGGAGGAACCGGAAACAATCGTAGAACATCTTAATCGATATTTCGGTGAACGCAAATCACAGAAAAAGCCTCTTAAAGGAAAGAAATATTTGATAACGGCAGGACCGACTCGTGAAGCGATTGATCCGGTGCGTTACGTGACGAATCATTCCAGCGGAAAAATGGGCTATGCCCTAGCAGAAGAGGCAATTGAAATGGGTGCTGAAGTGACATTGATTACTGGTCCTGTGAACTTGACGCCACCTTTCAAGGCTAGAGTAATACCAGTGGAATCTGCAGCGGATATGTATGATGCGGCATTCGAACAGTTCGATTCCAGCGACGTCGTAATCATGACGGCTGCAGTGGCGGACTATAAACCAAAGATTTATCATGCTCAAAAGATGAAAAAGCAGCCAGGGGAAAATGTGATTGAATTTGAACGGACAAAGGATATCCTTAAGGAACTCGGTGAAAATAAAACTCATCAAATCTTGGTAGGTTTTGCGGCTGAAACGAACAACGTTGAAGAATATGCAAGAGGAAAATTAGTCAAAAAGAATGCAGATATGATTGTTGCCAATAATGTTACCATCGCAGGGGCAGGATTTGGAACGGATACGAACATCGTGACCATTTACGGTAAAGATGGAAGTGCGACCGAACTTCCAAAAATGAGTAAAGCGGATATAGCTAAAAGCATTCTGTCAGAAGTATCCCGCATGCAAAAGGAATGATGTCTTATGGATATAGCATCCGTAATCGTGGATGTACCTGCTAAACAAACGGATCGAGAATTCGACTATCGCATACCTCAAAAGTGGAACCAAGTCATCAAGCCCGGAATGCGGGTCATCGTGCCGTTCGGACCAAGAATGGTGCAGGGATTCGTTACAGGCTTAAAAGCTAAAAGCGACTTTGCGAAATTACGCAATATAAAGGAACCAATGGATTTGGAGCCCATCCTTAATGATGAATTGCTGCAGCTTGGTGACTGGTTGACTAAAGAGGCGATGTGTTTTAAAATTTCAGCGCTGCAAGCCATGCTTCCGGCAGCGATGAAAGCTAAGTATGAAAAAGTTATTAAAGTCGTTGAAGATAAAAAGGATCAGTTGCCTCTCTTCATTCAAAACCTATTCGGAAAAAATGATTCAATATCATGGAAAGACGTGATTGAAGGGGAGAACGCCTCCCTCTTCCAAAAGGAAATGCAAAATGGCAGTCTTGAGCTCGTATATAATGTGAAAAACCGACTAAATAAAAAGACGGTCCGTGTCATTAAATCTTTGCTTTCCCCTAAGGAACTGAAAGAAATGGCATCAGCCATGTCCAGCCATGCAAAAAAACAACAGGAACTCCTTCAATACTTTATTGAACATCAAGAACCCATTCCGTTAAAGGAATTGCTTGAATTGATAAACACATCAAGCAGTACCGTGAAATCCCTAGTGTCAAAAGGGGCTTTGGCGGAAATGGATCAAGAAATATACCGTGATCCGTATGAAAACCGTGTGTTCGAAAAATCCACACCCTTTACACTAACGGCTGAACAAACAGCTGCCTTGAAGCCCATCAACGAGAAAATACATCATGATGAACATGATGTCTTTCTTTTATATGGTGTAACAGGCAGCGGGAAGACGGAAGTGTATCTACAGGCAATTGCCTCTGTCATTGAAAAAGGGAAGGAAGCCATCATGCTTGTACCTGAAATCTCCTTAACGCCACAGACGGTGAAGCGGTTTAAGGAACGATTTGGTGAGCAGGTAGCTGTCATGCATAGCGGTTTATCCGTAGGTGAAAAATATGATGAATGGCGGAAAATTCACCGTAAGGAAGTTAAAGTGGTGGTGGGCGCGCGTTCAGCCGTGTTTGCTCCTTTTGAAAACCTGGGGCTGATCATCATTGATGAAGAACATGAATCCAGTTATAAGCAAGAAGAAACCCCAAGGTACCACGCCAGGGATGTTGCCATTGAAAGAGCAAAATCATATAAGTGTCCGGTAATTCTTGGCAGCGCCACACCTACACTTGAATCTTTTGCGCGTGCCAAGAAAAACGTCTATAAATTATTGACACTTAGCCAGAGGATGAATAAAAATGCGTTGCCGGCAGTGGATATTGTAGATATGAGGGAAGAACTAAGAACGGGAAATCGTTCCATGTTTTCGGAGCTGCTCTTTACCAAGCTGAAAGACCGGCTTGAGAAGGGAGAGCAAACAGTCCTGATGCTAAATAAAAGGGGACATTCTTCCTTTGTGATGTGCCGAAGCTGCGGATTGGTCATCAACTGCCCAAATTGTGACATTTCACTTACTTATCATCGCTTTAATGATATAATGAAATGCCATTATTGTGGGTTTGAAGAGGGAATGCCTTCCGTTTGCCCTGAATGTGAAAGTGAACATATAAGGTTCTTCGGTACAGGCACTCAAAAGGTTGAAGAAGAGCTGGCAAAAATCCTCCCTGAAGCACGGGTCATACGAATGGATGTTGACACGACGAGCAAGAAAGGTTCACATGAGCGGTTGCTGAATGCCTTTGGTGAAGGGAAGGCCGATATATTGCTAGGCACCCAAATGATAGCCAAGGGCCTTGATTTTCCTAATATCACTCTTGTTGGAGTCCTATCAGCTGATACGATGCTGCATCTGCCCGATTTCCGTTCTTCTGAAAAGACATTCCAGCTTCTGACACAGGTAAGCGGAAGGGCGGGACGTCATCAGCTTCCGGGAGAAGTGGTCATCCAAACCTATACGCCTGAGCATTACAGCATAGAACTTTCTGCCTTACAGGATTTTGATGCTTTTTATGAACGGGAGATGCATTTAAGGAGGCAAAGTCATTACCCTCCCTATTATTATGTTGTCCTTATAACCGTTTCACATGAAGACTTAATGAAGACGGTCAGTGTTACTGAAAAAATCACCAATTATTTAGGCTCACGATTGAATCGGGATTCTATCGTACTGGGTCCGGTTGCTTCGCCCATTAGTCGAATCAACAATAGATATCGCTATCAATGTCTGATAAAATACAAACGAGAGCCGGACCTTAATCAGCATCTACGCACACTTTTGGAGCATTACCAAAAAGAAACCGCTCAAAATCATCTGCAGATTTCAATAGATTTAAATCCACAGATCATGATGTAATTGTTTGAGAGATGGATGATTACCGCGAGCTGTTACAGCTTGCGTTTTTATAATGAAGTGTTGTTTTTCATATCTAGGAGGGTACCTTTAATTTTGGCTATTTTACCGATTGTCTTGTTTCCTGAAAAAATTTTACAACAAAAATGCGATAAAGTAACAAGTTTTGATAAAAAGTTGGCAAAGCTGTTAAATAATATGTATGAAACGATGGTGGAGGCGGATGGCGTTGGACTTGCAGCACCTCAGGTTGGCGTGAAAAAGCAAGTGGCCGTCGTTGAAATAGATGAAGGGTCAGGTGCTATCGAACTTATTAATCCGGAAGTGCTGGAAGTGGAAGGCGAACAGACAGGTGTTGAAGGATGCTTGAGCTTCCCGAGCTTATATGGTGAAGTATCGCGTCCATACCGTGTCAAAGTCAGGGCACAAGACCGAAAAGGATCTTTTTTCGAGATAGAAGCGGAGGATTTCCTCGCGAGGGCCCTTCAGCATGAAATTGATCATCTGCAAGGCGTTTTATTTACAAGTAAGGTCTCCCGGTATATTTCGGAAGAAGAGTTAGAAAGGTTTGGGGAAGAATGACAAAAATTATATTTATGGGTACGCCGGACTTTTCAGTGCCGGTATTGAGAAGAATCATTGATGAAGGGTATGATGTGATCGCTGTGGTCACGCAGCCAGATCGTCCAGTAGGACGCAAAAAGGTGCTGACGCCGCCGCCAGTTAAGGTCGAAGCCGAAAAGCAGGGGATCCCCGTTTATCAGCCCGAAAAAATCCGAGAAAAAGAAGAACTTGAAAAAATCATTGCGTTGAATCCTGACTTAGTGGTGACGGCAGCTTTCGGTCAAATCCTTCCGAATGAATTGCTGGATGCCCCTAAGTACGGATGTATTAATGTTCATGCCTCCCTGCTTCCTGAACTGCGTGGAGGGGCGCCAATTCATTATTCCATCTTACAAGGGAAAGAAAAGACGGGAATAACCATCATGTATATGGCGGAAAAATTGGATGCCGGTGATATATTGACCCAGGCGGAAGTGATTATAGAGGAAGAAGACAATGTAGGTTCACTTCATGATAAATTAAGCAAGATAGGGTCGGATTTACTTGCAGAGACGCTTCCGAAACTTATAAATCAGGAGCTGCAGGCAATCAAGCAGGATGAGGCAAAAGCGTCTTTTGCGCCTAACATAAAACGGTCTGAGGAAAAAATCGACTGGTCGAAATCAGGGGAAGACATCTATAACCATGTACGTGGCCTGAATCCTTGGCCTGTTGCTTATACAACCTTAGACGGGGCCATTTTGAAAATTTGGCAGGTGAAGAAACTTGAAGATGGCAATCAGGCAGTGCCGGGCACGGTCATTGATGTACAAAGTGATGGTTTCATCGTTTCAACAGGCAATGAGACGGCAATACTAGTTACAGAACTGCAGCCTTCAGGAAAGAAAAAAATGCCGGCGAAAGATTATTTACGCGGAGCCGGATCGTTCATTAAAGCAGGCATGAAGTTAGGAGAACAGAATGAAGCAAACTAAAAAGGGAGTACGTGAAATCGCTCTCGATATCTTGGAATCTGTAGAGAAAAACCAATCCTACAGTAACCTATTATTGAACAATTTGATTAAAAAGCACCAGTTATCCGCCGTGGATAGCGGACTGCTTACAGAAATAAGCTACGGAACCATACAGCGGAAGATGACTTTGGATTATTATTTGAACCCATATATCAAACAACCGAAAAAAACGCAAAGCTGGGTCATCAATTTACTTAGACTTTCCGTTTATCAAATGGTCTATTTAGATAAAGTGCCTGATCATGCAATCATTTTCGAGGCCGTCGAAATTTCCAAAAAGCGCGGGCATAAAGGTACATCTTCGATGGTAAATGGTGTGCTTCGTAATATTCAAAGAAATGGTGTTCCTTCTTTAGGTGATATTAAAGATGATCTGGAACGGCTTTCCATAGAAGTGAGTCACCCAATTTGGTTGGTCAAGCGTTGGGTAGAGCAATTTGGTTATGAAAAAACCAAGGAAATGTGTGAAATCAACTTAACTGCGCCTTTACAGACGGGACGGGTTAATTTAAAGAAGATTTCACGCCGTGAACTGATCAGCATATTAACGGAAGAAGGATATGATGTTGAGGCAAGTGAAGTCGTTCCCGAGGCAATCGTCAGCTATAAAGGGAATCTTGCTCATTCAGAAAGCTACAAATTAGGGTATTTATCGATTCAGGACGAGAGTTCAATGCTTGTAGCCCATGCATTAGGTGCGAATGAAAATGATGCTGTACTTGATTGCTGTGCTGCACCTGGAGGGAAAACGACACATATCGCAGAAGGCTTGACCACTGGACAAGTATATGCGCTCGACCTTCATGAGCATAAGGTCAAGCTCATTAAAGAGCAGGCTGAGCGCCTAAAACTCAGAAACAATATTAAGACAATGGCCCTTGATAGCAGGAAAGTGCAAGAACACTTTAATAAGGAAGGGTTTGACAGGGTGCTGATCGATGCACCATGTTCCGGGTTGGGAGTCATGCGCCGGAAGCCTGATGTAAAGTACACTAAAACAAAAGATGATATAATGAAACTCTCAAGTATACAAATACAATTATTGGAATCGGCTGCCCCGCTTGTTAAGCAAGGCGGACGGTTAGTATATAGTACCTGTACGGTGGATAAAGAAGAAAATGACAAAGTCGCTGCAGCATTTTTGGAAAGCCATCCGGATTTTGAAAGCGATGCATCCTTGTCCACAAGAATGCCTGAAAGCGTTCAGCCATTTATCGAGGGTCATACGCTGCAAGTTTTTCCGCAATATTTTAGCAGTGACGGATTCTTTATTGCGAGTTTTAGAAAGAAGGTGCTGTAATGGCAGAAATCACTAAATCATCTAGAGTAAGAAAAGACACGACACCAGAAAAACCATCGATCTACTCATTAGAGCTTCACCAAATTAAAGAATGGCTTGTTCAAAATGGAGAGAAGGCATTCCGGGCCGATCAAGTATATGACTGGCTTTATAAAAAGCGTGTCTCCAGTTTTGAAGATATGTCCAACCTTTCGAAAACATTACGGGATAAGCTTGAATCACAATTCACCTTCACGACATTGAAGACTTTGATTCAGCAAACGTCCAATGACGGAACGATGAAGTTTTTATTTGAACTCCATGATGGATATTCGATTGAAACGGTGCTGATGCGCCATGAATACGGAAACTCCATTTGCGTGACAACGCAGGTAGGATGTAGAATTGGCTGTACATTCTGTGCATCGACATTAGGCGGTTTAAAGCGTAATCTTGAATCAGGGGAAATTGTTGCCCAGGTCGTTAAAGTTCAGCAAGCACTTGACGAATTGGATGAACGTGTTAGTTCTGTCGTTATCATGGGAATCGGTGAACCGTTTGATAACTACGATAATATGATGTCATTCTTGAAGAATATAAACCATGAAAAAGGCTTGAACATCGGGGCCCGTCATATTACCGTTTCCACAAGTGGAATCATTCCTAAAATCTATAAGTTTGCCGAAGAAAGCATGCAAATAAACTTTGCTGTTTCCCTTCATGCACCGAATACGGAATTGAGAAGTAAATTGATGCCGATCAATAAGGCCTACAAACTTCCAGACTTGATTGAAGCCATCAAATACTATACAGAAAAAACAGGTCGCCGTGTAAGTTTTGAATATGGTCTATTCGGTGGCGAAAATGATACAGTGGAGCACGCAGAAGAATTAGCAAGTTTAATAAAAGGGATAAAATGCCATGTTAACTTAATACCGGTTAACTATGTACCTGAACGCAACTATGTACGTACACCTCGGGACCAAATTTTTGAGTTTGAAAAAACATTGAAGAAGCGCGGCATTAATGTAACGATCCGAAGGGAACAAGGCAGTGATATTGACGCAGCCTGCGGCCAGCTTCGGGCCAAGGAGCGCAAAGAAGAGACGAGGTGACCCTATGAGGGCAATATTTAAGACAGACCGTGGAAAAGTCCGCCAGCATAATGAAGATAATGGCGGAATCTTTAAGAACTCGGAAGGCGTTCGCCTTGCCATCGTTGCAGATGGCATGGGCGGCCACCGTGCCGGGGATGTAGCCAGTGCAATGACGATAGACCTTCTGAAAAAGGGCTGGGAAGCATCTACAGGTATCGAAACGGCAAATGATGCCGAGGATTGGCTGAAGCAGCAAATCGTCTTGGTCAATCAGTTGCTTTTTGAACATGCTGAAGCGAATACGGAATGTAAGGGCATGGGGACCACCATTGTTGCAGCCATTTGCACCGACAAGTTTGCTACCATTGCCAACATCGGGGACAGCCGATGTTATTTGTATAATGAGAGCGGCTTTAAGCAGGTCACGGAAGATCATTCACTTGTTAATGAATTGGTCCGTTCCGGGCAGATTTCAAAGGAAGATGCCGAAAACCACCCACGGAAAAATGTTTTATTACGAGCCCTGGGAACAGAAATGCAAGTGGAAATGGACGTTATGACTGTCATTTTCGAAGAAAATGATTTACTATTGCTTTGTTCTGATGGATTGACGAACAAAGTGAGTGAACAGGAACTGGAAGAAACCATAACCAATGGCCAGTCACTTGAAGAAAAGGCGATTTCATTAATAGATAAGGCCAATCACTACGGTGGGGAAGATAATATCACCCTTGTGCTTGTTCAATTTACTGAAGAAAGTGAAAGCAGGTGAATTGAATGTTGATTGGTAGAAGAATCAACGGCCGTTATAAACTGATCGAGATGGTCGGTGGCGGCGGTATGGCAAATGTTTACCTTGCAAGGGATATGATCTTGGATAGGGACGTTGCATTGAAAATCCTTCGCATGGATTTTAATAATGACGAAGAGTTCATCAAGCGCTTCAATCGGGAAGCCCAATCGGCAACCAGTTTGGCCCATCCCAATATCGTAAGTATTTATGATGTTGGTGAAGAAGATTCAATCTATTATATTGTAATGGAATATGTGGACGGTTTTACACTAAAGCAATACATACAAAAATATTATCCAATTCCAGTTGATGAAGCCCTGGATATCATGAAGCAAATCACGGCAGCGATTTCCCATGCCCACCATAATGGGATCATCCATCGTGACATCAAGCCACAGAACATTTTGATTGATAAAGAAGGAACCGTCAAGATTACGGACTTCGGCATTGCATTGGCACTAAGTGCAACAAACATAACGCAGACCAACGCAGTCTTGGGCTCGGTTCATTACTTATCCCCGGAACAGGCCAGAGGCGGTATGGCCAATAAGAAATCGGACATTTATTCACTGGGTATCGTCATGTTTGAATTGTTGACGGGGAGATTGCCTTTTTCGGGTGAATCAGCCGTTTCGATAGCGCTTAAACACTTACAATCGGAAACTCCTTCGCCAAAACGCTGGAACTCTGAAATACCTCAGAGTGTAGAAAATATTATCCTTAAAGCGACAGCCAAAGATTCATATTACCGCTATGATAGCGTGGACTCAATGGAAGATGACATGCGGACTTCGCTTAATCCTGAGCGTTCAAATGAACTGCCTTTTGCCATTCCTGAAGATCATGATGCAACAAAAGCCATCCCCGTCATAACGGATGATCAGATTTCAAGCGTCGATGAGACAATCATAAGGGGTCCGGAAAAAAATACATTGGTCTATGCGGACGATGAAGAAAGTGAATCAGAAGCAGAGAGTAAATCGAAAAAGAAACCGAAAAAACAAAAGAAACAGAAAAAACAAAAAATCAAGTCGGAACATAAAGGTAAAAAACGAAAGAACATCCCTGCGATCTTGGTGACCACCTTTTTAGTTCTCGCACTGCTTGCTGTTTTATCTGTCACTGTTTTACCTCCCCTCCTTGTTTCGAAGGAAGTGACGATCCCGGACCTCAAAGGGGAAGAATTGGATGATGCCATTACTGAATTGCTTGAATTGGATTTGAAAATTGGAGAAACGATCGATATTGAAGATGAAGAGGTTGAAGCTGGTCTTGTAATCAAAACCAACCCTAAAGAAGGTAAGACTGTCAAGGAAGGTGCAGTGATCGATATTTATCAAAGCATTGGCAAAGAGACGATTTCATTGTCCAATTATGAAGGTCGAGACTATTCTGATGTTAAATCCCTGCTTGAAAAAATGGGATTCAAAAACATAAGCGTGACCGAAAAATATGATGACAGTGCTGCCGGCACGATCATAGAACAATCGCCTTCGGGTGCGACTGAGGTCGTACCATCCGAAACGGAGCTTGAGCTAACGGTCAGCAAAGGGGCAGATCTGCTGAGCTTGAAGAACTTAACAGGGTTCAATGAAGCAGGCCTTAATGATTATTCCAATGAGAGTGGAATAAAGATCGATGTCGAAGAAGAAATCTATGATGATTCCGTAGCAGAGGGGCTTGTCATTTCCCAGTCACCCGAACCTGCTACGAAGGTGGAAAAGGGCAGTACTGTGAAAGTGGTCATTTCAAAAGGGAAAGAAGAGATTCCTCCCAAGAGTGTAACGGAGGAAATCAAAATCGAGTATGATCCGGTTGAGCCAGGCAAAACGCAAAAAATACAAATTTTCATCGAGGATATCAACAATAGCATGACGGAGCCTCAAGAAACGTTCTTTATCTTGGATGATGCCAAAAGAACGATCGAATTAATGGTTTCCCCGGATAAGAAAGCAGGATATAAAGTCATGCGGGACAATCAGGTCATCATTGACGAATCCGTCTCATATCCAGAATAAATTTAATAATTAGGAGTGTGGTTATGCCCGAGGGAAAAATTATCAAAGCATTAAGTGGATTTTATTATGTCCTTGATGGTGAAGAGGTGTATCAATGCCGCGGACGGGGCGTGTTCAGGAAGAACAAGGTGACGCCGCTTGTGGGTGATTATGTGGTTTTTGAAGCGGAAAATAAAACGGACGGGACCGTGACCGAAATAAAATCACGAAAGAATGAATTGATTCGTCCGCAAATCTCGAATGTAGACCAGGCAATCCTTGTCTTTTCAGCAGTAGAGCCTGATTTCAGTCCGGCTTTGCTTGATCGATTCCTCGTACTGATTGAAGATAACGAAATCGAACCCATTATCGTCGTGACGAAACTTGACTTGGTTACGGCTGAAAACCAAAAGAAATTGTCTCAGTATATCAAGGACTATGAGAAACTTGGCTATACTGTACTGGAAACATCTTCAGTTACTGCTGGAGGAATTGAAGGACTAGTGCCATATTTAGAAGGAAAAACCAGTGTATTTGCCGGTCAGTCAGGCGTTGGGAAATCGTCTTTACTGAATGCAATCAATCCTGACTTGGCTTTAAAGACGGATGATATTTCATCACATCTGGGACGTGGGAAGCACACCACCCGCCACGTTGAATTGATTCATATTGGCTCTGGACTTGTCGCAGATACCCCTGGGTTCAGTTCCCTTGAATTCATGGAAATGGAAGCTGAACGGTTATCTTATTGCTTCCCGGAAATGCATAATTATGGGGAAGACTGTAAATTCCGTGCCTGCCTGCACGATAAAGAACCGAAGTGTGCAGTGAAAAAAGCGGTTGATGCCGGGGAAATTCCACGCTATCGATATGAGCATTATATGCAATTCTTAGAAGAAATCAGAGATAGAAAGCCGAGGTATTAAAATGGTTAAAATAGCACCATCCATTTTATCAGCTGACTTTGCAAAATTGGGAGAAGAAATTCTTGATGTCGAAAGGGGTGGAGCGGATTTAATCCATGTGGATGTCATGGATGGGCATTTCGTGCCGAATATAACGATAGGCTCACTCATTGTTGATGCTATCCGCCCGGTGACAAAACTTCCGCTTGATGTTCATTTAATGATTGAACAGCCTGATCGTTATATCGAGGCCTTTGCGAAAGCGGGGGCCGATTATATAACTGTACATGTAGAGGCATGCACTCATTTGCATCGGACGATACAATTGATTAAATCTTTTGGTGTAAAGGCAGGCGTGGTGCTTAATCCAGCCACTCCGGCTTCCATGATCCAACCTATAATCGAAGATATTGACATGGTATTGTTGATGACGGTCAATCCGGGTTTTGGCGGGCAAAAGTTCATTAAATCCGTTCTGCCGAAAATTGCCGAAGTGAAGGCGATGGCAGAAATGTATAATCAAAACCTCGAAATAGAGATTGATGGCGGAGTGAATGAAGAAACGGCTAAACTATGTATTGAACAAGGGGCGACAGTCCTGGTGGCCGGCTCGGCAATATATAATCAAGAAGATCGACACGCAGCGATTCAAAAGATCCGGGGAAAGTGATATAAGCCGACACTATCATATCCGTATGATGGTGGTCGGCTTTTTTTAGCAATTAAACAAAGGCACCTTGGATATGATTAGATATAGAAAAGGATGATTTCAATGATTATTAGTATAATGGCTGGAGGTCCGGAATGTTTTTGGCCGGATCTGGAATGGTATGAGGAGAAGACCGATCTTTGGGTAGGGGTTGATAGGGGAGTATGGTCCTTGCTTGAAAAAGGTATCGAACCTAAGTACGGCTTTGGGGATTTTGATTCAGTTTCGGAAGGCGAATACAAGAAGATTGAGCAAAGGCTGGAACAAATCAATCTATATTCTTCGGAAAAGGATGAAACGGATTTAGAGATCGCATTTAATTGGGCAATAGGGCAAAAGCCAAGTGAAATTCATATCCTGGGCGCTACAGGGGGAAGAATGGACCATTTTCTTGGAAATATCCAGCTGCTGCAAAAAGAAAGTGTCCTCCCTTATCATGGCGATATAGAAATATACATAGTCGATCGGCAAAATATATTCACAGTAAAGACAGCGGGTTCATATGAGGTCACTGCTTTGAAAGATAAGAAATACTTGTCATTGCTTCCTGTAACGGCGGAAGTCACCGGCATTACACTTTCGGGCTTTAAATACCCACTGAATGATGCAAGTGTGGAAATAGGTTCGACGCTTTGCATCAGCAATGAACTAATTTCCGAATCTGGGAATGTTTCATTTGGGAAAGGCATATTAATGGTGATAAGAAGCAGTGATTAAAATTCATGCTTTGAGCAGATTCGGATATAATTACGATCATCCTATATCCGCTTAAAAGCTTATGTTGTAATAGAAAAATTCCACTTCATCTTTAATTGTGGGATGCAAAGAGGAGGGGCATGATGAAATTTTATACGATTAAATTGCCAAAAGTTCTGGGCAGTTTGGTAAGGGCTATGCTCGGAGCGTTTAAAAAAGGCTGATACTTATCTCCATGACACCTCTCAAATACAGGGAGGTGTTATTTTTGGTAAAAAGGGGCAGCCATCCATTAATGGGTGAAGGCTTTCTTCCTTGATGCAGACCAGCCTTGATCACCGAATTGAAACCATCCCCATTAATATCGGCCATTACAAGTAAAAAGGCATCCTAAGAGGATGCCGTAACATTATACGCGTTCTACTTTGCCCGATTTAAGAGCTCTTGCAGAAACGTATACACGTTTAGGTTTACCGTCAACTAAAATACGTACTTTTTGAAGGTTAGCGCCCCATGTACGCTTGCTAGCGTTCATTGCGTGAGAGCGGCTGTTACCAGAACGAGTTCTTCTTCCAGTGATTACACATTTACGTGCCATGTTAAATTCCCTCCTAACTACAACAAGCTTAAGTTTTTCGCAGTCGTCTTAAGTCTTTGTAAAATACTTTAATAATTTATCATACCTACCGTTAGAATGCAATACTTCAGTTAATTACTTTCAAGAAAAAAACCTTGACATACATCCTTCAAAATTGAATTATATATACTACCGTATGACATTTACTTTTAAAACCATAGACATTATAGTAAAATGTCTTTAGTTGATTTGATTTTTTGGGAGGGAAAAGAAAATGTCTATCGAATTACAAACGAAGTATGGACAAATTGACATCTCTAATGATGTTATCGCTACTGTAGCAGGCGGAGCAGCCGTGGATTGCTACGGAATTATAGGAATGGCTTCCAAAAAACAATTTAAAGACGGCATTGCCGAAATTTTAAGAAAAGAAAACTTTACTAAGGGTGTAATAGTCCGTCAAGAAGAGGAAGAGGTTCATATCGATATGTATATTATCGTAAGTTATGGAACGAAAATCTCGGAAGTTGCACATAATGTGCAATCAAAGGTAAAGTATACTCTGGACAAAACTGTAGGATTAGCTGTTGATTCGGTCAACATTTTTGTACAGGGAGTTCGTGTAACGAACCCTTAAATATTAGGAGGAAAGTTTTGTGTCAATTACAAGTTTAAACGGAAAGCGCTTTGCAGAAATGATCATTCAAGGTGCCAACCATTTAGCGGCTAATGCCCAAATGGTTGATGCGTTGAATGTTTTCCCTGTTCCAGATGGAGATACAGGAACGAATATGAATTTATCGATGACTTCGGGAGCGAAGGAAGTGCAAAATAACGTCCAGGAACACATCGGGAAAGTGGGTACGTCCCTTTCAAGAGGTCTGCTAATGGGCGCACGTGGCAATTCAGGAGTAATTCTATCGCAACTGTTCCGCGGTTTTGCTAAAGCGATTGAAAATAAATCGGAAATCAATAGTGAAGAGTTTGCCCAAGCTTTTGAAGCAGGGGTACAGACAGCTTATAAAGCAGTAATGAAACCAGTTGAAGGAACCATCTTAACGGTTGCAAAAGATGCGGCCAAGCAAGCGGTTTCATCAGCAGCAATGCACCAAGACCTTATTCAAGTAATGGAAGAAATCGTTACGGAGGCCAATGCATCATTAAAACGCACACCTGATCTTCTTCCAGTCTTAAAAGAAGTCGGAGTCGTTGATAGCGGTGGGCAAGGGTTGGTGTTCGTTTATGAAGGCTTCCTTGCTGAGCTGAAAGGTGAAGCCCTACCAGTCCGATCTTCAAATGGCCCAAGCATGGACGACATGATCAGTGCCGAACATCACATGAATGTACAAGGGCATATGAATACGGAAGATATCGTGTATGGCTACTGTACGGAATTCATGGTCAGATTGGAAAGTGAAAAACTTGCCAATAAACCATTTGATGAAGAAAAATTCAGAAATGATTTAAGTGAATACGGAGATTCTTTATTGGTCATCTCAGATGATGAAGTCGTCAAAGTACATATTCACTCTGAACACCCTGGCACGTGCCTGAATTATGGACAGCAATTTGGCAGTTTAATTAAAATGAAAATCGATAATATGCGTGAACAGCATACTGCGATTGTCGGTGAGACGAATACACCGCTTCAAACTAAACCGTCCACCAAAGAGAAGTACGCTATTGTGTCAGTGGCGATGGGTGCTGGCATCAGCGAATTATTCAAAAGCATCGGAGCTAAGTCCATCATCGAAGGCGGACAAACGATGAATCCTAGCACGGAAGATATCGTTAAGGCTGTCGAAGAGGCATATGCAGATCATGTCATCATCTTGCCTAATAATAAAAATATCATCATGGCGGCCAATCAGGCTGCAGATGTGCTTGGGGATCATGTGACTGTCATTCCAACGAAAACAGTGCCGCAGGGAATGGCTGCATTGTTGGCGTTCAACCCTTCACTTGATGCTGAAGCGAATAAAGAAGCGATGATCGAAGCCTTTTCGCATGTGAAAACGGGACAGATCACTTATGCTGTCCGGGATACAAACATTGACGGTCTAGCAATCGAGACCGGGGACTTCATGGGAATTGCTGAAGGCACCATCAAAGTGAAGGATAAAGACATGACTCAGGCGGCAAAAGATCTTCTAACAGATATGATTGACGAAGATTCGGAAATCCTTACCATTTTATATGGAGAAGATGCCACTGCTGAAGATGTCGAAAGTCTTGTTGCGTTTTGTAATGAGAATTTTGAAGACGTTGAAGTTGAAGTCCATAATGGGAAACAACCTTTATATTCTTTTATTTTTTCAATTGAATAAGTAGAGGATCAGGAAGATATGGGAAACTTATTCGTCATGATTTTGGTAGGATCCTGAAAAAAATAAAAGGCAATAAACTGCATATGTCATTAGGCTATGCAGTTTTATTTTTTTGAAAAGAAGGATTACGGACAGCGTGATTGTAATTACAATATACCAGGCTTTATTATTAAACTACTCCCAGTGTGAAGAAGGAGGAGCAAATCATGAAATTTAGAAGTGTATTCGATATAATTGGTCCTGTTATGATCGGCCCCTCTAGTTCCCATACAGCAGGAGCTGCAAGGATCGGTAGGGTTGCCAGGAGTTTATTCGACCGGGAACCGAAATGGGCCCATATTTCTTTTTACGGATCATTTGCCA
The DNA here is from genome assembly GCF_043656335.1 of Peribacillus sp. NPDC056705. Lineage (NCBI taxonomy): Bacteria > Bacillati > Bacillota > Bacilli > Caryophanales > Bacillaceae > Peribacillus > Peribacillus sp. NPDC056705. The sequence continues at coordinate 165,507 of NZ_JBHTYI010000003.1, read as the reverse complement.
AAACTTATAAAGGCCATGGAACGGATGTAGCCATTGTAGGAGGCTTACTTGATTTTGATACATTTGATGAGAGAATCAAGGAATCGCTGGAACTAGCCCGGAAAAAGAAAATGAAAATTACTTTTCGGGAAGAAGAAGCAGTACCGGAACATCCCAATACAGCAAAAATAACCGTTGGTGATGATGATGGTGAACTGGAACTTGTCGGAATATCGATTGGCGGAGGAAAGATCGAAATCGTCGAACTGAATGGATTTAAATTGAGGCTCTCCGGTCACAATCCTGCCATACTCGTCGTTCATGATGATCGATATGGTGCCATTGCCAATGTTTCAAACATATTAGCCAAGCATCAAATCAATATTGGCCAGATGGAAGTCTCCCGAAAAGAGAAAGGGAAGATGGCCTTGATGACGATTGAAGTGGACCATAACCTGGAGGATCAAGTCATCGCTGAAATTACGGCACTCCCCAACATCACTCAAGTAGCAAGGATTGTGGATTGACAGGGCAATCGTTTCCACTTAGGAAGGAGAATGAATCATGTTTCGAAATGTAGCGGAATTAGTAGAATTAGCTGAATCAAAGCAGAAAAGAATTTCAACGCTGATGATAGAGCAGGAAATGGAAGTAACGGGAAAAAGCCGTGAAGAAATCATCCGCCAGATGGGAGTCAACCTGGATGTAATGGAACAGGCAGTTGAAAAAGGACTTCAAGGTGTACGGTCCGTTTCCGGCCTGACGGGTGGGGATGCAGTTCTACTTCAGAATTACATTAAATCCGGAAACTCCTTATCCGGTGAGCTGCTGTTGGATGCGGTAAGCAAAGCCGTGGCAACAAACGAAGTGAACGCAGCCATGGGAACGATTTGTGCGACACCGACTGCCGGATCTGCTGGTGTTGTGCCTGGAACGCTTTTTGCTTTGCAAAATAAATTAAAACCGTCTCGGGAACAAAAAATCGAGTTCCTTTTTACAGCAGGGGCTTTTGGTTTTGTTGTAGCGAATAATGCTTCGATCTCTGGAGCCGCAGGGGGCTGTCAGGCGGAGGTCGGTTCTGCCTCGGGCATGGCAGCGGCAGCTATCGTTGAAATGGCAGGAGGGACACCAGCACAAAGTGCAGAGGCGATGGCAATCACATTGAAGAACATGCTTGGTCTTGTATGTGACCCTGTTGCTGGGCTTGTGGAAGTGCCTTGTGTGAAGCGGAATGCCATGGGTGCAGCCAATGCAATGGTTGCCGCAGATATGGCGTTAGCGGGGATCACAAGCCGGATACCGTGTGATGAAGTAATTGATGCGATGTATAAAATCGGGCAAACGATGCCATCGGCACTTAGGGAAACTGCACAAGGAGGTTTAGCGGCTACACCGACTGGGCGGGAGTTGGAAGCGAAAATCTTTGGCTTGCCGCTGAATAAGAAGTGAAAGCAACTTTACAGGAACCCATAACAGCAGTAAAAGGAATTGGGGCCGAAACGGCGGCAGCGTTGGGGGAAATGGGGATCCATTCCGTCGCGGATCTCCTTGAGCATCTCCCATTTCGCTATGAAGATTACCGGTTGAGGGATTTGGAAACGGTCGAGCACGATGAGCGGGTTACCGTGGAGGGCAAGGTTCATACGGTGCCCACTTTAGGATACTTCGGAAAGAAAAAATCCAGGCTTACGATTAAAGTATTGACTGGGAGATATTTAATAAATGTCATTTTTTTTAACCAGCCATACCTGAAGCCCAAGCTTGCTATAGGTGAAACCGTAACGGTTACAGGGAAGTGGGATCGTCATCGCCAAACCATTACAGGGTCGGAATGCCACGTTGGTGATCGCAGCAGGGAGAAAGAATTCGAACCGGTGTACTCAGTGAAAGGCAGCATTACTGTCAAGGGTCTCCGACGCTTTATCTCCAATGCATTTTCTGAATATGGGGCAATGATAGAAGAGAATCTCCCCCCGCAATTACTGGCGGCATACAAACTGATGCCTCGTAACGATGCTCTTCGTACCATGCATTTCCCTCTATCGGCCAATGAGGTGAAAAAGGCTCGACGCCGATTTGTGTATGAAGAGTTTTTATTGTTTCAACTTAAAATGCAGGCAATTCGTAAAGTGCAGAGGGAGCAGTCAAAAGGGATAGGGCAGGAGTTTGATATGAAGCAGCTGGAAGCATTCATTGGAACTCTCCCTTTTCCTTTGACGAACGCTCAAAATAGGGTCGTCGAGGAAATAATGAACGACATGAAATCTCCTTACCGGATGAATCGTCTACTTCAAGGGGATGTCGGGTCTGGAAAAACGGTGGTTGCCGCCATATGCCTAAAGGCGACGATTACAGCAGGTTTCCAAGGTGCACTTATGGTCCCGACGGAAATCTTGGCTGAGCAGCATGCACAATCCCTGAAGGCAATGTTGGAACCGAGTGGAGTAAAGGTTGCATTGTTGACAAGTTCGGTAAAAGGCAAAAAACGCAAGGAACTATTGCAAATGCTGGAATCCGGGGAGCTAGATCTTTTGATAGGAACTCATGCATTGATACAGGATGAAGTGAATTTTCAAAACCTAGGTCTTGTCATAACGGATGAACAGCATCGTTTCGGAGTGGAACAGCGCCGCATCCTCCGTGAAAAAGGTACGAATCCAGATGTCCTTTTCATGACGGCTACACCAATTCCGCGAACGCTTGCAATTACAGTGTTTGGGGAAATGGACGTCTCCACGATCGATGAGATGCCTGCCGGGCGAAAAGCGATAGAAACCTATTGGGCGAAACACCAGATGCTTGATCGGATCTTAGCCTTTGTCGAAAAGGAACTAAAGAAAGGGAGACAGGCATACGTCATCTGTCCATTGATTGAAGAGTCGGAGAAACTCGATTCATTACAGAATGTTCTCGATGTTCATGCAATGCTGACACAATACTTTGCGAACAGGTACAAAGTAGGTCTTATGCATGGAAGGCTGCCCGCGGAAGAAAAAGACGAAGTGATGCAGCAGTTTAGTGCCAATGAAGCACAAATCCTTGTTTCCACGACGGTTGTCGAGGTTGGGGTGAATGTTCCAAATGCAACGGTAATGGTCATTTATGATGCGGAGCGCTTTGGGCTTTCACAGTTGCATCAGTTACGCGGAAGGGTCGGACGGGGGAGTGATCAGTCCTTTTGCATACTGCTGGCTGATCCGAAAACGGAAGTCGGGAAAGAACGGATGAAAATCATGACCGAGACAAACGATGGATTTGCCCTTTCCGAAAAAGATTTGGAACTTCGTGGCCCCGGGGACTTCTTCGGTAAAAAACAGAGCGGCCTTCCCGAGTTCAAGGTAGCAGACATGGTCCATGATTACAGGACCCTGGAAGTGGCAAGGATGGATGCAGCAAAATTGATTGCCTCCCAAAGCTTTTGGCATTCCCCGGAGTATGCTCCGCTTCGGAACTATCTAGAGGGGACGGGTGTATTCACGGGCGAAAAGCTGGACTGAACTGAATGAAAAACCAATAGCAGATTGTGAGATTTCACGCAATATCTTGCAATCTGTTTTTAAAATATATATACTACTATTAGTACCTAGTCATAATACTACGGATGGTGACCTTCAAATGCGAAGAAATAAGAAGGAACGCCAGCAGTTATTAATCGAAACGATTAAACAGAATCCTTTTGTAACGGATGAGGAGCTGGCTGAAAAATATTCGGTGAGCGTCCAGACCATTAGGCTTGACCGTCTTGAATTATCGATACCGGAACTGCGTGAGCGTATTAAAAGCGTGGCCGAGAAAAAATTCAGTGACGAGATCAGGGCATTGCCTTTGGATGAAATCATCGGGGAAGTAATTGACCTTAATTTAGATGATAATGCAATTTCGATTTTGGATATAAATAAAGAGCATGTCTTTAAGCGGAATGGAATTGCAAGGGGGCATCACCTTTTTGCCCAAGCGAATTCATTGGCTGTAGCAGTCATAAATGATGAACTGGCATTGACTGCAAAAGCATCCATTTTATTTACTCGTTCTGTAAAGGAAAATGAAAGAGTGGTAGCTAAAGCGAGGGTTAAAAGCGTGGATCACACCAACGATCGTTCCGTGGTGGAAGTCAGAAGCTACGTGGGTAATGAACTGGTTTTTAAAGGCGAGTTCGAAATGTATCGCTCTTAACTTTCTAGTAAAGGATGAAAGAAAATGAAGATTACGATAGATGCCATGGGTGGCGATAATGCTCCCGAGGCGCAGGTTTTGGGGGCGATGAAAGCTGTCGAGAATTTTTCCGATGTGGAAATCACCTTGATAGGCAATCAAGCTGAAATAAACCAATACTTAGCGAAACATGACCGTATAAGGGTTATACATACTGATGAAAAAATATTGAGTACCGACGAACCGGTTCGTGCGGTCCGGCGCAAGAAAAGCGCCTCGATGGTGTTGGCTGCACAGCACGTGGCTGACGGAGAAGCAGATGCATGCATTTCCTCAGGCAATACCGGGGCGCTAATGGCTGCGGGCTTGTTTGTGGTCGGAAGGATAGAAGGAATTGAACGTCCGGCATTGGCTCCCACCCTTCCGACAATCGATGGTAAAGGTTTTGTGCTACTGGATGTAGGTGCGAACTCCGATGCGAAACCGGAGCATCTCCTTCAATTCGCCATAATGGGGTCTGTTTATGCCCAAAAAGTGCGGGGAATCGAAAAGCCCCGTGTCGGATTACTTAATATTGGCACAGAAGAAAAAAAGGGGAATGATCTGACAAAGCATGCCTTTACATTACTGCAGCAATCATCGGAGATATCCTTTATAGGTAACGTAGAGGCAAGGGACCTCCTGAACGGGCCGGCAGATGTTGTCGTTACGGACGGCTTCACGGGAAATATGGTATTAAAGACGCTTGAAGGTACTGCTATGGGCGTATTCAAAATGGTGAAAACGGCCTTGATGAGCAATCTCAAGAGTAAGTTGGCTGCAGCAATGGTAAAACCTGAACTAAAAGGCATTAAAAATAAAATGGATTATTCGGAGTATGGCGGTGCGGGCCTATTCGGTTTGAAGGCCCCTGTCATTAAGGCTCATGGTTCTTCAGATGCGAATGCGGTCTATAATGCAATACGCCAGACTCGCAATATGGTTGGAAATGACGTCATATCGACAATTGCGGAGACGATAGAAAAACAATAATAAATCATAGAGGCAGGGGAGTAACAGATGGGTAAAATTGCTTTTGTCTTTCCAGGACAAGGTTCACAATCAATAGGAATGGGGCATGGCTTATTTCAGGAAAACGAGCGTGCTCAGAAAATTTTTCGAACAGCTGATGAAAAACTTGATTTTCCACTTTCCGAATTGATCTTTAATGGCACACAACAAGAATTAACGGTGACTTATAATGCACAGCCTGCTTTATTGACCACGAGTTATGCTTTCGTCAAGGAGTTGGAAGAAGCGGGAATCAAACCCGATTATACAGCCGGGCACAGTTTAGGTGAATATTCGGCATTAGTGGCATCTGGTGCAATTTCTTTTGAGGATGCTGTATATACAGTGCGTAAGCGTGGTGAATTCATGGAAGCTGCGGTACCGAATGGTCAAGGCTCAATGGCTGCGATTTTGGGAATGGACCGGGAAGCCCTATCTGAAGTCACTTCTGAAATTACGGCCACAGGGGAATCCGTTCAATTGGCCAATATTAACTGTCCAGGGCAAATCGTCATTTCAGGGACCTCGGAAGGGGTTAAACTTGCGAGTGCAAAAGCCAAGGAAAATGGCGCTAAACGGGCTCTTCCTCTTGAGGTTAGCGGACCGTTCCATTCGGAATTGATGAAACCGGCAGCAGAAAAATTACAGGGTGTCCTCGATGAAGTAAGCATCAAACAGGCAGAAATTCCTGTTATTTCAAACGTAACGGCTAAGCCCATTACAGCGCCTGCCGAAATAAAAGAAAAATTAATCGAACAACTGTATTCACCGGTCCTTTGGGAGGACAGTGTGAAAAATCTACTTGAATTGGGCGTGGATACGTTCATCGAGGTGGGCCCTGGGAAAGTATTGGGCGGATTGATAAAGAAAATTGATCGCTCCGTTCAAATTCATTCGGTATCCGATTTAGATACTCTAACTAAAACAATTGAAACATTGAAGGGGGTACAATCATGATCCTCGAAGGAAAAAAGGCACTTGTAACGGGAGCCTCACGAGGTATAGGCAAGGAAGTTGCATTGGAACTTGCCCGTCAGGGAGCAGATGTTGCCATCAACTATTCTGGCAGTGAAGCTAAAGCGAATGAAGTGGTTGAAGAAATCAAGGCATTGGGGCGTAATGCATTCACCATACAATGCGATGTTGCAAATAGTGAATCGGTGACAAGTATGATCAAAGAGGTCATCGAACAGTTTGGCAGAGTGGATATCCTGGTCAATAATGCTGGCATCACACGTGATAACCTATTGATGCGTATGAAAGAAGATGAATGGGATTCAGTGATCAATACGAATCTTAAAGGCGTGTTCCTATGCACCAAAGCGGTTACAAGGCAAATGATGAAACAGCGTAGCGGCAGGATCATCAATATGGCATCGATCGTCGGCGTCAGCGGAAATGCTGGGCAGGCTAATTATGTAGCGGCTAAAGCTGGTGTGATCGGTCTGACTAAAACCACGGCAAAGGAACTTGCTTCAAGAGGCATTACGGTCAATGCTATTGCCCCAGGTTTCATCTCAACGGATATGACGGGTGAATTGCCTGAGGACGTCCAAAAAGCCATGCTGGACCAAATTCCGCTTGCGCGGTTCGGTGACCCTAAAGATATTGCTGCAGTGGCGTCTTTCCTCGCTTCTGATGCCAGCAAATATATGACTGGGCAAACTCTTCATGTAGATGGCGGCATGGTCATGTAAGTTTTCTTTGATTTTTTTCGAAATTAATTTATAATGTTTTGAGGGGAGGTGAACACATTGGCAGATGTATTAGAAAGAGTAACTAAAATCGTTGTAGATCGTTTGAACGTAGAAGAATCAGAGGTAAAACTTGAAGCTTCTTTCAAAGAAGATCTTGGTGCCGATTCCCTTGATGTAGTTGAACTAGTCATGGAATTCGAAGACGAGTTTGATATGGAAATTTCGGACGATGACGCTGAAAAAATCGCCACAGTAGGTGATGCTGTGAATTACATACAAAGTACTATGTAATGAATTGTCATTTGACTAAAAGCTCCGTTTTTTAACGGGGCTTTCTCTTATTGCTTAAAGAAGTTTGTTGCATCGGCAGATAAGGAAATGAGCATGTACACGGTAAGTTCCGCTGCATGGCAGTGGCCTTTTGCCATTAGTTTTCTTTAAGGGGATAATAATGTATGATGGTACATAGGAAAGCTTGACAGGAGTTCCTGCCAGGTTTCTTTTTATATATATTGGAAAAATATGCTTTTTGAACCGTTGTGGAGGGTTTTGTGTGATGCGTAGGAACGGAAACAATCGTAAACCATCAATCAAGGATAATAATTTTAAACAGTTGCAAGAAAATCTGGGTTTTCATTTTAAAGATGAAAATCTATTAAAACAAGCTTTTACGCATTCATCTTATGTGAATGAGCATCGCCGTAAGCCTTATGAAGATAATGAAAGGCTTGAATTCTTAGGGGACGCTGTACTTGAATTGACCATCTCTAAATACTTATATCAAAAATATCCGATGATGAGCGAAGGTGAACTTACCAAACTAAGGGCAGCCATTGTTTGTGAGCCTTCACTAGTTGCTTTTGCCAACAGCCTTTCTTACGGGGAATATGTATTACTCGGAAAAGGTGAAGAAATGACAGGTGGAAGAGAACGTCCTGCCATGCTTGCGGATGTATTCGAAGCCTACATTGGTGCTTTGTACCTTGATCAAGGATTAGAGCCGGTTGTACAGTTTTTGACGAATGTCGTGTTTCCGAAGATAGACGAGGGTGCTTTTTCTCATGTGATGGATTATAAGAGCCAGCTTCAGGAGCTGATCCAGCGGGATGCCATCGGTGTCCTGCAATATAAAATCTTGCAGGAAAAAGGACCGGCTCATAATCGGGAGTTTGTTTCGACCGTCTCCCTAAATGGGGAAGAGCTGGGCACTGGAATAGGAAAGTCCAAAAAAGAAGCGGAGCAGCATGCTGCCGAGCATGCATTGATCGTTTTAAAAGATAAAAAATCAACAAGATAGTTGAACAGTAGAGGGGGAAAGGTCATGTTCCTCAAACGTTTGGACGTTGTAGGATTTAAATCTTTCGCAGAGAAAATTTCGATTGATTTTGTACCTGGTGTCACGGCAGTGGTTGGACCAAACGGAAGCGGTAAAAGTAATGTGACCGATGCAGTCCGTTGGGTACTTGGAGAGCAGTCTGCGAAATCACTGCGTGGAGCAAAAATGGAAGATATCATCTTTTCGGGAAGTGACACGAGGAAGGCGTTGAATTTTGCGGAAGTATCATTGACCCTTGATAACGAGACCAATTCCCTACCGATCGACTTTCATGAAGTCAGTGTGACAAGACGTGTATATCGATCGGGAGAAAGTGAATTTTTCATTAATAATCAAGGTTGCCGTCTGAAAGACATCATAGACCTTTTCATGGATTCTGGTCTTGGGCGAGAAGCCTTTTCCATCATCAGCCAAGGGAAAGTGGAAGAAATCCTAAGCAGTAAGGCTGAAGAAAGACGAGTGATCTTTGAAGAGGCAGCCGGTGTCCTTAAGTATAAAACTAGAAAACGAAAAGCGGAATCGAAGCTGACGGAAACACAGGATAACTTAAACCGTGTCCATGATATCCTCCATGAATTGGAGGGACAGGTGGAGCCGTTAAAAATTCAGTCTTCCCTCGCCAAGGAATTTTTGGCGAAGAAAGAAGAGCTTGAGCAAATAGAAGTGGCTTTAACCGTTTTTGAAATAGAAGAGCTTTATGAGAAATGGAAACAACTTTCTCAAGAACTTGAAAAACATAATGAAATGGAACAGCAAATGGCAGGACAGCTTCATGACAGGGAAGTGCATCTCAAAAAACTAAGGGATAGTCTTGCTGCGCTTGAGACATCGATCAATGGACTTCAGGAAATTCTCCTGAATGCCAGCGAAGAACTTGAAAAGCTTGAAGGCCGTAAAGAGGTTTTGAAAGAACGGAAAAAAAATGCTGCCCAAAACAAGTCACAGCTAGAAAAAGCGATTGTGGAAGGTGAGGCTGCCGTCGAGCGGTTGTCTTTGCAAAAGGAAAGAGAAACGGAAATCCTGAATGCACTGAACATGGAAGTGAAAGGGATTTCTGAAACCTTACATGAAAAACAAAAAAGCCTAGGCCTATTCAATAGTGATATTGAAGCGATGATCGAAGCGAAAAAGAGTGACTATATCGAGTGGTTGAACAAGCAGGCATCGGCTAAAAACGAAAAACAATACCTGCTCCAGCAATTAACGCAGCAGGAACATAAAAATGCTAAACTGGATATGGAAAATGAAAAGTTCTTAACCGAAAGAATGGAAATTGCTGCTAAAAAAATGGAATATTCACAGCTGATGGAAAATATGACCAAGCAGCTTGAAGAGCATGTCACTTATTTCCGAAATCAGCAGAATAAATTGAATGCTGCAAAAGATACGTATCAAAAACAAGAAACCACCCTTTATAAGGCCTATCAATTCCTTCAACAGGCAAAATCTCGTAAGGAACTTCTTGAAGAAATGGAAGATGATTATGCAGGCTTTTTTCAAGGGGTAAAAGAGGTTTTGAAAGCGAAAGAAACCCTTCGAGGCATTGAAGGGGCAGTTGCGGAATTGATAAAGGTTCCAAAGGAATATGAAACGGCTATCGAAACGGCTTTGGGCGGAGCGATGCAGCATGTTGTCGTGGAACGCGAAGAGCATGCACGGGAAGCCATTTCCTTCTTGAAGAAAAATAGGTATGGGCGTGCGACGTTCTTGCCATTATCAGTCATAAAGGCAAGAGAGATATCAGCTAACCAACTATCGATGCTGAAGAGTCATCCAGCTTTTGTGGGGACGGGTTCCTCATTGATCCAATATGATGATAGGCATGCAGCGATTGCTGAAAACCTATTAGGAACCGTGATGATCACCACCGATTTAAAAGGTGCAAATGACCTGGCCAAAATGATGCAGCACCGTTTCCGCTTCGTAACACTTGAAGGAGATATCGTCAATCCAGGTGGTTCAATGACTGGTGGAGCCTTAAAGCAAAAAACGACCTCCCTGCTTTCAAGGAAAACGGAATTGGAAGAGCTCCATCAAAAACTTGCTGCAATGGAAGCTAAAACAAATCAGCTAGAAAAGCAAGTCAAACAGCTCAAAGTGGATCTGGGTGTTCAAGAGCAAACGCTTGAACAAACCAGAAAAACAGGAGAGAGACTTCGATTACAAGAACAAACCCTTAAGGGCGAACTCCGTGAAGTGGAGCTGCAGGAAAGAAATGTGAATGAACGGCTGCATCTTTATGATTTGGATAAAAATTCATATTTGGAAGAACAACAGCAAAAAACTGCAAGACTTGAAGAGCTGGAAGAACTTTTGGAATCGTGTAAAACTGAGATTGAAGGGCTGGACCGGTTGATTTCAGAAATGACCGAACAAAAGCAATCTCAACAATCCTCAAAAGAGAGCCTTGCTGAAGAAACGAATGAACTGAGGGTAATGCTTGCCTCTAAGCGCGGCCAGCTGCAAAACCAAAAAGAGAAGATGGAACGCATTGAATCGGATCTTTCAAAGGAATCAAGCAGGCTTGCCGAAAACAAAGATGATTTAGGGCTCCTGACCAATGAAATGACAGACAGTTCAAGCGGGGAAGAGTCCCTGGAAGATATGGCTCAGCAGAAATTGCTCGATAAAAATGGGGCAATTGAAGAAATCGCCATGAAAAAACAGGAAAAAGACGAGCTTCTAACGCAAGTTGAAACTCTTGAATTGTCCTTGAAAGAGGAAAATAGGCTTTATAGAGGCATTGTCGAAGTGATAAAGGATGAAGAAGTGAAATTAACTCGTCTGGATGTCGAACTGGAAAATCGCCTTGCCCACTTGAGAGAAGAATATACCCTTTCCTTTGAGGGGGCTAAAGAACAGTATCCATTGATGATGCCTGCAGAAGAAGCTCAAAAAAGTGTCAAGCTGATCAAGCTTGCAATCGAGGAACTGGGGACGGTGAATCTAGGTGCAATTGATGAATACGCACGAGTAGCTGAACGCTATGAATTCCTTCTTAGTCAAAAGGAAGACCTTCAACAGGCGAAAGATACATTATTCCAAGTCATCGATGAAATGGATGATGAAATGAAGCGGCGCTTTGCGGATACCTTCTATTCAATCCGTGAAGAGTTCGAACAAGTCTTCAAAGCCTTATTCGGCGGAGGCAGAGCGGAGCTGAAGCTGACAAATCCGGATGATTTACTAAATACAGGAGTAGATATCATTGCACAACCTCCCGGAAAAAAACTGCAAAATTTGAGCCTCTTATCCGGGGGAGAACGAGCATTGACAGCCATAGCCCTTTTATTCTCCATTCTAAAAGTGCGTCCTGTGCCTTTCTGTATCCTTGATGAGGTCGAGGCAGCGCTTGATGAGGCGAATGTCGTCCGGTTCAGTCAATTTTTAAGGAAGTTCAGCAGGGAAACGCAGTTCATCGTGATCACTCACCGCAAAGGCACGATGGAAGAGGCGGATGTCCTATATGGCATTACGATGCAGGAGTCAGGTGTCTCCAAACTTGTTTCCGTCCGGATGGAAGAATCAGAAAACTTTATTGAAGTTTAAAATTCATGAATTAGAGGAAGTGGGACAATGAGTTTTTTCAAAAAGCTAAAAGAGAAATTTACGACCCAGGAAGAAAAAGAAAAATCAGTTGAAGCAGAAATATCCATAGGGGAAAAATTCAAACAAGGTTTGACAAAGACGAGGAATTCCTTTACGGGAAGGGTTAATGAACTTGTTGCCCGTTACCGGAAAGTGGATGAGGACTTTTTTGAAGAACTTGAAGAAATCCTGATACAGGCTGATGTAGGCTTTGATACTGTGATGGAACTGATTGATCAATTAAAAATGGAAGTCAAGCTTCGCAATATCTCTGATACGAGGGAAGTGCAGTCCGTTATTTCCGAAAAGCTTGTTGAAATCTACCAAGGTGATGGTGAAGCGACTTCAAGCCTGAATATACAAGAAGAAGGTTTGACGGTCATTTTGTTTGTAGGGGTTAATGGGGTAGGTAAAACGACAACCATTGGTAAACTTGCCCATAAATTCAAAACAGAAGGTAAATCTGTCGTATTGGCTGCCGGTGATACCTTCCGTGCCGGTGCGATTGAACAGCTTGAGGTTTGGGGAGAGCGTGTCGGTGTCAGTGTAATCAAACAGGGTGAAGGCTCTGACCCTGCAGCGGTCATGTTCGACGCCATTCAGGCCGCCAAGGCACGAAAAGCGGATATACTTATCTGCGACACGGCCGGCCGCTTACAGAATAAAGTGAATTTAATGAAGGAATTGGAAAAGGTGAAACGTGTAATCGAACGTGAAGTACTAGGTGCACCACATGAGGTGTTGCTTGCCCTTGATGCTACAACTGGGCAAAATGCCCTTATTCAGGCCAAGACATTCAAGGAAGCGACCAATGTTTCCGGTATTGTTTTAACAAAGCTTGATGGCACTGCAAAAGGTGGGATTGTTTTGGCAATTCGCAATGAATTGGCCATTCCCGTTAAATTTGTCGGGCTAGGTGAAAAAATGGATGATTTACAGGAATTCGATGCTGAGAAATATGTTTACGGCCTTTTTGCTGATATCATCGATAAAGAAGAGGTTTAGAAAAAATGCAAGCCGGAAGAGATAATTCTCTTCTGGTTTTTTGTTCACAGTGGTTATTTGGAGGAACAATTGCAGAAAGGTCCAAAAAAGAGGATGAAAAAAGAAAAAAATAATGCTTTGCAAACATGTGGTAAGGAGTTTAACTTGACATCAAATAAACAAGGCTTTACAATATAAACTTGTAAAGGGTTTTCACTTAACAGCAGGGAGGCTTGCTAAGATGCTTGAAAAGACAACGCGGATTAATTATTTGTATGACTTTTACCAATCGTTGTTAACAGAGAAGCAGCAGAGCTACATGTCCCTCTACTATCTGGATGATTACTCTCTTGGCGAGATTGCCGAAGAATACGAAGTCAGTAGGCAGGCAGTCTATGATAATATAAAAAGAACGGAAGCGATGCTTGAGGAATATGAAGCAAAGCTTTTGTTATTTCAAAAATTTCAAGAGCGTAACCAGTGGATTGCGAATATGAAGGGACTCATAGAAAAGGATTCCTTTTCAAAAGAGGAGCTGCTTGAAGCAATCACAACGCTTGAGAAGTTGGATTAGGAGGCGGCAATATGGCATTTGAAGGATTGGCCGACCGACTGCAGAGCACGATGCAAAAAATCCGCGGAAAAGGGAAGGTCAACGAAGCGGACGTAAAAGAAATGATGCGTGAAGTTCGATTGGCCCTGCTTGAAGCGGATGTTAACTTTAAAGTCGTGAAGGATTTTGTAAAACGTGTCAGTGAACGTTCGGTAGGTCAGGAAGTGCTGAAAAGCTTAACCCCCGGTCAACAGGTAATTAAAGTAGTTAAGGAAGAATTGACGGAGCTGATGGGCGGCGAACAAAGCAAGATTGCCGTTGCCTCGAAACCACCGACTGTCATTATGATGGTAGGGCTTCAGGGTGCTGGTAAAACGACGACCACCGGAAAGCTTGCCAATCTTCTTAGAAAAAAATACAACCGCAAGCCATTGCTCGTTGCGGCTGATATTTACCGTCCGGCGGCGATTAAGCAGCTTGAAACACTTGGCAAACAATTAAGCATGCCTGTTTTCTCCCTTGGGGACCAGGTCAGCCCTGTTGAAATTGCCAAACAGGCAATTGAAAAAGCAAAAGAAGAACATCATGATTATGTGTTGATTGATACCGCAGGCCGCCTACATGTTGATGAAAACTTGATGGGTGAACTGAAGGATATCAAAGAGTTGACAAAACCTGATGAAATCTTCCTGGTTGTCGATGCGATGACAGGTCAGGATGCGGTCAATGTAGCCCAAAGCTTCAATGAACAGCTAGGCCTGACAGGAGTCGTCTTAACGAAACTTGATGGGGATACACGTGGCGGTGCGGCACTTTCCATTCGTTCAGTCACCGACACGCCGATTAAATTCGTCGGTATGGGGGAAAAGTTGGATGCACTTGAAGCTTTCCATCCAGAACGGATGGCGTCAAGGATTCTCGGCATGGGTGATGTATTGACCCTTATCGAAAAAGCACAGGCCAATGTAGATGAAGAAAAAGCGAAAGAATTAGAGAAAAAGATGCGTACAGCCACTTTTACCTTTGATGATTTCCTTGATCAGCTTGGTCAGGTGCGGAATATGGGACCGCTTGATGATATTCTGAAAATGATTCCCGGTGCGAATAAAATGAAAGGGATGGACAACCTTCAAATCGATGAGAAACAGATCGGTCATGTGGAAGCTATCATCCGTTCAATGACTACGCATGAGAAGGAACATCCGGAATCCATGAATGCATCCCGCAAGAAACGGATTGCCAAGGGAAGCGGCAGATCGATTCAAGAAGTGAACCGTCTACTGAAACAATTCGAAGAAATGAAAAAGATGATGAAACAGGTTACGAACATGCAAAAAGGAAAGAAAAAGGGATTCAAATTCCCGTTCATGTAAGGTTTATTTCAGGTCGAAACTGAAGTGAAATACGGGTCGAAACCATGTATTTCAACACTTTTTTTACCTGTTAAGAAAAAAACCTTTACAAACATGCAAGACATTTGATATTATACTATCTTGTGTGAAACTATTCGGAGGTGCTTATTTAAAATGGCAGTAAAAATTCGCTTAAAACGTATGGGAGCTAAAAAATCTCCTTTCTATCGTATTGTAGTTGCAGATTCCCGTTCACCACGTGACGGACGTTACATTGAAGTAGTAGGAACTTATAACCCGGTGACTCAACCAGCTAAAGTTGAAATCAACGAAGAGCTTGCTCTTAAATGGTTACAAGATGGAGCTAAACCATCTGATACAGTTCGTAACTTATTCTCTACACAAGGCATCATGGAAAAATTCCATGTTGCAAAAAACAGCAAGTAATCGACGGTAGTTGATGAAAGCACTCATTGAAACGATTGTTTCAGCACTTGTGGATTATCCGGAAGAGGTCATCGTGACCTCCAAGGAAGAATCCGACCGTATTGTTTATATCCTCTCCGTTCATAAAGAGGACATGGGCAAGGTGATCGGTAAACAAGGGCGTGTTGCTAAGGCGATTCGGACTGTGGTATATGCAGCAGGATCTTCACAGCAGAAGAAAATCTATTTGGAGATTTCCGAATAAGGAGGGTTAATACCCCTCCTTTTTTTGTACTTCAAGAAAGTGAAATTCCGACTTGGATCCTAATCGAATAGACCAGGACTTTAAACTTTACGCCTTTTTAAGACGCATCTTTTACCGATTTACGTTATACTTAAGAGAATGACCCCCATTTCAAAAAGATTACCCCATCATACATATTTTTTGAAGGAAATAAGAAATCATAGATAATAGGAGGTGCTGGAATGAAAATTCTCCAAAATGTAATCGTTAACCAAGTATTAACGGAATCCAGCAAGAATCAGCTCCTCGAGAAATACAAGTCAAAACGCCTTCAGCTTCAAAAAGAGAGTGAACAGCTTCGCTTTGAACTGAAAAAACTTGAAAAAACAAGAACTCTCCAACCTGCTAGTCTCCGTGCTCATTTTGAAAAAGAAATAAACCAGAGGCAAGAAAAAATTAAACTGCTTGAATTTCAAATGGAGCAGTTGGAGATCCTTCCCGCAGGAAGCGAATTGAAGGAACGGGAAGTTCAAAGTATCATTGATGTGGAAATTGGGGCAGATTGGGACGAAATTATGGCAACGAAGACCATTGTCATTAAAGATGGAATCGTCTCGGAAATTCGTTAGAGGTGAAAGAATGGAAAAATGGTTTAATGTAGGTAAAATTGTTAATACACATGGTCTTTTAGGAGAAGTCCGTGTTATTTCTTCAACAGACTTTCCAGAAAAACGGTACAAAGTGGGAAATATTCTGTATTTGTTTAGGGACACGGAGAAAAAACCTTTGCCGCTTGTCATCAGGTCGCATCGCACCCATAAAAACTTTAACCTATTGACGTTCGAGAATTATTATAACGTCGGGCAGGTCGAGGCTTTTAAAAACGGGGTCCTGAAAGTCAAGGAAGCACAGCTTGGCAAATTGGACGAAGGTGAGTTCTACTTCCATGAAATCATCGGCTGTTCGGTATTTACGGATGAAGGCATGGAAGTTGGGGAAATCATTGAGGTTCTTACGCCTGGTGCCAATGATGTTTGGGTCATTAAGAAAGCTGGCAGTAAGGACATCCTGATCCCGTATATTGAACAAATTGTAAAAGAAGTGGATATTTCCGCTAAAAAGGTCATCATTACACCGATGGAAGGACTTTTGGACTGATGAAAATAGATGTGCTTTCGCTTTTTCCAGAAATGTTCGAAGGGGTATTTGGTTCGTCAATTTTAAAAAAGGCCGCGGAAAAGCAGGCTGTCAGCTTTAAGGTGACCAATTTTCGAGATTATGCAGATAATAAACATTCGACGGTAGACGATTATCCGTATGGCGGCGGTGCCGGAATGGTATTGAAGGCACAGCCAATCTTTGATGCTGTGGAAGCTCTGAAAGGGCAAGGTGAGCTAACCCCAAGGGTAGTCCTGCTTTGTCCCCAGGGAGAGCGTTACACGCAGAAAAAAGCCGAAGAGCTTGCCGAAGAGGAACATCTCATTTTCATTTGCGGGCATTATGAAGGATATGATGAGCGCATCCGGGAGCATGTCGTCACTGATGAAATATCGATTGGAGACTTTGTGCTTACAGGCGGGGAATTGGGTGCGATGGTCATTATTGACAGCGTTGTGCGTTTGCTGCCTGGCGTTCTGGGAAATGTTGACTCCCCGATTCTTGATTCCTATTCTTCTGGTTTGTTAGAGCATCCCCATTATACTAGACCCGCAGATTTCCGGGGGATGAAGGTTCCCGATCCGTTAATATCCGGGAATCATAAAAAAATCGATGAATGGCGGATGAAGGAATCTCTGCGCAGAACTTGGATTCGACGTCCGGATTTGCTCGATAGTTATGAACTATCGGAAGTTGAAAAAAAATTATTATCCGAGATTAAAAAAGAAGACTGATGTCTATTGCATCGACGTTTAGAGTATGATAGGATATAACTTGTGACTTGGGCAAAATGCTCAGTCTTATAACGATGTTCCGCTGCAAACAATATGTATTTGCAAGAGCGTCCAGGAGGAGTTGAAATCGATGCAAAATCTTATTAACGAAATCACAAAAGAACAACTTCGCTCAGATCTTCCATCATTCAGACCTGGTGACACAGTACGTGTACACGTAAAGGTTATTGAAGGAACTCGCGAACGTATCCAGTTGTTTGAAGGCGTTGTAATCAAACGTCGTGGCGGCGGAGTTAGTGAAACTTTCACAGTACGTAAGATTTCTTACGGCGTTGGAGTAGAACGTGCTTTCCCTGTTCACACACCAAAAATTGCGAAACTAGAAGTTATCCGTCACGGTAAAGTACGTCGTGCGAAACTTTATTACCTACGCGAACTTCGTGGTAAAAAAGCACGTATTAAAGAAATTCGTCGTTAATCCTTCGAATATCTTCATGCGGGTTTACCATGATCCACATAAGGTGAATAACCAAACAGTATCATGCAAAAAAAGGGAGCTTGTTTATCAGGCTCCCTTTTTGCACTTTAAGAAACGATGAATACACAAACGGTGAAAACTATAGAGAATCCTGCTCGCTATAGCGTCCGCAACATGTTAAAATAATTGTTGATATGCTTCAAAAAGGGTGGGTAAGGATGGCGAAAAAGAAAAATGAATTGTGGGAATGGACGAAGGCGGTCATAATCGCAGTTATAGCGGCGACGCTGATTCGTTATTTCCTCCTGGCACCTATTGTTGTGGACGGTAATTCCATGATGCCGACATTAAAGGATACGGACCGCATGATCGTTAATAAAATCTCCTATTCGATCGGCGAACCGAAAAGATTCGATATTATCGTTTTCGAAGCTCCAGAAGGTAAAGATTACATAAAGAGGGTCATCGGATTGCCAGGGGAAAAAGTGGAATATAGAGATGATACTCTATACGTGAATGGAAAAGCTTATGATGAGCCATACTTGGATGAATATAAAGAACAATTGATTGATGGCGGGGATTTGACGGAATCTTTTACATTAAGTGATGTCATAGAACAAGGAACGGTACCTGAAGACACCCTTTTTGTCCTAGGGGATAATCGCCGTTTTAGTAAGGATAGCCGCCATATTGGCGTAGGTGTCGTTCCTTACGATAAAGTGTTAGGAAAAACTAAATTAGTTTATTGGCCGATTGAAGACTTTCGATTGGCGGAATAGTAGGAAGGTGGATTCCATTGACAATACAGTGGTTCCCTGGCCATATGGCCAAAGCAAGACGGGAAGTAACAGAGAAATTAAAACTGATCGACATCATCTTTGAACTTGTGGATGCCCGGATTCCGGCATCTTCACGAAATCCGATGATCGATGAAATCATTCAGCATAAACCGCGGGTTATCCTTTTGAATAAAGCGGATATGGCCGATCCGGTAAAAACCAATATGTGGCTTGAGCATTATAAATCGCAGGGGAAAACGGCGATTGCCATTAATTCGCAGGCAGGAAACGGTTTAAACCAGATTACGGCTGCTGCCAAAAAACTTTTAAAAGAGAAGTATGAGCGGATGGAATCTAGAGGAATAAAGCCGAGAGCGATCCGTGCCATGATAGTCGGCATTCCGAACGTTGGGAAATCGACACTAATCAATCGACTTGCCAAAAAGAACATTGCCAAAACAGGGAATACTCCTGGCGTCACGAAAGCGCAGCAATGGATAAAAGTTGGTAAGGAACTGGAATTGCTGGATACGCCGGGGATTCTCTGGCCGAAATTCGAGGATCAAGAAGTTGGTTTGAAGCTTGCATTGACAGGGGCGATCAAGGATACGATTTTAAACTTGCACGAAGTCTCTTTATACGGTCTTCGCTTTTTGGAAAAAGAATATCCGGATCGAATGAAATCCCGTTATAACCTGGATGTAATTCCGCAGGAAACGCTCGAATTGTTCGATGCGGTCGGAAAGTTCAGGGGCTGTTTGGCATCTGGGGGCTTCATCGATTATGATAAAACCGCGGAGTTGGTCGTACGTGAAATCCGTTCAGAAAAGATGGGCCCGCTTACGTTCGAGGTCCCATTGGATTATGAAGAGGTTGATATTCCCGATTAACTTGAAGTGATACGGAGCTGGAGCTGGATGTCGAAAAGGTATTTCTTTTTGATGTCTCTTTTCCGCTCCGTATTTTTGTCTGAACTGAAGAAAGGAAGCAAGACTGCCGATAATTAATATGATGGGTGATAAAAGATGATAACTGCAATGAGCATTAAGGAAATCTCCTCAAAATTAATGACAATAAGAGAACCCGAAGATCCTTTTTTACAAGAATGCCGGGAGGATGGAAGAAAGGGAGTAACCGACTTAGCAGGCAAATGGCAAAGAACCTATGAAAAAGAACAAAAGGTAAGGGATGCTTTCACGGAAATGACAGAGTTTGAACGGCAATTGCGAAAACAGGGGTTTTCCATTTTGGCTGGTATCGATGAAGTAGGAAGAGGACCGCTTGCAGGACCAGTTGTGACGAGTGCAGTCATCTTGCCTGAATCTTTTTATTTGCCAGGTCTTAATGATTCTAAAAAAATTCCAGAGTCAAAAAGGGAACGGTTTTATGAGATGATTTTTAAGGAAGCACTATCCATAGGTGTGGGTGTTGTACATAGCGAAGTTATTGATGAAATCAATATATATCAAGCCACGAAAAAGGCAATGGTGGCCGCAGTGAACGATTTGTCAGAACTTCCTGATCATTTGTTGATCGATGCGATGGAACTGGATGTGCCGATTCCGCAGCTTTCACTCATAAAGGGGGACGCACGAAGCGTTAGCATCTCTGCGGCCTCCATAATAGCGAAAGTGACCCGTGATAGGATGATGAAGGAATATGGTGAAAAATATCCGGAATATGGTTTCGAAAAGCACATGGGATACGGGACGAGCCAACATTTAGAAGCACTCCGCACGCACGGGCTTACACCTTGGCATAGAAGAAGTTTTGCACCAGTTAAGGAAATCGCTGCAAGAACGAAGAGCTAAGGGGGGATGAGGGTGCAATCCATAACAAGCGGGCAACCCGTTTCTTCACCCATTGAAGTAAAAGGATCTGTGAGTTTGAAAAATGGACAAATCCTTATCGGGAAGGTGAATAAGGTTTTTCCTGACCAAACGGCCGAAGTACAGATTGGCCATCAAAAAATGATTGCCAATCTCGAAATCCCGCTACGGGCAGGAGAAAGGTACTGGTTTCAAGTGAAGCACCCAATAGAGGGGAGGATCGTGTTAAAAGCTTTAGATTCCCCCGATATGAGTGTTTCCGGCTTAAAGGGAAAGGCTGCACAATTGATCGCTCATCTTGACATGACGCCTGAACCGGCCGCTTCGAAGCTTGCCGAATACCTCTTGGCAAATAGGCCTCCGATAACAAAGGAAACCTTTCAGTCCGCTTTACAATGGTTAAAAGCTGCTGATGCTGCAGAAGCTGGTCTGCCTGTAATAAAATCGATGTACATTCAGCAACTGCCATTTGTAAAAGATGTATTTGATGCATTATTTACGCAGTCCAAAGGTGAACCTTTCCACAAACTACTCAGTGCCTTCAAGCAACAGCTGCAAGATCTCGGAGCAGTAACGAGGACTGCCGTCAAGCTTAGGGATGTATTGGACTCTTTACATGTTGTTAAACAGAACCAGCTTCAACAAAATGGTTTGCAAAACCTAGTGACCACTTGGCTGAATCCCGATTCAACGCCAGAAATGAAATCTGGTGCATTTTCCCTGCTTCAAAAGACGGGTTTAATTCCAAAGGGAATTACAGAAGCTGTCTTTCTGGAAAACTTAATGGATGGAGCTGAGGCAAGGTCCGGTATGGCCAAGAATTCAGTGATTGATAAATTACACCAAGGATTACAGTTGCTTTCCGGGACAAAAAGCGGTGCATTTGCAAAAGTTGAAGAGGCCGAAACGACCATTGATCGCATATTTACCGGTCATGATCATAAGGGGGCAAACCTGCCAGCCGATCTTCACTCGATCCAGAGAAAAAACATTTCTGCAGAAAAACTTTCCCCTCTTGTCTTTCATTTACTACAGAGTGCTTTTACCGAAGCAACAGCTAAAAAGGCAATTGGCGGAAAAATAGAAGTGAATGACCTTATAGGCTACTTGAATACGGATACAGAGCAAATAGAGGAGTCGAAGGGTAAGGTGGCTGAATTACTGTTTCAGTCGCTTAATAAGCTTTCTAAGGCCAAATACGTTAGGAATAATGAGAGGCTTGTCCTTTCACATGTACTGGAAGCTGAGTTTCAAACAATCGATTTCACCAGCGGGCCTTCCGTTGCAAACCAACTAAAAGAAATGACCAAGGTCCTTGGCCTTCAGCTGGAACATGCACTCCTTAATCTTTCTGGAGATGATACGAAGGAGATCCCGAATGATTTAGAGACACTTAAACCGCTGCTGCTTAAATTGCTGAATGAGCAAATTCCGGCATCTATCAAGGAGATGGCAGAACAAATCCTGAATCGGATTACTGCGCAACAGATCCTTTCACAGGAAAATGGGCCGATCCAGAATTTGCTCCTGACACTTCCACTCAATTTGGGATCGATTCAAACTGACCTAACTTTACAATGGAGCGGAAGGAAAACAAAAGATGGCAAAATAGACCCGGATTACTGCAGAGTCCTATTTTATTTAGAATTGGAACGTCTTAAAGAAACGGTCATCGACATGCAGGTTCAAAACCGTATCATAAAAGTGACGGTCATCAATGGGCATGGTGCGGCCCTTGAAGAGGAAGCCGATCAATATCTTGACATCCTAAGAGAGAATCTCGGAAAAATGGATTACAGATTATCAGGGGTTTCATTTGTAAAACCCGTGAATGAAAAAGAGCGGGACCTAGAGGTGAAACCGATTCCTTTTTCGGAAGCCGGTTCATATAGCGGATTGGATATTCGAATATGATAAATGATCAACGAAAAGAAGCCATTGCCTTAAAGTATGATCAAAGAAGGTCCAAAGCGCCCGTCATATTGGCGAAGGGGAAAGGTAAAACTGCTGAAAATATTCTGAAAACGGCCATGGAACTGAATATACCGGTCCAGAGGGACGAATCGCTTGCTGCACTTTTAGGTCAATTGGATATAAATCAAACGATTCCGGAAGAATTATATGGAGCAGTTGCAGAGGTATTTGCATTCATTTATAAAGTTGACAAGGACATGAATCGGTAGGATCCTAGTTATCTGTGATTTCACCAAATGGAGTTATGTTGGTTTATGTAGAATATTAGGGAAATCACTATTGTATTTTCATTATATTAAAAAAATACTAAACTATTTACAAAAGGACAAGGCAATGGCTTTGTCCTTTTGCTTTTATTTAGGGTCAGGCAAGGATAACCGTGGATTCTCATGAAAAGAACTCTGATTCAATATGTTGAAAAGGCTTTCATAGTAGCATTTTCTCTAGATTTTAACTGTAACGACAATAGAATTTAAGAGCAAAAATAAATGATTTTAACAAGAAAAAATCTACGGAAAAGAAGGTTTTTTCCATTTTACAAAGAGGAATAGAAGTATATCATAATAATATTTTAAAAATTTCGAGAAAGAAAATTATGCACGAAGGAGAATTTTGTTGTAATATGGTAGAGAAAACACGCATTAAATTTCGAGGTTGTTTTTTAGTAGATAAGGAGGATGGGAAATGAATATCCATGAGTATCAGGGGAAAGAGATATTGCGACAATACGGGGTATCCGTTCCAAATGGCCGGGTTGCATTTACTGTTGATGAAGCAGTGGAAGCAGCGAAGGAGTTAGGTACGGAAGTTGTTGTCGTAAAAGCTCAAATTCATGCGGGCGGCCGCGGGAAAGCCGGCGGAGTCAAGGTAGCGAAGAATCTTGATGAAGCTCGTACATATGCAGAAGAGATTCTTGGCAAAACGTTGGTGACCCATCAAACAGGACCTGCAGGCAAGGAAGTTAAGCGTTTACTTATAGAAGAGGGCTGCGACATAACGAAAGAGTATTATATCGGGCTGGTCCTTGACCGTGCTACGAATAGTGTCGTGTTGATGGCTTCTGAAGAAGGCGGAACGGAAATTGAGGAAGTGGCCGAAAAGACGCCAGAGAAAATTTTCAAAGAAGTAATCGATCCGGTTGTCGGCCTGACTGGCTTCCAAGCACGGAGGATTGCATTCAATATAAATATTCCGGCCTCACTTATAAATAAAGCTTCCAAGCTGATGGTTAACTTATATACTGCTTTCGTTGAAAAAGATTGCTCAATCGCAGAAATCAACCCATTAGTGGTTACGGGCGACGGAAATGTAATGGCACTTGATGCTAAATTGAATTTTGATGATAATGCGATTTACCGCCAAAAGGACATCGCGGAATTCCGTGATTTGGATGAAGAGGATGCAAAAGAGATTGAAGCATCAAAGCATGGCCTTAGTTACATATCGCTTGACGGAAATATCGGATGCATGGTTAATGGTGCCGGGCTTGCTATGGCTACGATGGACATCATTAAACACTATATGGGAGATCCGGCTAACTTCCTGGACGTTGGTGGCGGCGCCACTGAGGAAAAAGTGAAAGAGGCTTTCAAAATCATCCTTTCCGATAAAAATGTTAAAGGCATCTTCGTTAATATCTTCGGAGGAATCATGAAATGTGACATCATCGCAACAGGCGTCGTGGCTGCTGCTAAAGAGCTTGGCTTGGATGTCCCTCTTGTTGTTCGTCTTGAAGGAACGAATGTGGACCTTGGCAAAAAGATTCTAAAAGAGTCAGGTTTAAATATTACGGCTGCTGAATCAATGGCTGATGGAGCACAAAAAATAGTATCACTTGTAGGATAATAGGCAGGGGGGAACATAATGAGCGTTTATATTAATAAAGATACGAAAGTGATCGTTCAGGGAATCACTGGTGCAACAGCATTATTTCATACAAAACAAATGTTGGAATACGGCACGAAAATCGTTGGAGGAGTCACTCCGGGTAAAGGTGGAACAGAAGCGGAAGGGGTACCTGTATTCAATACAGTTTCCGAAGCTGTCACCGAAACCGGTGCGAATGCTTCCGTTATCTATGTACCGGCGCCATTTGCTGCCGATGCAATTCTGGAAGCTGTAGACGCAGAACTTGACCTTGTCATTTGTATCACGGAACATATTCCTGTCCTGGATATGGTCAAGGTTAAGCGGTACATGGAAGGCAAAAAAACTCGCTTGATCGGACCGAACTGCCCAGGTGTCATTACTCCTGAAGAGTGTAAGATTGGTATCATGCCAGGATATATACACAAAAAAGGCCATGTAGGTGTAGTTTCACGTTCAGGAACTTTAACGTACGAAGCCGTTCACCAATTATCGCAAGCAGGCATCGGTCAATCTTCGGCTGTCGGTATCGGTGGGGATCCAGTTAATGGAACGGATTTCATTGACGTATTGAAGGCATTCAATGAAGATCCGGAAACACATGCTGTGATCATGATCGGGGAAATCGGCGGAACGGCAGAAGAAGAAGCAGCAATCTGGGTGAAGGAAAATATGACTAAGCCAGTTGTTGGTTTCATTGGTGGCCGTACGGCTCCTGCCGGTAAACGCATGGGACATGCCGGAGCCATTATCTCAGGAGGAAAAGGAACAGCTGACGAGAAAATCCGCGTTATGAACGAATGTGGAATTAAAGTTGCCGAAACTCCATCCGTAATGGGTGAAACATTGATTTCCGTCTTGAAAGAAAAAGAGATTTACGAACCTTGTAAAACACATTAATTTAAGCTGGGCCGACCTTTTTTTGGGGTCGGTCTTATTTTCCTCCATTTTCCTCGGGAGATACCGAGTACATCACCATCAACCTACCTTTAAAAATATCCGGTTAGGGGCGTTTCAAATTGAATAAAAAACAAAAGTTAATCCATCTCCATCATTGCCGCGGGGCAGGATGGAAATCAATCCAAACAATCATGTCAAAAGACCCGTCATTATCTTCCCTATTCACGACGGGTTACGTTGAATGGGCAAAAATGCTCCCTATCCCTTCAAATAAGCTCAACCTCTTTCTCAAAGATTTACATTCACTCAATACCATCGATAAACTTAAAAATTACGAAGATAGCAAAATCCATTGTTTGACGATCTTCGATGATGAATATCCTTTTTTGCTGAAGCAAATATTCGATCCTCCGTGGGTTCTTTATTATAAAGGTGATAAGAAGCTTTTAACAAGGAAGAATACGCTAGGTGTTGTTGGAACACGTAAGCCAACCTCGTATGGTCTGGAGGCCTTAAAATCGATTCTATTACCGCTAGTAAAGAAAAAGTTCGTGATCATAAGCGGGGTGGCGGCTGGAATCGATGCAGAGTCACATAAGATCACATTAAGGGAAGGCGGAGATACGATTGGGGTTTTAGGAGGAGGGCTTATGCAAATATATCCGAAATCCAATGTTACCCTTGCTGAAGAAATCGTCAATAAAGGCCTGCTTATATCTGAGACTCCACCGGAAGTGAAGGCGGAACCTTGGATGTTTCCGCTTAGGAATCGAATCATCAGTGGATTATCACAGGGAGTATTCGTGGTCGAGGCAAAAGAAAGGAGCGGTTCCCTCATTACGGCACAATCTGCTTTGGAACATGGCAGGGAGGTGTTTGCACTTCCTGGAAATGTTACAAGCCTTGAATCACTGGGGACCAATCAATTGATTTCCGATGGTGCCAAACTTGTTTTGAGTTCCAGGCAGATCGAGGAAGAGTTTTGAACAATATAATATAGAAGATAGACGGAGAATCATACAGGAGAATAGAAAAAAAGTGCTTTTTTAGATGGATGGGTTGAATTATTAGACAAAAAGGTTGAAAATATTGTAAAACTGTTATAAGTTTTGCAAATGGCACCTCTTGTCAAAATACCTATTAATAAATGAATCAGCATGCTTTGAAAAGTAAAGAGGTGTTGACAAATGATTTTTGAATGATTAATAATAGTGAAGATTTATATTACCTCTTTGAGGAGGATTTATTGGATGTCAGAATACTTAGTGATTGTGGAATCGCCCGCAAAGGCGAAAACAATAGAACGTTACTTGGGAAAAAAATATAAAGTAAAGGCTTCCATGGGGCATGTTCGAGATTTGCCTAAAAGTCAAATGGGTGTCGATGTTGAACATGAATATGAGCCTAAATATATAACTATCCGCGGCAAAGGCCCGGTTTTAAAAGAATTGAAAACCGCTGCGAAAAAAGCGAAAAAAATCTATCTCGCGGCTGACCCCGACAGGGAAGGGGAAGCCATTGCATGGCATTTGGCTCACAGTCTTGATGTTGATGTTAACTCTGATTGCCGTGTGGTATTCAACGAGATCACGAAAGAGGCCATCAAAGAATCATTTAAATCGCCGAGACCAATAAATATGAAATTGGTTGATGCCCAGCAGGCAAGAAGGGTTTTGGATCGTTTAGTCGGATACAATATAAGCCCGCTTTTGTGGAAAAAGGTGAAAAAAGGCTTAAGTGCTGGACGGGTCCAATCGGTTGCTGTACGGATGATCATTGACCGGGAGAAGGAAATCAAAGATTTCATCCCGGAAGAGTATTGGACAATCAAGGCTGATTTTGTAAAAGGAAAAGAACAGTTTGAAGGTTCCTTCTTCAGCCTTGGCGGCGAGAAGAAGGAATTAAATACCGAAGAGGACGTCAAAACAGTGCTCGCTTCTTTAAATGGCGGCGAATTTACGATAGGAGCCGTGGCTAAAAAGGAAAGAAGGCGCAATCCAGCTGCCCCTTTTACAACTTCTTCCCTGCAACAGGAAGCGGCACGTAAATTGAATTTCCGTGCAAAGAAAACCATGATGCTTGCTCAGCAGCTTTATGAAGGAATCGAGCTTGGCAAGGAAGGTACAGTCGGGTTAATCACTTATATGAGAACCGATTCAACCCGGATTTCCGATGTTGCGAAAGAGGAAGTCCATACCTTCATCCAAAATAATTATGGTAAAGATTATGTTCAGGCTGAACAGCGCAAAGAGAAAAAACAAACTAATGCCCAGGACGCCCATGAAGCAGTCAGGCCAACAAGCACATTACGTGAACCGGGTATAGTCAAGGAGTTCTTATCCAGAGATCAATTCCGTCTTTATAAATTGATATGGGAACGATTCGTTTCTAGTCAAATGTCTTCGGCAGTCATGGATACGATGAGCATCGACCTGCATAACGGGGATGTCATCTTCAGGGCAAATGGTTCAAAAATAAAATTTCCGGGTTTCATGAAGGTATATGTTGAAGGGTCCGATGACTCGGTAGAAGAAAAGGAAAATGCACTTCCGGATGTAAAAAAAGGAGATCAATTCTTTTCAAAAGATATCGAGCCGAAGCAGCATTTCACACAGCCTCCGCCCCGATATACTGAAGCACGTCTTGTCAAAACCCTAGAGGAACTGGGAATAGGCCGTCCTTCTACATATGCTCCTACCTTGGATACGATTCAAAAACGGGGCTATGTTACCTTGGATAATAAACGGTTCATCCCAACAGAGCTTGGTGAGATCGTTCTTGAATTGATACGCGAATTCTTCCCGGATATTCTTGATGCAGAGTTCACTGCCAAAATGGAACAGGAATTCGACAGCGTCGAGGAAGGCAGTATCGAATGGATAAAGGTCATTGATGAATTTTATAAAGAGTTTGCAATTCATCTGGCCAAAGCTGAGGTCGAGATGGAGAAAATTGAAATTAAAGATGAACCTGCCGGTGAAGATTGCGTGGAATGCGGACATGGAATGGTCTTTAAGATGGGGCGTTATGGAAAGTTCATGGCATGCAGCAATTTCCCGGATTGCCGTAACACAAAGCCAATCGTTAAAGAAATCGGTGTCAAATGCCCAAAATGTAAAGAAGGAAACATCATTGAAAGGAAAAGTAAAAAACGCCGCATATTTTACGGGTGTGATACCTACCCTGGATGTGACTTCATATCATGGGATAAACCGCTTCCGCGGAGTTGTCCAAAATGTGAAGGTACACTTGTTGAAAAGAAACTCAAAAAAGGCGTCCAGGTCCAGTGCATGGATTGTGATTTCAAGGAAATGCCCCAAGCATAGAATAGACCGTGAAATCGTTTACTTTCCCTGTGAGCTATCGAAAAAACCTAGATATAAATTGACTCGGCATCTGCCGGGTTTCTTTATGTTCAGGAAAGTATGATATCATGATAATATGTGAATTCGGTTCCAAGAAGAAAATGGATAAAGCTTGAAACTTTTTTATTTAGGCCATGTGATGTAAAATTCAGTGGACAAGTACATTCTTTTAAAGATATAATTCCTATTTGTGTCCGTTACCCTTTTTAGAAAAGATGGATTGCAGGAAGAATGCCGGCTTGAGGCATATGCTTTAAAATTATCATTAGCAGGAATGAGTATTTCGGGTATAAATACATAGATATCGTTAAAAATGAAACGTTAATAAAAGCAGTTTTAATGATAAATGCTCCTGTCTTATCATATCTATACATGGAGGTTCGAAAAATGAAAGAAACAAAAGTAAGTGTAATCGGTGCTGGGCTTGCTGGAAGTGAAGCGGCGTGGCAGTTAGCTAAAAGAGGAATTAAAGTCGATCTATATGAAATGCGCCCTGTAAAACAAACGCCAGCCCATCATACCGATAAATTCGCTGAACTTGTTTGTTCCAATTCACTTCGGGCAAATACTTTAACAAATGCAGTTGGTGTTTTAAAAGAAGAAATGCGTATTCTGGATTCGGTCATCATGTCGGCAGCAGATGCTTGTGCTGTACCGGCTGGCGGCGCTTTAGCTGTTGATCGACATGAATTTGCCGGTCTTGTTACGGAAAGGGTTAAAAATCATCCAAATGTGACGGTCATTAATGAAGAAGTGACGGAAATTCCGGAAGGTCCTACCGTCATTGCTACCGGTCCGCTTACAAGTCAGTCACTATCTGACAGCTTAAAGCAAATCATGGATGAAGAATACTTGTACTTCTATGATGCCGCCGCACCAATTCTTGAAAAAGACAGCATAAACATGGATAAAGTATATTTGAAATCCCGTTATGACAAAGGGGAAGCAGCTTATTTGAACTGTCCGATGACAGAAGAAGAGTTTGACCGCTTTTATGAAGCATTGATCGCTGCAGAAACAGTACCACTTAAAGAATTCGAAAAGGAAATCTTTTTTGAAGGCTGCATGCCAATTGAAGTGATGGCATCACGTGGGAAGAAAACGATGTTATTTGGTCCATTGAAGCCAGTTGGCTTAGAAGATCCAAAAACGGGAAAACGTCCTTTTGCTGTAGTTCAATTGCGTCAAGATGATGCGGCAGGAACACTTTACAATATTGTTGGTTTTCAGACACATTTGAAATGGGGGCCGCAAAAAGAAGTATTGCAGCTCATACCTGGATTGGAAAATGCGGAAATTGTGCGTTATGGAGTCATGCATCGAAACACATTCATAAACTCACCTAATGTATTGAAACCAACGTATCAATTCAAGAATCAGGATGATTTATTCTTTGCCGGTCAAATGACTGGTGTCGAAGGGTATGTAGAATCTGCTGCATCAGGACTTGTTGCAGGTATCAATGCTGCAAGGATCGTCCAAGGATTGGAGCCTATCATATTCCCTGCGGAGACGACGATGGGAAGCATGGCAAGGTACATAACTTCGACGAATGGTAAGAGCTTCCAACCGATGAATGCCAACTTTGGATTGCTTCCAGACCTAGAAGTGAGAATCAAATCAAAAAAAGAGCGGAACGAAACGCATGCTAAACGCGCTTTGGACACAATTCAGAACTTTGTGAAAAATTTGTAAAATATTTGCCTGCTGTTTTAAAGTATGATACTATTTATTAGCCTTTGCGAGGTGTTTCCATGATTAATCAAAAAAAGGCATTATCATCCTTCATCGAATATTTACAGATTGAAAAAAACAGTTCACAATACACCATTGAAAATTATAAACGTGATATTCACGAATTTTTTCTGTTCCTTAATGAACAGGGCATTGAGGATATCACGTCCGTTGAATATTTGGATGTCCGGTTATATTTGACGAATTTATATGAGAAAAACCTTTCTAAGCGCACTGTAGCAAGAAAAACTTCTTGCTTGCGGAGCCTTTATAGATTTTTACTACGTGAAGGTGATGTGAAGGATAACCCTTTTTCTTTGGCTTCTTTACCTAAAAAGGATCAAAGACTGCCACGTTTTCTTTATGAGAAGGAAATGAATCAGTTGTTTTCTACTTTAAAGAAAGATTCACCGATAGGAATAAGGAACAATGCCTTACTGGAAATATTGTATGCTACAGGAATTCGTGTAAGTGAATGTTGTGAGATTAAACTGCAGGATATCGACCTTTCCTTAGGAACGGTACTGATCCATGGAAAAGGAAAAAAGGATCGCTACGTTCCGGTTGGCAGTTATGCACAGGAAGCGATAGATTTATACATACGTACAGCCAGGATGGAATTGACTTCGTCTGACGCCAAGGCGCATGTTTATTTATTTGTTAATTTTCGTGGAGACCCTCTGACACCTAGGGGAGTTCGCTATATATTGAATGAATTGATTAAAAAGTCAGCCGCAGATGGAAGTCTTCATCCCCATATGCTAAGGCATTCGTTTGCTACACACCTATTGAATAATGGGGCGGACATTCGCACAGTTCAGGAATTGCTTGGTCATTCTAAAATTTCATCAACGCAAGTGTATACGCATGTTACAAAAGACCAATTGAAAAAAGTCTACAATGCATCACATCCGCGGCCTTAAATGTTGAAAGGGGACACTTTATGACAACGATATTTGCAGTGCATCATAAAGGTGAATGTGCCATGTCCGGTGATGGGCAGGTTACTTTAGGAAATTCAGTAGTGATGAAGCATACGGCGAGGAAAGTAAGGAAAATCTTTAATGGTAATGTCCTTGCAGGTTTTGCAGGTTCTGTTGCAGATGCATTCACCTTATTTGAGATGTTCGAAGCTAAACTTGAAGAGTATAATGGCAATCTTCAGCGCGCTGCCGTCGAAATGGCAAAGCAATGGAGAAGTGACAATGTATTGAGAAAACTGGAAGCCATGCTGGTCGTAATGGATAAGAATCATTTACTGCTCGTTTCTGGCACCGGGGAAGTAATTGAACCGGATGACGGGATTCTCGCCATAGGATCGGGTGGGAATTATGCCCTTGCTGCCGGCAGGGCATTAATGCGGTTTTCCAGTGACCATTTATCGGCAAAGGAAATCGCTCAATCATCTTTACAAATTGCAGCGGAAATTTGTGTATTTACGAATACGAATATAATCGTGGAAGAGTTGTAAGGAGGAGCGCAAATGTCAAAAAAAGCTAATTTAACACCGAGGCAAATCGTTGAAAAACTGGATCAGTATATCGTAGGGCAGCGTGAGGCAAAACGGGCAGTGGCAGTGGCTCTTCGGAATCGCTACCGACGTTCCCTTCTCTCGGATCAACTTCGTGATGAAGTCGTTCCGAAGAATATATTAATGATTGGACCGACAGGCGTTGGGAAAACAGAAATAGCTCGGAGAATGGCTAAATTGGTAGGTGCTCCTTTTGTAAAAGTTGAAGCAACGAAATTTACGGAAGTCGGGTATGTCGGCAGGGATGTTGAGTCGATGGTTCGTGATTTGGTGGAGACTTCCGTCCGCCTCGTGAAGGAAGAAAAGATGGCCAGCGTAAAGGAGCGGGCAGAAGAAAATGCAAATCGCCGCTTAATAGAACTTTTAGTGCCATCAACAAAAAAACAGAGTAATTTCAAGAATCCTCTTGAAGTCTTTTTTGGAGGCAATAACAATCAAGACGAACAGGATCCGGAAGAAAATTCCGAAGATTTAAGTTTGCAGGAAAAAAGAAAAATCGTCGCTGAAAAGCTGGCTAATGGTGAGTTGGAAAGTGAAATGATAACGGTCGAAGTGGAAGAACAGACTGCTTCGATGTTTGATATGCTCCAAGGTTCGGGAATGGAACAAATGGGGATGAATATGCAGGACGCTTTAGGAAGCTTGATGCCGAAAAAAAGCAAGAAGCGAAAATTGAAAGTAAGTGAAGCAAGAACCGTTTTAACAAATGAAGAAGCGGCTAAATTGATTGATATGGATGAAGTCACTTCCGATGCATTATACGGGGCTGAGCAAAATGGGATTATTTTCATCGATGAAATAGACAAAATTGCCAGTAAGCAATCAGGAAGTTCATCAGCGGATGTCTCAAGAGAGGGTGTCCAAAGGGATATCCTGCCAATCGTTGAAGGTTCGACAGTAGTGACTAAATATGGTTCAGTTAAAACGGATCATGTCTTATTCATTGCTGCAGGGGCCTTTCACATGGCTAAGCCATCCGACCTTATCCCTGAATTACAAGGTAGATTCCCAATTCGTGTAGAATTGAACAAACTGACTGTAGACGACTTTGTACGGATTCTTCATGAACCGGATAATGCCTTGTTAAAACAATATGTTGCTTTATTAGAAACTGAAGGTATAGAAATTGAATTTTCTGACGATGCTGTTCGTAAGATAGCTGAAGTGGCCTTCGAAGTAAATCAAAACACAGACAATATTGGTGCAAGAAGACTTCATACCATTTTGGAACGGTTGCTTGAAGACTTATCTTTTGAAGCTCCGGAAATAACGATGGAGAAGATTACAATTACACCCCAATATGTCGAAGGTAAGCTTGGTTCTATCGCCCGGAACAAAGATTTAAGCCAGTTTATCCTTTAATTTAAGAAACAATCTTGGCAATGATTTGCCTATGCAATAAACATAAAATTACGGAAATACAACTTCATAGTTATTGTGAACCATGGTATTTTTAGGAGGAACAAATCAAATGAACTTATTAGCAAAAACAAGAAAAATCAATGCAATGCTACAAAAAGCAGCAGGTAAAGCAGTTAACTTCAAGGAAATGGCTGAAAGTTTAAGTGAAGTTATCGAAGCGAATGTATTCGTCGTCAGCCGCCGCGGGAAATTACTTGGCATCGCGGTAAGTCAGCAAATTGAAAACGAACGCATGTACAAAATGTTGGAAGATAAACAATTCCCTGAAGAGTACACAAAAAACCTCTTCAATATTCCTGAAACCTCTTCGAATCTTGATATCGAAAGCGAATATACTGCTTTCCCAGTCGAAAACAAAGAGCTTTTCGCAACTGGATTAACAACGATCGTACCGATTATGGGCGGGGGAGAACGTTTAGGAACATTGGTCCTTGCTCGATTACAAGAAAAATTTCATGATGATGATTTAATTTTGGCTGAATATGGTGCGACTGTAGTCGGCATGGAAATCCTGCGTGAAAAATCAGAAGAGATAGAAGAAGAAGCTCGTAGTAAAGCTGTCGTTCAAATGGCAATTTCCTCGTTATCTTACAGCGAATTGGAAGCGATTGAGCACATTTTTGAGGAGCTTAAAGGTAATGAAGGTCTGCTTGTAGCATCCAAAATTGCAGACCGTGTCGGCATCACCCGTTCCGTTATCGTAAATGCCCTACGGAAACTGGAAAGTGCCGGAGTGATTGAATCCCGCTCACTAGGAATGAAAGGTACTTATATCAAAGTATTGAACGATAAATTCCTTCTTGAATTAGAAAAGCTTAAAAATAATTAACATAAAAAAAGGCAGTCCTTTAAAAAGGGCTGCCTTTAGAAATTCCTTTTAATTTTTCTCCTAAAGTTATTTGGACCTTGCCATTTCCAATTGGCCATCTTCTTTAAATTTATGGCAGCGAAAGTAAGCATCGCCGGCATCGACAATTTTTTATGTCTAAAGTAGTCCAACGTAACCATGCATTTTTCTTTAGCATCTGCGAATACACGCCCAATCGTTTCTTTACGCTTCGCTTATAAAGGTTTTACATCTTGATGATGACGCAGTTGATCTGCTTCTTCCACATTTTTTGCTAGAAATGCCGTGTCGTTTTGGATAGTCTTTGCTTTCTGTACTAAAATGAGCATTTGACAATTTATCATGGAAACCATAGCCTTAGAACCAATGGTAAGCCATATTTGTTTCAACTTCTTCAATTGTTTTTACGCATTGAACGAAAACCGAAGGTATATTGAATGAAAGTTAATTCGACTAATATAACTGGATCAATACTTGGGCGTCCTATCTCTGGAGTACATATCTTTCACTAACTCATAAATGAAAGTGAAGTCAATGGCAGCCTCAATTTTACGAACCAAATGGTTCGCAGGCACTAGTTGATCTAAAGTAACATTTCAAGTTGATCACGTTGAATAGAATCATATTTAGAAAGCATCCTCTTCACCTCGAGCTTTATTAATTCTATTTTTAAAACAATAAAGGCTTTAGGAAAAAGGGTTCTATCTATAACAAAGTTGATTGGAACGGAAGGTACGAGACTCCTGCTTAGAAAAGTGAGTCCAGGGGAGACCCCACAGGCGCAAAGGCGCCGAAGAGGCTCATCGGACCGCCCGATGAAAACGAGTGCCCTTCGTTCCAATCAACGTTCAAATTGCACAAACCCCAAAAGAAACTGTAGACAAACTAAGTTTTCATCGAGTTTGTCTACAGTCTGGGCAGTCCTTTAAAAAGGCTGCTTTTTTTTGTGGTATTTGGATCTGTTGCTTTCTGGGACTAATCAGCAAAAGGAGGTGAACGTCAGGGAGAGATAGGAAAAAGAGGTCATTCGAATTAAATGGAAATGTGAATATAGGCTTGTTTTCTATTAGAATTGAAAAAATAGTTAAATTTTTCTTTAAAAGGGTAATTATATTATTATAACTGTTGTAATAGTGAAAAAGAACGTTGTTGTAACCTTTTTTGATTTTTAAAACCCTATGGATTACGGTTTTTAACCATTAGGGGATTTTGTCGAATGAATCAGCGCTTTGAAAAAAACGTTTTTTTTTCAAAAAAGAAAAAAGGAAGTAATCCTTTGTTTTCTTATGAATCCTTTACTTTAAAGGGTGAAATCAACTAAATTGAAATAATAAATTGAAAGTAAATGCGAAAATTAGTTCTAAAGTATCAGGTATATAGATTTGTTTTTCGATATGATATAAAAGCTAATGGAAGGAAAATTTGGTTAATATGTAGAAAATCATATTAAAATGTAATATTTCGTAATATTAATCATGTAATCATACTAATAATCACGACAAATTTGAGCAATTTGTGACAATTTTCGACGATAATAGGTCTAAAGTCCATGTGTTGTTTATGGACATAGTTATAATGTTTCTTTAAAATTAAAACGTAAATGCACTGGATTAATTTATTGATATTGTAATTAAATGTTAGTTATAGAAAGAGGTAATCGATGTGGAGTTATTTTCAAATACTTTTCAATCACTAGAAAATGCCCTTAATTATTCTAATGTAAAACAAAAAGTCATTTCACAGAACATAGCCAATTCGGATACGCCTAATTATAAAGCTAAAGAGGTCGACAAAACACAATCCTTTAAGACAGAGCTGGAATCATCACTGGATTCATATCGTACCGATGAACGACATTTCCCCTTCAAATCAGAAGGGAGTCATGCTTCTCAGATCGTGACGCAGAAAAATGTCCGATATAACAATAATGGAAATAGCGTGGACGTTGATAAGGAAATGACGGAGCTTGCTGCCAATCAGATTTATTATAATGCAGTAACCGACAGGCTTTCAGGTAAGTTTCAATCATTGCAGAATGTAATTAGAGGAGGTAAGTGATGGGAATCTTCCAAAGTATAAACATGACCGGATCCAGCCTGACGAGTCAAAGGCTAAGGATGGATGTAATCTCTGCTAATATGGCTAATACCGATACGACCAGGGCGGAATATGACGCCGAATCTAAAAAATGGAAGCCGTACACAAGAAAATCGGTTGTGCTGCAAAGTAAGGAAAACGGTTTTTCAAGTTTCTTGAACGCTGCATCCCAAAAAACGAGCGAGGTAGGGAATGGTGTGAAGGTGACTGGAATAGTTAAAGATAAAACACCTTTTGAACTGGATTATAATCCAGATCATCCTGATGCCAATGAAGATGGTTATGTTGAAATGCCAAATGTCGACCCGCTTCGGGAAATGGTTGATTTAATGAGTGTCACACGTTCATACGAAGCAAATGTGACAGTTTTAAATGCATCAAAGGGAATGATGATGAAAGCTTTGGAAATTGGAAAATAAAAGTTTGAAAGGGGATTGTTGATATGGAGGGGATTTCTCTTTCTGCAATGAACAATGCAAGCAATGTGCAGAAAAAAGATCAAAGTAAGACTAATACACCATACGAAGCACAGCAAAATTTTGCGTCGGTATTAAAAGAATCAATGAATAAAGTTAACGAAACACAAGTGGCATCTGATGACCTTACAACCAAATTGGTTAATGGAGAGGATGTTGAGCTTCACTCGGTGATGATAGCTTCACAAAAAGCCAGCATTACCATGCAGGCTACATTAGAGGTTCGGAATAAGGTTGTGGAAGCCTACCAGGAAATGATGAGAATGAGTATATAGCATTCATTTTTTAACCTCATTATATAGAGAAAAATGACCAGGGGGAAAAATCCCCCAATCATAAATTCATAGACTGACCGGGGGATTTAAATGAATGAAGTACTAGTGAATTTTAAAAACAAAATAACTGCTTATTGGACGGGCCGCAGTAAAAAACAAAAATTCATGATGATTGGTTCAGCGGCATTAATTATCATCATCATTACGGCAGTTTCAATTTTAACCACGCGTACGACGCTGGTGCCCTTATATTCCAACTTAACTCCATCGGAAACGGGTAGCATTAAAGAGAATTTAGACAGTCAAGGGATTACAAATGAAGTTTCTGAAAATGGTACGACCATAAAAGTTCCTGAAGAAAGACTTGATTCACTTAAAGTGGAACTGGCTGCTGAAGGAATTCCGGAATCAGGCAATATCGACTATTCCTTTTTTAGTCAAAGTGCTGGTATTGGAATGACTGAAAATGAATTCAATGTCATTAAACTGGACTCGATGCAAACGGAATTGTCCAGTTTAATAAAAAAGATTGATGGAGTAGAAGATGCCAGTGTAATGATCACTCTTCCTGATAAAGGAGTTTTTGTCAGTGATTCAGCTGGGGAAGCGTCAGCATCCATCGTATTGAATACGAAGCCAGGTTATAAATTTGAAGAAAGTCAAATCAATTCCCTTTATCATTTGGTTTCAAAAAGTGTTCCGAATCTCCCTACAGATAATATCGTCATAATGAACCAAGAGTTTGAGTATTTCGATCTTGAAAATGAAAATACTTCTTTCGCGTCGGCATTTGCCACCCAAAATGAAATAAAAAAGGAAATAGAACGTGATATTCAAAGACAGGTGCAAAATATGCTTGGAACGTTAATGGGGAGAGACAAAGTGGTTGTTTCAGTCACGACAGACATTGATTTCACTCAAGAAAACCGGGAAGAGAATTTAGTTGAACCGGTCGATGAAGAAAATATGGCTGGAATTGAGATTTCTGCGCAAAGGATCAATGAATCGTATAGTGGGGATGCAGCAGGTGCAGGAGGCGTGCCGCAAAGTGAGGATTCCTCAGATTCATTGGGATCAAAATACGCTGAAGGTACAAACGGATCCGGTGATTATGAAAAAGTGGATGAAACGATAAATAGTGAAGTGAACCGAATCAAGAAGGAGATAGTCGAAAGCCCATATAAGGTTAAAGATTTAGGTATTCAGGTCATGGTCGAACCGCCCACCGCTGATGATCCGAATTCTTTATCTCAACAGAGTATGGAGGATATTACACAAATCCTTGGTACGATAATACGCACGACAATCGAGAAAAAAGCTGAAGGTGAAGAACTGACGGACGAGGAGCTTAATAATAAAATTGCGATTTCCGTTCAACCGTTTAACGGAAAAATGACGTTGCAAAAAGGTGAAACGAATCCTTCGTTACCAATCTGGGCATACATCGTAGGCGGAGTGCTAATACTTGCCATTATCATTCTCTTAATCTTGTTCCTCAGATCCCGAAAGCAAGCTGAAATGGAAGAGGAGTACGTGGTTGAAGAGGAAGAAGTCGTATTCGATGTTCCGGATTTGAACGAAGAGAAGGAAACGGAAGCATCTTTAAAAAGAAAACAACTGGAAAAGCTTGCAAAAGAAAAGCCGGATGAATTTGCAAAATTATTAAGAAGCTGGATAGCGGAAGACTAGGAGGCTTTTGAAAGTGACAGATAGAAAAAAAAAGGCCGGATTGACTGGCAAACAGAAAGCTGCCATCCTCCTTATTTCCTTAGGCCCGGATGTTTCTGCATCCGTATATAAGCATCTTTCTGAAGAGGAAATTGAGAGATTGACCCTTGAAATTTCGGGAGTGAGAAAAGTGGACTCCCATGATAAAGAAGAAATTCTGGAAGAATTCCATAATATTGCTTTAGCACAGGATTACATCTCGCAGGGCGGGATAGGATATGCGAAGCAGGTACTTGAAAAGGCATTAGGTACTGATCAGGCAACCGCCATCATTAACCGTTTAACATCATCCTTGCAGGTTCGGCCATTCGACTTTGCACGAAAGGCAGACCCTGGACAGATCCTGAACTTCATCCAGAACGAGCATCCGCAGACCATTGCATTGATCCTGTCATATCTTGATCCCACACAGGCTGGACAAATATTGTCTGAACTTCCGCAAGAGGTGCAGGCAGATATTGCAAGAAGGATTGCTTTAATGGATAGCACTTCTCCGGAAATCATCAATGAAGTGGAGCAAATACTCGAAAGGAAACTTTCTGCGACTGTAACCCAAGATTATACACAGACAGGTGGAGTCGAAGCTGTTGTAGATGTGCTGAATGGTGTGGACCGCTCAACGGAAAGAACGATTTTGGATGCACTTGAGATCCAAGATCCGGAGCTTGCAGAGGAAATCAAGAAACGAATGTTTGTTTTTGAAGATATCGTGACCCTTGATGGCAGAGCGATTCAGCGAGTAGTCAGGGAATCTGATAACGAAGATCTTAAACTTTCTCTTAAAGTGGCTAGTGATGAAGTGAAGGAAATCGTTTTCCGAAACATGTCGAATCGTATGGTTGAAACCTTCCAGGAAGAAATGGAATATATGGGGCCAGTTCGATTGCGTGATGTAGAAGAAGCACAATCAAGAATTGTTGCCGTCATTAGACGCCTGGAGGAAACTGGGGATATCGTGATTGCCCGCGGCGGAGGGGATGATATCATTGTCTAGGATTATCAAATCCCAGCAGGCTAACCAGGAGAAAAGCAAAAAGATCGTAATAAAAGTTCGCCCTTTCGACTTTCTTCAAAATGATGATGCAGATGAGCGGAAAAAACTTCATTATATTCAACCTGATCAATTGCTCAATGATGCTAAACAGGAAGCGGAAACGTTATTGCGCGAAGCTAAACAAAAAGCCCAAGCAATTGCTGCTGAAATCCAGCAAGACAGAGAACAATGGGAGAATCAAGAAAAATCAATGTTTATTGAACAAGCTCAAAAAGAAGGGTATCAGCAGGGGGTCGAAGATGGGATCCAAAAGGGTTATAACGAGATTGCAGCGGAAATAGCCTTCGCAAAAGAAGTGGTGGAGTCCTCTAAAAAAGATTATCGGCACAATATCGAATCATCTGAAACCGTTATTTTGAATCTTGCCCTGAAGGTGGCAGAGAAAATTATCGGGCAACAGCTTGAAAAAGATGAAGAGTCTTTTTTATCCATCGTCAAAAGTGCCATCAAAGAGGTAAGGGATTACCGTGAAGTGCAATTGCATACCCATCCGATCCAATATCAATCGATTCTTTCTCACAAAGATGAGTTGATGGCAATCTTTCCGAAAGATACTGAGTTGTATATCTTTCCTGATGATGAGCTTGAAGTAGGCAGCTGTATCATCGAATCCGAAAACGGAAGGATGGACGCCAGTGTCGACAGCCAGCTGCAGGAAATAAAAGTGAAACTAACTGAATTGCTGGAAGGGGAGTAAAGATGAAAACTAGAGACCTATTGCCCTTAGTTGATGAAGTTGATCCATTCAAACACTATGGACGGGTCAAACGTGTTGTGGGGTTAATGATAGAATCCCAAGGCCCTGAAAGCTCTGTAGGTGATGTTTGTTATATCTATACGGGTATACAAAAAAAGAAAAATCGAATTTTAGCTGAAGTTGTCGGTTTCCGTGATGAAATGGTTATTTTAATGCCATTTACAGCAGTTAGTGACATTGCACCGGGTTGTATCGTGGAAGGGAGAGGAAGGAGCCTTGAGATAAAGGTGGGAAGCAGGCTAATTGGCAAAGTAGTCGATCCATTGGGACATCCCATTGATGACTCAATGCTTCCAAAAGGTCTCGCGACAATTTCTGTGGATCAAGATCCGCCGAATCCGATGAAACGCCCCCCCATTAATGAACCGATAGATGTAGGAGTTCGGGTGATTGATAGTTTATTAACAGTTGGAAAAGGACAGCGTGTTGGTATCTTTGCAGGGAGCGGCGTCGGGAAAAGCACGTTGCTTGGTATGGTGGCAAGGAATACGACGGCTGACTTAAACGTAATCGGTCTTATTGGTGAACGTGGCCGTGAAGTTCGAGAATTCATTGAGAAAGATCTTGGACCAGAAGGGCTGGCACGATCAATCGTTGTAGTGGCCACATCTGACCAGCCAGCGTTGATGAGGATAAAGGGGGCTTTGACGGCAACTGCCATTGCGGAATATTTTCGTGATAAGGGATTGAATGTGATGCTGATGATGGATTCGGTTACGAGGGTTGCGATGGCCCAGAGGGAAATTGGGCTTGCTATCGGGGAACCGCCGACGACCAAAGGATATACGCCATCCGTTTTTGCCATCCTTCCAAGGTTACTCGAAAGAACGGGAACAAATCAGTTGGGGACCATAACAGCTTTTTATACGGTACTAGTCGACGGTGATGATATGAATGAACCGATTGCTGATGCAGTCAGGGGAATATTGGATGGTCACTTCATACTAGACCGTAACTTGGCCAATAAAGGACAGTTTCCAGCGCTCAATGTATTAAAGAGCATTAGTCGTGTCATGAACAATATTGTTGGTGACAAGCATAAAAACGCTGCAGAAAAATTGCGGGCAAGTTTATCAACCTATATGGAGTCGGAAGATTTGATTAATATAGGAGCTTATAAGAGGGGTTCTTCCAAACAAATTGATAACTCGATTACACGCTATCCGGAAATCATTTCATTTTTGAAACAAGGAACCCATGAAAAAGCTTCCAAAGATAATAGTATCAACGCCCTTGTCGAATTGATGGAGAAAGGTGATTAATAATGATTTATCAATATAAATTCGAGAAGATCCTGACCATCAAAGAAAAAGAAAAGTCCGATGCACTAGCTAAATATAATGCTGCTTTAAAAAAATTTGAAGAAGTGGCAGAAAAGTTATATAAGCTTTTAAAGAAAAAAGAAGAGTTGCTTGAGTTTCAACAGGAAAAGCTGCGAAATGGATTGTCCGTTCAGGAAATTCGTCATCATCAGTTATTTATGGACAACTTGGAAAAACTCTTAGGCCACTGTCAACAGGAAGTCATTGAAGCACGATACAAGATGAATAATCAACGGGATATATTAATGGAAAGAAATATCGAGGTTAAAAAGTACGAAAAAATGAAAGAAAATGGTTTTCTTAAATTCCTCGATGTCATTAAAGAAGCTGAGAACAAACAAATGGATGAAATATCTATCCGGCAATTCTTAAGCAAAGGCGTAAGGTGATGGAATGCGTAAAAAAAGTGAATCTAATGGATCGGAAGAATTGGAAGAAAGAAAGATAAGTAAGTTTCAATGGTTTCTTGTCATCTTCATTCCATTAATCTTTGCGGTAACTGTAGCGTTGATCGTTTTTACAGTTGCAGGGGTGAATGTAGTGGAAAAGGCAAAGGAAATGACTTCGAAAATACCCTTCATTGAATCGGATCAAAAGGATGAAGAGAAGGGGAAACCTGCCAAGAATGATGAGAAAGTTTCCATGAAACTAGAAAAATTAGAAACCGAGATTGAAAACAAGGAAAAAGAGATAGAAAAGCTTGAGGGCATCATTGATTCACGTGACAAGGCCATTGCAAAGGCAGAAGCGGAAAAACAGCAGCTTCAAACAGAAAAGAATCAACTTAGGGATAGTCAGAATAATAGTAAACAAGCGTTTAAAGATATAATCCGCACTTATGAAACGATGGCTCCCAAGAAGGCTGCACCTATCATTATGGAAATGAATGATGAAGATGCAGTGGAGATTCTCTCAAGTATGAAAGCGGCCACTTTAGCTAAGGTTTTGGAGCAAATGACAACGGCTGATGCTGCAAGGTTAACGAAGAAACTAACGGAACAAAGTTCTTAGGTGGAAAGAGTGAGGAGGTGAATATATGAATTCAGCAATTAATTCTTTACTTCCCTTGGCATCATTAGGTCTAAAGGTACCAGTTAAGCCAAATCAGCAAACTGATTCAGGGTTTGGTTCAGTCCTACAATCAGCCATTGGGACAGAACCGCCCATTCCATCGGATATAGGCGCCATTACTGAAGG
This sequence comes from Peribacillus sp. NPDC056705, assembly GCF_043656335.1. Classification (NCBI taxonomy): domain Bacteria; kingdom Bacillati; phylum Bacillota; class Bacilli; order Caryophanales; family Bacillaceae; genus Peribacillus; species Peribacillus sp. NPDC056705. The sequence goes on along the minus strand of NZ_JBHTYI010000003.1, from coordinate 122,623 downwards.
ACGAATGTCTGTAATAAAGGATTTACTTGGTTTTTTGAAACTTGAAAGGCTATGTGAAACAGGGGAAGAGAGAGTTGCCGAAGCCCCTTCTGTAAACCAGCAAGACAACGACCTTATTTTACAGGTCCTAAAAAATGTAGCCGGAAATGATGAGGGTGCTCTTGATGATTTCCTTGGGAGCATCGAGGATCTCGATTTAGAACAAGAAGTGGACGACGACTTCAGCCTGACTCCACAAAGTTTGTTATCAGCCAATGTCATGGATCTGTATACCATCCTGAAAAAAATTACTGTTTTAAGCGAAGAAAAATGGAATGACCCCTCATTATCCGGTGTGGTGAATCTTTTGAAACTGGTGAAAACTCATGATCTTCTCTCGGAAAATAAGGATATGACCCAAGATGAAGCGGCCATCCAGAAACAATTGAAACACCTGCTTGAAGGGTTGACGGGAAAGTTGGAGAAATGGCTGTCCAATCAGTCAAAAGCAGAACCTGATCAATCCAACGCTCTGAGGAAAGGGCAAACTCATACAATAGAAACATTGAAAAGTGCATTCTCGCAATTATCCGGGAGCGACAAGGTAAATAAAGATGGGACAGTCAGCAGCGGTGTGACTTTGCAAAGTTCGGATAGTGGTAAACATCAAGGGACTGGTATGCCTTTTCTCATGACAAAACTAGAGCAATTCGTCTTGGCAGTTCCTAAGGGTGAGCAAACTGTCAGTCAAGAGGAGTTTATTAAACAATTTGAAAATATTTTGAGTAAGGCGAACTTTAACGGAACCAACGGTGTAAATAAACTTTTAATCAGATTGACTCCTGAACATTTAGGGTCCTTAAGAATCGAGTTGATTCAAAAGGATGGTATGCTGTCAGCCAAGATTACGGCTTCTACTGCTCAGGCCAAAGATATGCTGGAGAATCAGATTCATGGCTTAAAACAAGCCTTTAGCGGACAAAACATTCAAATTGAAAGAATTGAAATATCACAGGCCTTCAATGCTTTTAACTCTGAGAAATTCAGCAATAAAGATGCGGATGAACATAATGAACAACAGGAGAGTAAGGAAGAAAGCAATGAGGAAACGGAAAGCGAGTTTACGGGATCCCTTGCCGATGCTCTGTTAAATCTTGAAGTGTAGGTGAAAAAATGACGACCATCGATACGTCACTATTATTATCAAATTCTCAAACTGAAAATAGAAAAACCGGGGATGCATTGGGAAAGGATGATTTCTTGAAATTGTTGCTTACCCAGTTTCAAAATCAAGATCCGTCAAGTCCGATGGACAATACGGAATTCATCGCCCAAATGGCCACCTTTTCTTCCCTGGAACAGATGATGAATATGGGAGCCCAAATGGAAGAAATAATCGGGATCAATCAACAAAATAGTTTAATGAACTATAACTCTTTTGTCGGTAAGGAAGTCACTTGGCACAAATTGGATGAAGGCGATGATAAGCTTGGGATAGAAGAAGGGACAGGCATCGTAAAATCGATCCAATATAAGGGTGATGGCGTTTATTTTCTTTTAGAAGATGGCACAAAGCTTGAACCCGCAAATATTTCAGCAATGAAACAACCAAGTTCCACGTCGAATAGTTTGACGGCGGCAAGTGAATTAATAGGCAAGCGTGTTTCCTGGATGGACGATAAAAATGGTGAGTCGTCTGCTGTCGTAATTTCGATATCCATGAGTAATGGCAAGCTGGAAATTGAAGTGGATGATGAAAACAACACCAAGTTAACATCAGAGCAATTGATGAAGATCGCTAAAGCTTAAGGGATGGAAATATCAATGAACTTGGTTTTCAAGCAAATTCCGCTCAGCTTTTGCCACAAACAAAATTACCGTTAAGGCAAAGGCGGATAATCCAAAGCGACTTACGACAGTTTTTTCAAATTGCTGTCTCCACAAATGAAAAATTGAGCATTAGTAATCATGCTCAATTGCGGATGAGTCAACGGAATTTAGAAATAGCACCAAAAACCTGGAACAAAATAGCTGATAAAGCCAATTAGGCCAAAAAGAGGGGTGTAACTGAATTTCTTATCATTATTGATAATGAGGCACTCATAGTAAGCACAAAAAACAACAAGGTCATTACGGTCATGGACAGGGATGTAGCAACATCACAAATCTTCACGAACATCAATGGAACCATAATTTTAATAAATAGGCTGGACCTGGAACAGGAAGCCTGGACTGTGGAATGACGGAAGCAGTCGATAAATGAAAGGGGAGCTTTCACATGCTTCGTTCAATGTATTCGGGAATAAGCGGATTAAAAAACTTACAAACAAAATTGGATGTAATCGGTAATAACGTCGCCAATGTCAATACATATGGTTTCAAAAAAAGCCGTGTGACATTCAGCGATGCGATGAACCAAACGGTATCTGGTGCAAGTGCAGCAACAGCCAATAAAGGCGGAACCAATTCTAAACAAATTGGATTGGGCTCCACGATAGCTACAATCGATACGATCCATACACAGTCAAGCCTGCAAACCACCGGCCGCGATCTTGATTTAGGAATATCTGGTGATGGCTATTTTGTCGTCAAGCAAGGCGATTCTCTTTCATATACACGTGCAGGAAACTTTTATCTGGATGATAACGGTACACTTGTCAATGCGAATGGGTTGAAAGTACAGGCTTACAAGGTTGATGAAAACGGTAAACGATCAAAAACGATTGGCGACGTTGCTGTTAACGTCAATGCGATTTTACCTGCTATTGCTACTACTAAAATATCAGTAAGTGGAAATCTAGCTGCTGACGCAATTGATGGCACCGTATTTAGCCAGCAAATGAAAGTTGTGGATGAAAACGGAAAAGAACAAACGGCTACTATCTATTTTCAAAAAAACGGTGTTGATAAATGGGAGCTTTTTGATGAAGAACCTGCTGCTTTGGGGGATACATCAACAACTAAACCAAAACCGTTCACTTCGGTGAAATTCGATGCAAATGGTCAGATAGTGGCAGCCGATAAAACCCAGGCAGGTCAAACCATTAACATTTCAAGCGGCAAAGAGGATGACTCGGATACAACAGTTGATGAAAGCGTGCAAAAAGTTAAGTTGGATTTTGATTTCTCGAACCTTACTCAAGTTAAAGGTTCCACTACAGCTCTTGTCAATCCAGATGGTAATAAAGAAGGAAAACTGGAAAGCTTCAATATTGGCGCATCAGGGGAAATAAATGGCGTTTATTCCAACGGTCTGATAACAACCTTAGGCCAACTGGCCGTCGCCAAGTTCTCCAATGCATCAGGCTTGACGAAAACGGGTGGTAACACTTTTCAGGAATCAATCAATTCAGGTACGGCAAACATCAATATCGCAGGTGAGGGGCGTGGTGTGATTGCATCAGGTTCATTGGAAATGTCCAATGTGGATTTATCCGAAGAGTTTACTGAAATGATCGTTGCACAACGTGGTTTCCAGTCGAATTCCAGAATCATCACGACGTCGGATGAAATTTTACAGGAATTAGTTAACTTAAAACGATAAGTTAAGGGAGGGAGGAGCCAGGTGCTTTTGCTCTGGCTCCTAAATATCATTATCAAAGTCACAAGGCTCAATGGAAAATGCTTTCATATCAATGCATTGTACATAGACACAGTCGAGTCATTGCCAGATACGACCATTACTTTTACAAATGGTAAGAAAATCGTTGTGCTAGAGAAGGAAGAGGAACTGGTTGGAGCTATTATACAATTTTACCGTACCGTCAATATTCTCGGTTTTCGTAAGGATGTGGAGGAAAGTTCATGAAAAAAAAACTAATGACTATTATGTTGATTATACTCGTGGCTATAACGCTTGTAGGTGTCATAGCGGTCGTGGTTGTGACAAAGTTATCTGATCCCACATCTGCTGAAGGTAAACCTAGCATTGACGAAATTGTCAAATCATCAGTTGAGATTCCTGAAATCACTACGAATCTTGCCGGCAATGATTATATCAAAATCTCTTTTATGGTCCAAACAGAAAGCAAAAAAGCGAAAGAAGAGTTGGAAAAAAGAAATTTTCAAGTGAAAAATATAATTATAACCGAACTATCCGAAATGAAAGCGGAAGAGTTAACCGGTAAAAAAGGCAAGGAAAAGCTTCAAGAAACTTTGAAGACCAGAATGAATGAATTAATGGAAGAAGGAAAAGTTGAAAAGGTTTATATTACTTCCTCGATTCTGCAATAAGAACATCCTTGCTTCATTAAATAAGAAGGGGAAGCTTTGGAGGTGAGTGTTAATGTCCGGGGAAATATTATCGCAAAATGAAATAGATGCTCTGTTATCGGCCATTTCCACAGGTGAAATGGATGCAGATGATTTAAAAAAAGAAGAAGTAGAAAAAAGAGTGAAAGTTTACGACTTTAAAAGGGCGCTTCGGTTTTCAAAGGACCAAATCCGCAGTTTGACCAGAATACACGAGAACTTTGCGAGGCTGCTGACCACATACTTTTCTGCTCAACTTAGAACATATGTCCAAATATCCGTTGCTTCGGCAGATCAAATACCATATGAAGAGTTTATCCGATCAGTTCCAAAAATGACTATCATGAATGTTTTTGAGGTACCGCCCTTGGATGGCCGAATCATTATTGAGGTCAACCCGAATATCGCCTATTCCATGATGGATCGTGTTTTGGGCGGGCGGGGCATAAGCGTGAATAAGGTAGATAGTTTAACCGAAATAGAAACGAAAATCATGTCGAATTTATTCGAGAAGGCTTTTGAAAATTTACAGGAGGCTTGGGGAACGATTGTTGAAATCGAACCGGTAATGACAGAGTTCGAGGTGAATCCACAATTTCTGCAACTGGTTTCACCCAACGATACTGTTGTGGTCATTTCCTTGAATACACAAATCGGCGAAACGAGCGGAATGATTAATGTTTGCATCCCTCACGTCGTATTGGAACCGATCATACCAAAGTTATCCGCTCATTATTGGATGGAAAATTCCCAAAAGGAAAAAATCCCAGAGGAAATCATGATTTTGGAAAAGCGTATCCGAAACGCAGATCTTCCCATTATTTCCGAACTTGGTTCTACGGATATCACCATTCAGGACTTTTTGCTGCTTGATGTTGGCGATGTCATCGATTTGAATAAGGCAATCGATGAACCTTTGACGATTACAATTGGGGGGATTCCAAAATTCAGTGGGCAGCCAGGAAAAGTAGGAAAAAAACATGCTATCCAGATTCTTGATATTTTGAAAGGGGGAGACGAAGATGGTAAGTGATGGAATGCTTTCACAAGACGAGATAGATGCCCTTTTAAAAGGTACAAGTGATATAGAGGATGAGGTGTTCCCTCTCTCGATTGACGATTATTTATCAATGATGGAACTCGACGCCCTCGGTGAAATTGGTAATATCTCCTTCGGAAGTTCGGCCACTGCCCTATCCACTTTATTGAATCAGAAAGTGGATATCACCACCCCGACGGTTTCTTTAATTGAAAGGGGACAGATCGCGGAAGAATTCCCGCATCCGTATGTAGCGATTCAAGTGCAATATACAGAAGGTTTTTCAGGTATAAATATGCTGGTCATCAAGCAGAGCGATGCTGCTATCATTGCGGATTTGATGCTTGGAGGAGATGGGGAGAATCCTTCTGACCTGCTTGGGGAAATTCAATTGAGCGCTGTTCAGGAAGCAATGAACCAAATGATGGGTTCTGCTGCGACATCCATGTCGACCATTTTCAGTAAAAAAGTGGATATTTCTCCACCTAGCATAGACTTACTTAATTTTTTAAATGGTGTAGGTGAAAATGCGATACCTGACGAGGATTTATTTGCAAAAATCTCATTCCGCCTCCGTGTCGGAAACTTAATTGACTCCAGTATTATGCAATTGTTGCCGTTAGAGTTTGCTAAAGGGTTAGTTTCTGAATTATTAAATGGGACGAGCGAAAGCCAGCCTACCGATATTAAAACGCAACAAGTACTAAGTGATCCAGTAATAAACATTCCAAATCAGGAGCCTGCATCCTTCCAGGACACCAGGCCAGATCGATCGGCAAACGAAATTTATGGACAAGGCGGTCACCGAACCCAACCTGCGAACCAAATGCCGAATGTTCCGCAACATTTTGGAGTTTCATCCGTACCAACAGGACAGCCGGTAAATGTTCAGCCTGCCAGTTTCACTAGTTTTCAGCCTTATCAGCTTCAGGAGTCTGAAACGAAAAACCTCAGCATGCTGATGGATATCCCTTTGCAAGTAACTGTGGAGCTTGGAAGAACGAAACGCTCCGTAAAGGATATTTTGGAGCTGTCCTCCGGATCGATCATTGAATTGGATAAATTAGCAGGAGAGCCAGTGGATATCCTGGTAAACAGCCGCTTGATAGCAAAAGGTGAGGTAGTGGTGATTGATGAAAACTTCGGGGTACGTGTTACGGATATCATGAGTCAAAGTGAACGATTAAATAATATAAGATAATTTGGGGGACGAGAATAATGGCTAATAGAATTTTAATTGTGGACGATGCAGCATTTATGAGAATGATGATAAAGGATATCCTTTCTAAAAATGGTTTTGAAATAGTCGGGGAAGCAGCAGATGGCGCCCAAGCAGTGGAAAAATATAAAGAAACCCATCCGGATCTTGTAACGATGGATATTACCATGCCTGAAATGGACGGGATTACGGCGTTAAAGGAAATTAAAAAGGTACACCCTCAAGCCAAGGTCATTATGTGTTCTGCGATGGGGCAGCAAGCCATGGTCATTGATGCGATCCAGGCGGGGGCAAAAGACTTCATCGTGAAGCCATTCCAGGCAGACCGGGTATTGGAAGCCATAAATAAAGCATTAAGTTAAGAGGGTGTCTTCATATTGTTTTTAATAAAAAAATGGCTTCAGGTCTCACTGTTGATAGCAGTATTCTTCTCTGGGGCCATACAGGCCCATGCGGAAGACCCTGGTAAAACAGTGAAGGATGTTTATGAGCAGCCAGATGATTTAAAGGTGGATAAAGATGAATCAATAGACTCGAAATCTACCGGACAGGCTTCTAATCATGATAAAGTGGGGATAACCGTTTGGGAGTTTCTGAGGATGATATTTGCTACTATTTTTGTTGTGGCCCTTCTATATATCCTATTGAAATTCATCAATAAAAAAAATAAATCGTATCAAAAGGCAAATTCAGTGGAGAATTTAGGCGGTACGGGCCTTGGGGCAAATCGTTCAGTCCAGCTTGTTAAAGTAGGCGGGCGAATATTGGTGATCGGGGTTGGCGAAAACATTCAGCTCTTGAAAGAAATAGATGATCCCGAGGAATATGAACAGCTTTTGAAAGATCACAACGATAAGATCGATCAAATGATCCAGCCTGGGGAATTTGCCATGAAGTTGAAAAATAAGTGGTTGAAGAAAAGCGAATCCGGAACTGCCAGTTTCTCTGCAGAGTTCAAAAATCAACTTGATCAAATGTCCGATAGCAGGAAAAGGCTGTTAAATGAGCTTGGTAGGAAAGGAAGAGACAATGAATGAATGAGTTCATGGAGTTTTTTAATAACAGTGATCCCACTAATGTCTCTACTTCCGTAAAACTTGTTCTCCTAATGACTGTCTTATCGCTGGCACCAAGCATATTGATCTTGATGACCTGTTTTACAAGAATCATCATTGTCCTGAGCTTTGTGAGAACATCGCTAGCTACCCAGCAGATGCCGCCGAACCAGGTACTGGTCGGCCTGGCACTTTTCATGACATTCTTCATAATGGCACCGACTTTTCAGGAAGTGAATGAAAAGGCATTAACCCCGTTATTTAATGAAGAGATAGATTTAGAAGAGGCATATGTTCAGGCCTCGATACCATTTAAGGAATTCATGAGTGCCCATACAAGGCAAAAGGATCTGGCGTTATTCTTGGAGTATGCCAAGGTGGATAAGCCGGAAACGATACAGGACATACCCATGACTGCCTTTGTACCAGCTTTTGCTATCAGTGAAATCAAAACGGCTTTTCAAATAGGATTTATGATTTTCATACCATTTTTGGTTATCGATATGGTCGTTGCCAGTGTCCTGATGTCGATGGGGATGATGATGCTGCCGCCAGTCATGATTTCCCTGCCATTTAAAATCCTCCTTTTCATTCTTGTTGACGGATGGTATTTAGTAGTGAAGTCTTTATTACAGAGTTTTTAAGCAGGTGAGAAAAAATGAGTGCAGATTTTGTTATTGATATAGCAGAAAAAGGAATTTATATGGTATTGATTATCGCTGGCCCATTGATGGTCATCGCTCTTATAGTAGGACTACTAGTAAGCATCTTTCAGGCGACTACACAGATTCAGGAACAAACCTTGGCATTTGTTCCAAAAATCGTGGCAGTCTTATTGGGACTCATTTTATTGGCTCCATGGATGCTGAGCCACCTATTATCATACGCAAATGAAATATTCGGTAATCTGAATCGATTTGTAGGGTAGGACATGGAGGAACTATTTCCGCACTTTCCCGCCTTTTTATTAATTGTGGTACGGGTCACTACGTTTTTCGTGGCCATGCCGATTTTTTCTTACCGTTCAATACCGGTACAACATCGGGTAGGGCTTGGAATCTTCCTTGCCTGGATCATGTACTATACCATTGATGCCCCGGTTCTGGTATTGGATGTCACATTTTATTTATTGATCATGAAGGAAGCGCTGGTTGGGCTTTTCATCGGGTTTGCCGCTTATATGATTTTATCGGCCGTGCAAATCGCTGGAGGATTGATTGATTTTCAAATGGGTTTTTCAATTGCGAATGTCATCGATCCCCAAACGGGGGCACAAAGCCCGCTGATGGGACAATACCTTTATACAATCGCTTTATTATTCCTATTGAGTACGAACGGCCACCATTTGCTTTTGGATGGAATTTTTTATAGTTACCAGTTCATCCCGATTGACCAATTATTTGTACCATTCGGAGATCATACACTGATAGAATATTTGGCCAAAGCTTTCAGCAGAGCTTTCATGATTGCTTTTCAAATGTCCATACCTGTAGTGGGAAGTATTTTCTTAGTGGATGTCACGTTAGGGATCCTTGCCAGGACGGTCCCTCAATTAAATGTGTTCGTTGTCGGGATCCCAGTGAAAATCATTGCCGGCTTAGCGGTTATCATACTGGTAATGGGGATGATGATGACAGTTGTAACACAACTCTTCAATTTTTTGCTTTTGACCATGCGTCAACTAATGCAGTTGATTGGAGGCGTTTGATATGGAGAGGCTTCAGCTGGATTTACAGTTTTTCGCTGGAGAGAAGACCGAAAAGGCGACTCCCAAAAAACGTCAGGATTCGAAGAAAAAAGGTCAGGTGGCAAAGAGTCAGGATGTAAATACCTCTGTGAATTTAATTGCAGTGTTTTCTGTGCTATTGCTTATGGGACCATACATGTATAATCATCTGCTCGGTCTCATGAAAGAATATCTGCAACATTTTACCTTGTCTGGATTCAGTGAGGAGAATATGCAAATTATCATGATTGAGGTTTTAAAGGAGATGGGCCTTATCCTGGGACCCGTTTTCGCAGCAGCGATAGTGGCTGGGATATTGGCTAATGTCATGCAAATCGGTTTTTTGTTTTCGACTGAATCCATTCAGTTCAAACTGGATAAATTGGATCCCATTAAGGGATTCAAACGTATTTTTTCAATGAGGGCCATCGTTGAATTATTGAAATCCATCCTTAAAATATCATTTGTTGGTTTTGTTGCCTTTTATGTACTATGGCAGCGCATGGACGAGATTATGATTTTATCACAGATTTCTGTGGAAGAAGCGATGGCAACATTGGCGGATATTACGATTAAAGTAGGGTTTTATGCTGCCGTGGCTTTATTGTTCATTGCTCTATTAGACTATTTGTACCAAAAATATGACTTTGAAAAAAACATCCGGATGTCCAAACAGGATATTAAGGATGAGTATAAAAATTCCGAAGGGGACCCGCTCATCAAATCCAAGATAAAGCAAAAGCAAAGGCAGATGGCCGCGCAAAGAATGATGCAGGAAATTCCCAATGCGGATGTCGTCATCACTAACCCGACGCATTTTGCTATTGCTTTAAAATATGATGAAGAAAAAGCTGAGGCTCCGTACGTAGTGGCAAAAGGCGTTGATTTTGTTGCTCAGAAAATTAAATTCATTGCTAAAGAAAACGATGTGGCCATGGTGGAAAATCGGCCTTTGGCCAGGTCATTATATGATCAGGCTGAGTTAGGCCAGGCGATACCTGAAGAGTTCTTTAAGGCGGTCGCTGAAATACTGGCCTTTGTATATAAAACCAAAGGTAAACTGTAAAGAAGTAATAGGGTAACCCGCTAGTTAGGAGAGAAAAACATGCGAGCAAGAGATTTAGTTGTTATATCAAGCGTCATCATGATCGTTACCATGTTGGTCATTCCATTGCCAACATGGTTGTTAAGTATTTTACTCCTTTTAAATATCTCTCTTGCGTTGCTGGTTCTATTGACTACGATGAATATGAAAGAACCTCTCGAATTTTCAATCTTTCCTTCCTTGCTCCTTTTACTGACATTGTTCAGGCTGGGGTTGAATGTTTCGACGACTCGTGCCATTTTGACCTATGGTGATGCTGGAGGAGTTGTAGAAACCTTTGGGTCGTTTGTAGTCGGCGGTAACGTGCTTGTAGGATTAGTTGTATTCATCATTTTGGTCATCATCAATTTCATCGTCATCACCAAAGGCTCCGAACGGGTCTCGGAGGTAGCGGCAAGGTTTACGCTGGACGCGATGCCAGGGAAACAGATGGCCATAGATGCAGATTTGAATGCTGGGATGATCTCCGAAAACGAAGCACGTGGCAGAAGGGAAAAGATTAGTAACGAAGCAGACTTTTATGGATCCATGGATGGAGCGAGTAAGTTTGTTAAAGGGGATGCCATAGCGGGCATCATCATTGTCATCATAAACTTGATTTTCGGTATGATTATCGGCGTCATGCAATTGGACATGAGCTTTGGAGAAGCAGCCGTCCATTTTTCCATGTTATCGGTTGGTGACGGTATCGTGAGTCAGGTACCTGCTTTATTGATTTCTACAGCTACGGGTATTGTCGTAACCCGGGCAGCCTCGAATGGAAACCTCGGAGCGGATATTGTTGAACAGTTATTCCAATTTCCCAAAATGCTTTACCTGACAGCTGCAACCATTTTCCTTTTAGGTTTATTCACTCCCATTTCCGACCTATTCACGATTCCGATCGCTGCTTTATTAGTCGTTGGAGGGTATACAATTTCAAGAATACCAAAGCAGGACGAAAGTGAAATACAAGAAATGGAAGAAGTGTTGGAAACCGATGAAATGAAAAGTCCAGAAAGCGTTGTTAACCTTTTAAGTGTCGACCCGATCGAATTTGAGTTTGGATATGGATTGATTCCGCTTGCGGATGCCAATCAAGGGGGAGACCTGCTGGACAGGGTCGTCATGATCCGCAGGCAGCTTGCAATTGAATTGGGACTCGTGATCCCTGTCGTCAGAATACGTGACAACATTCAGTTGAATCCCAATGAATATCGGCTGAAGATTAAAGGAAGCGTCATGGCCAAGGGGGAATTGCTCCTAAATCATTTCTTGGCCATGAGTCCAGGGATGGAGGATGATTCAATAGAAGGAATCGATACGATAGAACCGTCTTTCGGTTTACCGGCCAAGTGGATCACGGATGATATGAAAGAACATGCTGAGATGTTGGGTTATACAGTTGTGGACCCGCCAAGTGTTGTATCCACTCACTTGACGGAAGTGATAAAGGCCAATGCGCATGAATTATTGGGCAGGCAGGAAACGAAACAATTGATCGATCATCTCCACGAATCGGCACCTATACTAGTAGAGGAAGTCACTCCGAACCCCTTGTCCATAGGAGATGTACAAAAGGTATTGGCAAAATTATTGAAGGAAAAAGTTTCAATAAGGAACTTACCGATCATTTTTGAAACACTTGCTGATTATGGCAAGTTATCGACTGATACAGATTTGCTTACTGAATATGTAAGGCAGAATTTAGCCAGGCAAATCACGAATTCTTTTCTTTCGGATGAAAATAGAATTAAAGTCATAACATTATCGGGGAAAGTGGAAAAGACCATCGCGGATGGTGTACAGCAAACCGAACATGGTAATTTTTTATCATTGGATCCAACTATATCGCAATCCATATTGGAGGCAATTGCAGCCAAATTGGAAGAGCTGACCCTAATGGATCACCAACCGATCTTACTCTGTTCTCCAGCAGTAAGGATGTATGCCCGGCAATTAACTGAACGATATTTTCCTAATGTACCGATTCTTTCATACAATGAACTTGAGTCGAATGTAGAAGTACAAAGTGTAGGGATGGTGAATTTCGATTGAAGGTAAAGAAATATTTGGCACCATCAATGAACGAGGCAATGAAGCGAATAAGGGAGGAACTAGGCAGTGATGCGGTAATCTTAAGTTCAAAGGCTGTATATACTGGTGGTTTCTTAGGATTATTCAAAAAGAGGAATATTGAAGTCATTGCAGCCATAGACCCAGTGCCACAGCCTGTCCAAACCGTAACCAAACAAAAGTCGAAGAAGTTGCCATCAAAGCTGGAAGTGGCAAGTCATGCCCCTGAGCCTAATGGAGGCAATAGGGAAAGTGCTGACCTAGTAAAAGAAATCGAAGGTTTGAAAGATATGATAAAGAGTTTGCAAACCTATTCACTTGATAGAAAATATCCGGGGAAACTGCAGAAAGTCCATGAATACCTAACCGAGCAGGAAGTGGATATATCACTTCGGTGCCAAATCATGGATGAACTGCTTGAAAAATGGTTCGTTTTTAAACGGCAATCCACTGATGAAGAGGTTCAAGCTTGGTTGGAAGAAGCCATGCTCGCGATTTTGGAAAAGGTCGAAAATGGAAAAAATGGGCTGCAAAAAAAGTATATTAATATTGTTGGTCCAACAGGTGTGGGAAAGACAACGACCCTGGCAAAAATAGCTGCGGAAACCATGTTGAAGCATGATAAAAAGGTGGCTTTCATTACGACGGATACGTACAGGATCGCTGCAATAGATCAACTTAAGACATATGCCAAGATTCTAAACGTTCCCATTGAAGTCGCTTATAACCTGGAAGACTTCAAAAGAGCGGCTGAACGCTTCTCCCATTACGATAATGTTTTTATTGATACGGCAGGAAGGAATTTCCTTAACCCGCAATATGTTAAGGATCTTAATGAAATCATCCATTTTACTGATGAGATGGAAACCTATTTAGTGTTGTCATTGACTTCCAAACAAAAGGATATGGAAGATATTTACCGACAGTTTGCTAGCATACCGATTAAACAGGTGATTTTTACAAAAGCGGACGAAACCTCCACTTTCGGACCGATATTTAATTTTATACACACTCATAAATTGGGAGCGGCCTATATAACAGATGGACAGAATGTGCCAGACGATATTGAAATAGCTACATCATCACAGCTATTGAAAATGGCTATCGGGGCTAAAAAATATGAAAGATCAAGCTGAGAATTTACGAAAAAGATTGGAAGCCCGCCAAAATAAATCAATGGCCAAAACGATTGCCGTTTTAAGCGGTAAAGGTGGAGTGGGAAAATCAAACTTTACTTTGAATTTTTCCATTGCCTTATCCCAAAGAGGCAAAAAGGTACTGTTGTTCGATATGGATATCGGTATGGGGAATATTGATATTTTGATAGGTGAACACTCTCCCTGCAGTATTATTGATTTTTTTGAAAAAGATTGTAGTTTGAAGGATATCATCATGTCAGGACCGGGAAATATTTCAATCATTACAGGTGGTACAGGGTTGACGGATCTCTTTTCACTTGATGAAGATCAGTATACCCGTTTTAATGAAGAATTCAGTTTATTGTTGGCGAATTACGATTATATATTATTTGATATGGGAGCAGGCATCACTAAGGATTCCATGAAATTCCTGTTATGTGTGGATGAATTAGTCGTTATCACGACGCCTGAACCAACTTCTATCATGGATGCATACTCCGCAATGAAATATATCCATTCAGTAAATAAAGAGATTCCATTGTTCCTAGTTTGCAATCGGGTTTTCACGAGTAAGGACGGCAAGGAAACGATTAAGCGGCTCCAAAATGCACTAGTGAAATTTTTGGGACTGGCAACTGTAGCTCTAGGGTACTTGCCAGATGATAGAACCGTACCCAAATCTGTTACCAAACAAATGCCCTTTCTCCTTTTCGATTCTGAAGCCGATGTATCCAAAGCCATTTTGGACATTGCTTCAAGATATGCAAATCATTCATTTGGGGAAGAATTGACTTTGCAAAAAAGTCATTTCCTCCAAAATATGAAGAGATATTTTTTTGGAAAGTAGGTCTCCTTATATGGGTAAAGTAAAAGTGCTGATAGTGGACGATTCTGCGTTTATGAGAAAGTTAATTTCAGAGTTTTTAGCAGAAGATAGCAGGGTGGAAGTCATCGGGACTGCCAGGAATGGAAGAGATGCCATTGACAAAATAAAGGCTTTAAAACCCAATGTCGTGACTTTGGATGTGGAAATGCCGATTATGGACGGATTGGAAGCATTAAACCGGATTATGAATGAATGTCCGACCGCTGTAGTCATGTTATCAAGCACCACGAAAAAAGGAACGGAAAATACATTTGCCGCCATGAACAGTGGAGCCTTTGACTTTGTGGCTAAGCCTTCGGGAGCCATTTCATTGGATTTACATAAAATCAAGAAAGAACTCCATGAAAAAGTTATGGCTGCCAGCAGGGCAAATGTTCACAAACTAGAAAAAAATGCAAAAAATATTGAAAGAGGCCCATCCGTTTGGGGAAAATATAGTAAAATAGATTCAATGGATATGCCTAAAAGTGAAAAAGATATAAAAAAATGGTCCTATGGATATAAGAAGATAATCGTTATCGGCACATCAACAGGAGGCCCGAGAGCTCTGCAGACAGTCTTGACAGGACTCCCAGAAGAAATTGATGCGCCCATACTCATTGTCCAGCATATGCCCCCCGGATTCACAAAATCCTTGGCAACACGCCTGAATTCATTATGCAAGATTAAAGTGAAGGAAGCTGAAGAGGGAGAACTGATACAAAAAGGTATCGCCTACATCGCACCTGGAGGTTTTCACTTGAAAGTGAAGAAGGTCGGGATGAGCTGGGCAATCCTTTTGGATAAATCCGAAGTGCGTCATGGACATCGCCCGTCGGTTGATGTGCTATTTGAATCGGTAAGTGAAATGAATGATTCTGCGAAAATAGCCGTTATCATGACCGGGATGGGAAAGGACGGGTCGAGAGGGCTTTCGAATCTTAAACAAAAGGGTCCTTTAAAAGCGATAGCCGAATCACAGGAGACATCAATCGTTTTTGGTATGCCTAAAGCGGCAATCAATACCAAGTTAATAGATAGCGTAGAGGATGTAGAAGAAATAGCTAAAGCGATAATAAGCTATTGTTAACACGTGGAGGTGTGAGATTGTATGGATATGAATCAATATTTAGAGGTATTTATAGAGGAAAGTAAAGAACATCTTCAAACGTGCAGCGAACAGTTGCTGGTACTCGAAAAGAACCCGGAAGACCTCTCGATCGTAAACGAAATCTTTCGTTCCGCCCATACCTTAAAAGGGATGTCGGCAACTATGGGGTATGAGGATCTAGCCAACTTAACTCATAAAATGGAGAATGTGCTGGATGCGATTCGAAACAGCCAAATCGCCCTTTCGCCTGAATTGTTTGATGTGATATTTTTAGCGGTTGATGATTTAGAAGCAATGGTCATGTCCATTGCTGAAGGTGGAGATGGAAAAAGAAATGTGAAGGATGTTGTCCATCAGCTGGAAATGATTGAAAAAGGGGAGTCGCCCTTTTCTTCCACCAATGCAGAGATTGCAGCAGCTTCTGCCGTCCTGGAAAAGAAGGAAATGATTGCGGGAGAGTACGATGAATTTGAATGGACAGTACTTCAACAGTCAAAGGATCAAGGCTTCAACAGCTTCGAAATTTCGATAGGGTTGCGTGAGGACTGTCTTTTAAAAGCTGCCCGTGTTTTTATGGTTTTCGAAGTGCTTGAAAAGTCAGGTGAAGTAATCAAGTCCCACCCACCCGTCGAACTTTTGGAAGAAGAGCAATTCGATCAGCAATTTACGGTCACGATGGTAACAACAGAATCGGGTGAAGAGATAAAGAAAAAAATCATGAAGGTTACCGAAGTGGATCAAGTTGTTGTAAATGCACTTGATCTAGAATGCATGCGGCATGAAGCTAAATCTAACGAGGATAATGTTACTGGAATTCTAAAACAAGAGTCAAATGATGTCTTGCTTCCAACTGATAACGATGATAAGAAAAAACAGGCTCCCGTCAAGCCGGCATCAAGCAAGACCATTCGGGTGAACATTGAGCGGCTTGATATATTAATGAATTTATTCGAGGAATTAGTAATCGATAGAGGCAGACTTGATCAAATTTCCAGCGATTTGGATAATCAAGAATTGCATGAAACAGTAGAAAGAATGTCCCGTATAACAAGTGATTTACAAACAATCGTATTGAACATGCGGATGGTGCCCGTGGAAACTGTATTCAATCGTTTTCCTAAAATGGTTCGTCAATTGGCAAGGGATTTAAACAAGAAAGTCAATTTGGAAATCAACGGTGCCGAAACGGAACTTGATCGTACAGTCATTGATGAAATCGGTGATCCACTCGTCCATTTAATAAGAAACGCCATGGATCATGGAATTGAAACAACTGAAGAACGTTTAGCTAAAGGAAAGAATGAAGAAGGTAAAATCCTCTTAAAAGCATATCACAGCGGTAATCATGTTTTCATTGAAATCGAGGATGACGGCGCAGGCATTAATAAAGATCGAGTCTTGAACAAGGCCCTATCCAATGGGATATTAACTAAGGAAACTGCCGCCACCCTAACGGATAAGCAAATCTATGAATTGATTTTCGCTTCTGGTTTTTCAACAGCGGAAACCATTTCAGATGTATCGGGACGGGGTGTGGGGCTCGATGTGGTTAAAAATACTATTGAGTCCCTCGGTGGATCTGTCACGATCGATTCCAAAGAGAATGAAGGATCCATCTTCCTTATTCAACTTCCGCTTACATTGTCCATTATTTCTGTCATGCTGGTTGCAATCCAAAATGAAAAATATGCCATACCGCTTTCTTCCATTATTGAAACAGCAATAATAAAAAAAGCAGATATCATGAATGCCCATAATCAACAAGTTATTGATTACAGGGGGAAGGTCCTACCGCTTCTGTTCTTGAAAGATATATTCGAAGTTCCTATCAGTCAGGAAGAAGAAGAGTCCCTCTCTGTGGTCATTGTAAGAAAAGGTGATAAATTAGCAGGGTTAGTCGTTGATTCATTTATCGGGCAGCTGGAAATCGTTCTGAAGTCACTAGGTAATTATTTAACTAGTGCATTTGCAATTTCCGGGGCAACGATACTTGGTGATGGGCAAGTTGCTTTAATCATAGATTGCAACACATTGATTCATTGAATGATAGATAAATGGGCAGGGTAACGGGGCGTTGGTTCGACCGTGCCGATTCGTATCAAAGCTTTACAATCATCATGAGTTTTTTTAAAGGAGGGGAATAGATGTCGGAGGATATGAAAGTTATTGTATTTCAAATTAAGGATAAAGAATATGCAATTCCAGTGGATAAGGTCAGTGGTATCGAAAAGCTTCTGCATATTACAAGAGTTCCAAAGGCTGTAAAATTTGTTAAGGGAGTCATAAATTTAAGGGGTGTAATCACTCCAATTATTGATTTACGGGTTCGTTTTGGTTTCGAAGAGGTGGAATACGATGAGTCAACAAGGATTATCGTCGTCATTCTGGATGATATGGAAGTGGGGCTAATAGTGGACTCTGCCAATGATGTTTTGGATATTCCCGTGGAAAGTATCGAACCTCAGCCTGAAATTGTGGGACATTCAGCTTCAGAATATATTAGCGGAGTGGCTAAAATTGAGAAGCGACTGCTCGTCCTAATTAATTTGGAGAAGGCCTTAAGTCTAGAAATGACTGAAAATATGTTAAGAGAAGGATAATCATATGTCATTCATTGAGAAAATCAACCCTCTTCAACTCGATATTTTGAAGGAAATCGGTAATATAGGTGCAGGGAACGCAGCAACCGCGCTTTCTGCCATCCTTAATAGGAAAATTGCTATGAATGTTCCTAATGTCCGAATCGTTTCCTTTGATGAAATGATGGAAATGGCTGGCGGGGCCGATCACGTCGTTGCCAGCGTTTTCCTTAGAATGGAAGGTGATGCTTCAGGGAGTATGTTTTTTATCCTTTCGCTACCCGTAGCTGAATACTTGATTCGTAAGATGACTGGTGATGTGACCTTTTTAATAGATTCAGCACCCTATAATGAATTGGCACTCTCTTGCCTTCAGGAGTTAGGGAATATTTTAGCGGGATCCTATCTCTCTTCCCTTTCTGATTTCACCCGATTGAATATCCATCCATCCGTTCCTTCCTTGAGCATCGATATGGTAGGGGCAACGATCAGTTATGGATTATTGGAATTATCTCAAGTAAGTGACGCAGCCATCGTCATTGATACAGTACTTGAAAAAGACCAACTTTTTGATGACTCCATTAATGGTCATTTCTTTCTATTACCTGATCCCGAATTTCTTGATATCATTTTTTCCGCTTTAGGAGTATCACCTAATGACTGAATTGATAAAGGACCAGGTTGTTAAGGTTGGAATAGCGGATATGAATATAATAAAACCTCCCTATACGATTCGTACTTCCGGGTTGGGGTCGTGTGTTGGTGTCGTGATTTATGATGAAAAAAAAGAAATTGCAGGTTTGGCCCATATCATGCTGCCTGACTCTTCACTCAGTAAATCGGGACAGATCAACATTGCCAAATTTGCAGATACGGCCATTAAGGAATTAGTGCAGATCTTAGTGAAAGAAGGCGCAAGAATGCCTTTCCTAAAAGCGAAGTTGGCTGGCGGAGCGCAAATGTTTCAATTTGCCTCAGGAGGGGCTTTAATGAGGATAGGACCCCGGAATGTGGAAGCTGTCCGGAAAGAGTTATCTGACTTGCGGATTAGAGTCGTTGCCGAAGACGTTGGCGGGAATAGCGGAAGAACGATCGAATTCAATTTTAATGATTGTTTGCTAAAAATTCGTACCGTTACAAAAGGAACTAAAAACATATAGGATCGGAATGGCTTTTGAAAAGCCAAAAATATGACAGGTGCACTTGCTACTGAACCATTAATGCATTTATGGCTCTAGGGGCCGTTTTGATCACAAATCATATAACAATGTTAGGAGGATGTCCAATGTCTCATCTGACCATCGAAGAAGAGCAGTTATGTTGGAAAAATTGGGTGGATTGCAGAGATCCGCTGGCCGGGGACATTTTGGTAAAGAAATACATACCTCTCGTATCGTATCATGTTCAACGTATTTCGGTAAGTCTTCCTAAAAATGTGAGCCGGGATGATATAAGGAGTTTAGGGATGATGGGGTTATTCGATGCCCTGGAGCGCTTTGATACGAAGCGCGACCTGAAGTTTGACACATATGCATCTTTTAGAATCCGTGGTGCTATTTTAGATGGATTAAGGAAAGAGGATTGGCTTCCACGGAGTGCAAGAGATAAAGCCAAGAAAATTGAATCTGCAATAGAAAGGCTGGAGCAGCAATACATGAGGAACCTTTCGCCAAATGAGATTGCCGCTGAATTGAATATCCCGGAAGATGAAGTATATGCTGCATTAAATGAGAATTTCTTTGCCAATGTACTATCAATTGATGAAAATCCCCAAGAGGACGATAAAGAAAGCGCGAATTTTCATATTAAAGATGAAAAGGCGGATTTACCTGAGGAACATGTGTTAAGGGAAGAACTGTATGTGGAATTAGCCAAAGTCATAGAAACGCTTAATGAAAAAGAACAGTTGGTTTTACAGCTTTTTTATAAGGAAGAACTAACATTAACCGAAATCGGACAAGTGATGAGCTTATCTACTTCCCGGATATCCCAAATTCACTCGAAAGCGATATATAAATTAAGAAACACGATGCAAGATCAAAAGATTTAATCATGATTTTTTTTGAAGAGGGCTTTGGAGAACGAAGAAAGCCCCTATATGTCAACTTGAAAAAATTCTTACGGGTACCCGGATCAATAAATGTCTCGAAATCACAGAATGTTCGAACTGTACTTTTTCAAGCATAGAGAAAGTAATCAAGGAAAAACAACAGTGAAAAAAGATCCCCATCCGTATTAGGGTAACAGGATTGACTATTCCGGTTAATAGGAGGCAACATGTCAGCGTTTTTTATATTTCTGTTGTTTGTATTAAACATATTCACCATTTTCGCCATCATCGTTTTATATCTTCGCCAAAATCGTTTAAGTAAGTTGGAAAAAGACCAAAAAGCCATCATTGGGGAAATGGAACAACTTTTGTCAGGTTATTTAATGGAGATGAAAGAGGACAACGAGACATTGGTAAAGGCAGTCACCAATTCGGTGGCTATGAATCACGATCATGGACACAAAGAAAAAGAACATGGTTCAAACAAGGAAACAAAGGATGATAAAGATGAAAAACAAGAACAAAACAGTAAGTATGAAGAGGGAAATCGTGCCGCAGCTAAAATGAAGGCGATTAACGCTTATAAAATAGTGCCTGAAGAAAATGAGGCCAATGCTCTACCCGTAAAAGTCGAGGACAAATTGGAGCTTTCATCGGCAGCCACTTCCCCTCAAAACGAGGGGAAGCCGGCTGGCATGGAATTTTCGGGCATGCTGCAGGCTTCGTTAAATGAATGGTCATTGAATGAAAAAGTGGATATGTTAGCAGATCAAGGGAATTCAGTAGAGGAAATCGCCAAAAAGTTAGGTCGCGGTCAAACGGAGATAGAGCTATTACTAAAGTTTCGCGAGAATAGATAAGTTATCTCTTGATTGTACAGAGTCATTATGATATATTATGAAATGGTGTTAATACACACGCCCCGTGATTCTTGCAGATGGTGCTGTTACGACAGTTTCTGTATGAAAATGATCGGTGCGGAGGAAAAACAAAACCATTTAGGAGGAACTAAAATGTCAGTCATTTCTATGAAACAATTGCTTGAAGCTGGTGTGCATTTCGGACACCAAACACGTCGCTGGAACCCGAAAATGAAGAAATATATCTTCACTGAGCGTAACGGCATCTACATCATCGACCTTCAAAAAACAGTTAAAAAGGTTGAAGAAGCTTATAACTTCGTGAAAGAACTAGCTGCTAACGGTGGTACTGTTCTTTTCGTCGGAACTAAAAAGCAAGCTCAAGAATCTGTTAAAGAAGAAGCTATCCGTTCTGGTATGTACTATGTAAACCAACGTTGGTTAGGTGGAACTTTAACAAACTTTGAAACAATCCAAAAACGTATCGCTCGTCTTAAAGATATCGAAAAAATGGAAGAAAACGGAACTTTCGAAGTCCTTCCTAAAAAAGAAGTTATCCAACTTAAAAAAGAATGGGATCGCTTAGAAAAATTCTTAGGCGGTATTAAAGATATGAAGACTCTTCCAGATGCGATCTTCGTTATCGACCCTCGCAAAGAGCGTATTGCTGTTGCGGAAGCACACAAATTACACATTCCACTTGTTGGTATCGTTGATACAAACTGTGATCCGGATGAAATCGATGTAGTTATTCCTGCGAATGACGATGCAATCCGTGCTGTTAAATTATTAACAGGTAAAATGGCAGATGCTATCTTAGAAGCTAAACAAGGCGAAGAAACAGCAACTGAAACAACTACTGCTTAATAAGTAAAAAAGGTTGCTTATTTAGTAAGAAAAAAGGTGATAAGAGGATAATGCCTTTTATCCCTTTTTTTTGCACTAAATGAACTTACATAAAATCACTGTACGGAATGTCTTTTTAAAAAGGTATGGGCGATTTTTGAGGGATGAAAATCATCAACTAGTTTAGCTCCGTCAAACTGACTGAAAAAGTTGATGTTTTTTCAGGAAAAATTCTCAAGGCTTGTTATTTTCTTTGATGATAACAAGTATTTTTTGGCAATAATGGGTAAAGATTGAATAAACTGCATTTAATTTGAGGAGGATATATATTATGGCAATCACTGCACAATTAGTTAAAGAATTGCGTGAAAAAACTGGTGCCGGCATGATGGACTGTAAAAAGGCACTTGTACAAACAGAAGGCGATATGGAAAAGGCAATCGATTTCCTACGTGAAAAAGGGATTGCAAAAGCTGCTAATAAAGGCGACCGTATTGCTGCTGAAGGTTTAACTTCAATCGTTGTGGAAGGAAACCAAGCGGTTATTCTTGAAGTGAACTCAGAAACTGATTTCGTTGCTAAAAATGAAGGCTTCCAAATTCTTGTTAAAGAATTGGCTTCATTCCTTCTTGCTAACAAACCTGCAAGCGTTGAAGCAGCTCTTGAGCAAACAATGGAAAATGGAGCAAAAGTTGCAGATCATATCAATGCTGCTGTTGCAAAAATCGGGGAAAAATTAACTCTTCGCCGTTTCCAAGTCGTTTCTAAAACAGATAACGACGCATTTGGTGCATACCTTCACATGGGTGGACGCATCAGCGTACTATCAGTTCTTGAAGGTACAACTGATGAAGAGGCAGCTAAAGGCGTTTCAATGCATATCGCTGCAATTAACCCTAAATATATCTCTCGTGACCAAGTTGATGCCAGCGAACTAGAACGCGAACGCGAAGTTCTTACTCAGCAAGCACTTAATGAAGGAAAACCTGAAAAAATCGTTGCAAAAATGGTTGAAGGACGTATCAATAAATTCTACGAAGAAATCTGTGTTAACGAACAAGCTTTCGTTAAGAACCCTGATCAAAAAGTGGGACAATTCGTTGAATCTAAAGGTGGAAAAATCCTATCATTCGTTCGTTATGAAGTAGGGGAAGGTCTTGAAAAACGTCAAGAAAACTTTGCTGAAGAAGTAATGAATCAAGTTAAAAAAGACTAATTGTCAGATAATTAATAATAGGGAACACTCTTGTGTTCCCTATTTTTTGAAATGTCATGAATTTTTGGTAGTATTGCAAGAAAACATGATGAACGAATGAAAAGATTACATAGTTGGAGGTTCTCATGAGTAACGCTAAATATAAACGTGTCGTTCTAAAACTAAGTGGCGAAGCATTAGCCGGTGAAGAAGGATTTGGAATTAACCCTGCAGTAATTAAATCCATTGCTGAACAAGTCAAGGAAGTGGCTGAGCTTGATGTGGAAGTGGCTGTTGTTGTCGGCGGCGGAAACATTTGGCGCGGAAAAATAGGCAGTGAAATGGGCATGGATCGTGCTAATGCCGATTATATGGGTATGCTGGCTACAGTCATGAACTCATTGGCATTACAAGACAGCCTTGATCAGCTTGGAATTGAAACCCGCGTGCAAACTTCCATTGAGATGAGACAAGTCGCAGAACCATACATTAGACGCCGTGCAATCAGGCACCTAGAGAAAAAGAGAGTGGTGATTTTTGCAGCTGGTACAGGTAATCCATACTTCTCAACGGATACCACTGCCGCCCTGCGTGCTGCTGAAATTGAAGCTGATGTCATCTTGATGGCGAAGAATAATGTGGATGGCGTATACAATGCAGATCCGGTAAAGGACAAAAATGCAGTGAAGTATGATAAACTTTCCTATCTTGATGTGATTAAAGAAGGGTTAGAAGTAATGGATTCAACTGCGTCCTCACTATGCATGGACAATGATATTCCATTGATCGTCTTCTCGATCATGGAAAAAGGTAATATTAAACGGGCCGTTTTAGGCGAAACGCTTGGAACTATCGTAAGGGGGAAATAAAAGATGCCGAAACAAGTTATTTCGAATGCGAAAACGAAAATGGAAAAAGCCATTGGAGCGTACACACGTGAATTAGCAAGCATCCGTGCCGGAAGGGCAAATGCCTCATTGCTTGATAGAATCTCGATTGATTATTATGGTTCGCCGACACCAGTCAATCAAGTGGCTGGCATTTCTGTCCCGGAAGCTAGATTATTAGTCATTCAACCATATGATAAAACTGTATTGGGTGAAATCGAAAAGGCGATTTTGAAATCAGACTTAGGCTTAAATCCTTCTAATGACGGATCGGTCATCAGGATAGCCATTCCGGCGTTAACTGAAGAGCGTAGAAAAGAGCTTGTGAAAGTTGTGAAAAAAGAAGCGGAAGAAGCGAAAATAGCTGTCCGTAATGTGCGTCGAGATGCTAATGATGATTTGAAAAAGCTTGAAAAAAGCGGTGAAATCACTGAAGATGATTTACGTGGCTATGCTGATGACATCCAAAAGATGACAGATGGCAATATCACGAAAATCGATGAAATTACAAAAGATAAAGAAAAAGAAATTTTGGAAGTATAATTTCCGCTGAAGAATTGATTAAATAAAGAGGGCCGAATCCATACAGGGTCATGTCTTGGTTCTAACATATAGGTGTGCTTAAATGAGAAAACTGTTATAATAAGGTTTCTCCGATTATGATTACGCCTTGAGTTAGTATGTTGCATGCAAACGTTGGAGGTGGTCCTTTTTTGCATTTTTCATGGTATTCATAAACCGGTTTTAGAAAAAAAGAAGTAATGATTTCTCCCTTTCTAGCTTCTATTGAAGAAAAAATTTTCATAATAATAATATGAGAACCAGTTTTTTTTTGATATTATAATATAGATTCTTTTTAAGCGGCAGAAAGCTTGATATACATAGTGCACGACAACTTTGCCTTTGTAGAGAGATAAGTACAACCTGATGGGGGACTAACATATGTATTCACTTTGGAAGCGTTTCGTTAAAAAAGATGCTTCTTCCGATGTAACAAATAGGATTCAGCATATTAAACAGTTTGATGTTCCTCAGCATATAGCCATCATTATGGATGGAAACGGCCGTTGGGCCAAAAAGCGTGCATTGCCACGTGTGGCGGGTCATCATGAAGGAATGAAAACCGTTCGTAGGATTACGAAAGTTGCCAATAAATTAGGGGTCAAAACTTTGACAGTCTATGCGTTTTCAACTGAAAATTGGAAACGTCCGAAAAGTGAAGTAGACTTTTTGATGAAGCTTCCACAGGAATTTCTTGGGACATTTTTACCCGAGCTCATTTCCGAAAATGTAAGAGTAGAAATGATAGGGGACTTGTCTCTCATTCCGTCACATACTCAAAGTGCCGTTAAACGGGCAATGGAAGACACGAAAGGTAATGATGGGATGATTCTGAATTTTGCCCTGAATTATGGAAGCCGCGGGGAGATTGTATCTGCAGTGAATAGCATCTTGAATGATGCTAAGAATGGTATAATAAAGGAATCTGTAACTGAGGAAATGTTATCCAGTTATCTGATGACCAAACATTTGTCGGATCCTGATTTACTGATCCGTACAAGCGGTGAAATCCGTTTAAGCAATTTCATGCTTTGGCAGGCAGCTTATACTGAAATGTGGTTTACTGAAGTGCTATGGCCGGATTTTAGTGAAGAGCATTTATTGCAGGCAGTTGAGGAGTATCAAAAGCGTTCACGAAGATTCGGTGGCGTTTAATGTAGAAGGCGAGGAAAATGGAATAATGAAACAACGAATTATTACGGCGGTCGTAGTTGCCGCTATCTTCATTCCACTAGTCATTTTAGGGGGCATTCCCTTTTTACTGACGGTTTATCTGTTAGGGTCAATTGGTTTGTATGAACTGATGAAAATGAAAAAGTTACGTGTATTGTCTTTTGAATCATTTCTTGCACACATATTATTGTGGGTGCTTTTATTGCCTAATGAGCATACCGCTTTTTTAGCGGAAATAAATTACGATAAGGTTCAAGTCTTCTTAATCGGGGTTTTGCTGCTGTTACTTTATACAGTCGTTTCAAAAAACCGTTTCACTTTTGATGATGCAGGCTTTCTCGTGATTTCAATCCTATACTTGGGGATAGGTTTCTACTACCTATTTGAAACACGGGACTCTTTGGGGTTAGGGCTGATCTATATCCTGCTTACCCTATTTACGATCTGGGCAACCGATTCCGGAGCCTACTTCATTGGTAAATCACTTGGTAAAAGAAAGCTATGGCCAGAAATAAGTCCAAACAAGACAGTGGAGGGATTTATCGGCGGGTTATTTTCCGCTATGGTAGTGGGTGTTCTATTTTACGTCTTCTCCAACCTTGACTACACGTTATTACAATTATTATTGATTTCATTAATCATTGGGGTATTTGGGCAATTGGGTGATCTTGTCCAATCGGCGTATAAACGTCATTATGGCGTTAAAGATTCAGGGAAGCTTCTCCCGGGACATGGAGGAATTTTGGACAGGCTTGATAGCGTGATATTCATTTTACCGATTTTGCATTTATTGCACGTTTTATAATATATATATAGGCAAGCGTTATTGAATTAGGAGATGAACAATTTGAAAAATATCAGCCTTTTGGGCGCGACAGGATCGATTGGTCAACAAACAGCGGATGTAGTAAGGTCCCATCCAGATCAATTCAAGATTGTGGCGCTTTCTGCTGGAAAGAATATAGAATTGGTCAGGACTTATATAAAAGAGTTTGAACCGAAACTGGTTTCAGTCCAAACGGAAGAAAATTATCATGTTTTGAAAAGTGAATTCTCCAGCCGCAAAGATATCGAGTTCATGTATGGAGATGAGGGATTGGCTGCTGTTGCCGTTTATGGTCCAGCGACGATATTGGTCAATGCCGTCATCGGAAGCGTGGGTCTTTATCCGACACTTCAAGCAATAAAGGCTAAAAAAGATATAGCCATCGCCAACAAGGAGACTTTGGTGACTGCAGGTCATTTGGTCATAAGTGAAGCAAAAAAAGCGGGGGTCCGATTGCTGCCGGTTGACAGTGAGCATTCAGCTATTTTTCAGGCATTGCAAGGTGAAAAGGGAAAAAATATAGAACGTCTTGTCATTACTGCTTCAGGAGGCAGTTTCCGGGATCGGACCAGGGAAGAATTGAAGGGTGTAACGGTGGAAGAGGCACTGAACCATCCGAACTGGTCAATGGGAGCTAAAATCACCATAGATTCGGCATCAATGATGAATAAGGGATTGGAAGTAATTGAGGCCCACTGGCTATTCGATCTTCCCTACGATAAAATTGATGTATTGCTTCATAAGGAGAGCATCATCCATTCCATGGTTGAGTTTCATGACTCCAGCGTGATGGCACAACTGGGGACACCGGATATGAGGGTTCCGATACAATATGCACTTACTTATCCAGACCGTATTCCGCTAACAGGTCGCAAACGGCTTAATCTTGCTGAAGCAGGCAAACTGCATTTCAGCGATATGGATTTCACCAGATATCCTTGTTTGCAATTCGCATATAAAGCGGGTAAAATGGGCGGAACGATGACTACTGTGTTGAATGCCGCCAATGAAGCCGCAGTCTCTGCGTTCTTATCTGGAAAGGTAACCTTCCTTGATATAGAAACATTGATTGAAAAGGCGCTGAATCAGCATTCCGTCATAGCCCTTCCAGATTTAGAAACGATTCAGGAAGTCGATAATATGACAAGGCAGTATATAGAATCTTTAGTGAAAGATAGGTGACCGGAACATGCAGACTTTAGAAACGATTATAGCGTTCATCATCATTTTTGGAGCTCTAGTATTTTTCCATGAGCTTGGGCACTTAGTGTTTGCAAAGCGAGCAGGAATTTTATGCCGTGAGTTCGCAATCGGTTTCGGGCCAAAAGTATTCACTTATAAAAAGAAGGAAACCGTATATACCATTCGACTGCTCCCTCTTGGCGGGTACGTGCGTATGGCTGGTGAAGACGCAGAGAATATTGAATTGAAGCCCGGCTATCGGGTGGGATTAATGTTTGATAATGAAGAGAATGTTACAAAAATCATTTTGAACAATAAAGATAAATATCCTGATATTCGTCTTGTGGAAGTTGAAGTGATCGATCTTGATCATAAACTGATCCTTACTGGTTATGAAGAGGGCGAGGAAGATACACTAAAAACGTTTGCCGTTCATGAAGAAGCGGTGATCGTTGAAAATGGTGTAGAAAACCAGATTGCTCCTTATGATCGGCAATTTGCCTCAAAGTCGCTTGGGCATCGCTTCCTGACGATTGTAGCTGGACCGGCAATGAATTTCGTTTTGGCTTTTGTCATTTTTGTGTTGATCGGCATGTTTCAAGGAGTCGTGGTGGATGAAGCGAAACTTGGTGAGTTGACTCCAGATGGTTCGGCTGTAAATGCCGGTTTAAAATCGGGGGATGTCATTCAATCCATAGAAGGTACGGAAGTCTCCACTTGGGGAGATGTTCAGGAAAGCATTCAAAAGAACCCTGGGCAAGAGATCGAGTTCGTCGTTGACAGGGACGGGAAAACATTAGAAGTTCCGGTTGTTCCACAAGAAGTGGAGAGGGAAGGGAAGAAAATCGGAATTATCGGCGTTTACCCTCCGGTTGAAAAAGCACCGATTAAAGCAATACAATATGGTTTTACAGAAACGTATTTTTGGACAAAACAAATCTTCATCATCCTTGGTGACCTCGTAACGGGTGGATTTACGATCGACAGTTTATCCGGTCCTGTAGGAATATATAAATCAACTGAGGAAGTAGCGAAACAAGGTTTATTCACGTTAATGAAATGGGCTGGGCTGCTCAGCATTAACTTGGGAATCATGAACTTGCTTCCGCTGCCGGCATTGGATGGAGGAAGACTGTTATTCTTTGTGGTCGAATTCTTAAGAGGAAAACCAATTGACCGTCAAAAAGAAGGAATGGTCCACTTCATCGGCTTTGCCTTGCTGATGTTATTGATGATTGTCGTTACATGGAATGATATCCAGCGATTCTTCCTGTAAGATAAGTTTGGAAAATGCAAAACAGGCCAGCAGATTTATCTGTTGGCCGTTTTCTTATCTGAAGGGATTTCCTAGTTTTTTAACCGTTTTGGGGAAATTGTTTGTTTTCTAGGGAAATCGTAAGTATAATCGAGAATGAGTATATTAAATTAGCTTTTCTGAAAAACGCGGAAAGTCTTTTTTGTATGAAATGACCGTATTAATGTTGCGGTATGAATTTTCCGTAGCCGCAATTAATTTAAAGGAAATATTGAAGAGGTGCAGATATGAAACAAAGTATGACGTTGATCCCTACATTGAGGGAAGTGCCTGCAGATGCTGAAATCAAAAGTCATCAGCTGCTATTACGTGCAGGATTTATGAGACAAAACTCCAGCGGTGTATATAGTTTTATGCCGCTTGGAAAAAAGGTGCTTCAAAAGGTTGAGGCTATCGTTAGGGAAGAGATGGAAAATGCTGGTGCGGTAGAATTGTTGATGCCGGCTCTGCAACAAGCCGAATTCTGGCAGGAATCTGGACGCTGGTATACCTATGGTCCAGAGTTGATGCGGCTTAAGGATCGCAACAACCGTGAATTTGCGCTTGGTGCCACACATGAAGAAGTGATAACCAGCTTAGTTCGTGATGAAGTGAAATCCTATAAGCGTCTTCCATTAACGGTTTATCAGATCCAAACCAAATTCCGTGATGAAAAAAGACCGCGTTTCGGATTGTTGCGTGGACGTGAGTTCATCATGAAGGATGCTTATTCTTTCCATGCTAATCAAGAAAGCCTGGATGCTGTTTATAAAAATTTATATGCGGCATATTCGAATATATTCAGCCGTTGTGGGCTGAACTTCCGTGCCGTCATTGCCGATTCTGGGGCAATGGGTGGTAAGGATACACATGAATTCATGGTCCTGTCTGAAATTGGGGAGGATACCATCGCATATTCTGATACTTCCGATTATGCAGCTAATATTGAAATGGCACCTGTGAGCGTTAAATATGAAAAAAGCTCCGAAGAACAAATTGCACTTGAAAAAATTCATACACCAGGCCAAAAAACGATTGAAGAAGTTGCTTCATTCTTGAATACTAGTGCAGAGAAACTAATAAAATCGTTATTGTTTAAAGTGGATGAAAAGTATGTGCTTGTTTTGGTACGAGGAGATCATGAAGTCAATGATATCAAGCTGAAGAATTTCTATAACGCTTCAATCGTTGAATTGGTCGATCCAAATGAGACGAAAGAAGTCTTAGGATGTACAATTGGATCACTTGGACCAATCAATGTCACTTCTGAAGTCGAAGTGATTGCGGATGTTGCCGTTGAGGCCATGGTTAATGGAATTTGTGGTGCAAATGAGGAAGACCACCATTATGTGAACGTAAATCCCGCTCGTGACTTTAACGTGGATAATTATATAGATCTTCGTTTCATCCAAGAGGGTGACCCATCACCGGACGGAAACGGAAAGATTAAATTTGCCAAAGGGATTGAGGTAGGCCACGTATTCAAACTGGGAACTAAATATTCTGAAGCTATGAATGCGACATTCCTGGATGAGAATGGAAGGACGCAGCCTATGATCATGGGCTGTTATGGCATTGGTGTTTCCCGTACACTAGCCGCTGTTGCTGAACAATTCAACGATGAAAAAGGGTTGGTCTGGCCAGCGAATTTAGCGCCATACCAAGTCCATTTGATTCCAATCAATATGAAGGATGAGGCTCAGGCTGCCCTGGCAGAAGATTTATATAATGATCTAAAGGCACAAGGCATGGAAGTTCTTATGGATGATCGTCAAGAACGTGCGGGCGTAAAATTCGCAGACTCTGACTTGATGGGTCTTCCTGTCAGGGTGACTGTTGGTAAAAAGGCATCCGAGGGAATCGTTGAAGTGAAAATCCGTAAAACGGGTGAGGTTCTTGAAGTTGAAAGAGCTGAACTGACTCAAAAGCTTCACGAAATAATGGCATAATTTAAAAATAGCGGAATTAGGCATCATTCAATTGGATGATGCCTTTCCTTTTCATGGATTTGGATACTAGTGAAACATTCATGATATGTTATAATAGCCTCTGGTATCAAAAGAAAATGATTGTGAAAAATAAGAGATAGTAGATAGGGGAGAGAGGGAATGGATCAAAATCCAAATAGCGGTAGAGAGAGATTTCAACTCTTGCTCCAGCAAATGGGCTTGACTGAGGATGCCTTTGTGAATTATTTCATAGGTGCCGAAATTGATAAACTCTCAATCGAGAGGGAGTCCAAAACATGGCATTTTGCCTTTAATATACCTGCATTAATTCCTTGCAGTGTTCATACAAGACTTGCTACTCATCTGGCAAGTACGTTTTCCCATATTGCAAAGGTCACATTCAACTTGAATGTGGCCAATCCGCAAGTGACGGAACAATTGGTGAAGGAGTATTGGAAAAACTGCATTGGCGAGCTTGAAGGCATGTCTCCTGCACTGTTATCACTTCTAAATGAACAAGTTCCAACGGTAAATGGATATAAGCTTATCGTTAGCGCCCGGAATGATGCGGAGGCTGGTCAGTTGAAGCGAAAATACTCCGGCATCATTTCGAATATCTATCAAACATTCGGTTTTCCTCCGTTGACACTTGAAGCGGAAGTGAAGGAAACGGTTTCGAATCCTGATTACCAAAAGTTCTTAGAAGAGAAACAAAAGGAAGACGCAGAAAAGGGACTTGCTGCCCTAGTGGAAATGCAGAAAAAAGAATCGGAAAAAGGCGGGGACGATGCCGTCTACGATGGACCGGTTAAAATTGGCTATACGATTAAAGAAGATGCGGATTTCCGCAGAATCGAACAAATTATTGATGAAGAGCGCAGGATTGCTATCGAAGGCTTCGTATTTGATGCAGAAGTGCGTGAGTTACGCAGCGGACGAAGCCTGTTGACTTTTAAAGTCACAGATTATACGAGCTCGATATTGGTCAAAATGTTTTCCCGTGATAAAGAAGATGCTGCCATACTTGCCCGAGTGAAAAAAGGGATGTGGGTACGTGCCCAAGGCAGCATCCAAAATGATACATTCGTACGTGACCTAGTAATGATCGCAAATGATATAAATGAAATTTCTAAACAAGGACGGCAGGATAAGGCTCCAGAAGGGGAAAAGCGTGTAGAACTGCATATGCATACCCCAATGAGCCAAATGGATGCAGTGACGCCTACTTCTGCGCTTGTTGCCCAGGCAGCAAAGTGGGGGCATAAGGCTGTAGCCATTACAGATCATGCGGGAGCCCAATCATTCCCTGAAGCTTATAGTGCCGGGAAAAAGAATGGTATCAAAATCCTTTATGGTGTCGAAGTGAATCTGGTAAATGATGGTGTGCCCATAGTTTATAATGAGGCGCATATCGCTTTGGCAGATGCCACCTATGTTGTGTTTGACGTAGAGACGACAGGCCTATCAGCCGTTTATGATACGATCATTGAATTTGCTGCAGTGAAAATTCGTGATGGTGACATTATTGATCGCTTCGAGTCTTTTGCTAATCCGCATCATCCACTATCCAATACGACGATAGAATTGACTGGAATCACTGATGATCTTGTAGAAAATGCTCCGGAAGTCTCGGAAGTACTAGAAAAGTTCAAGGAATGGGCGGGCGATGCGATTCTGGTTGCTCACAACGCAGCCTTCGATATGGGATTTTTGAATATAGGCTATAAAAACTTGGGTTATCCTAAAGCTTCCAATCCTGTTCTTGATACATTGGAACTTGCCCGTTTCTTATATCCGGAGTTTAAAAATCACCGGTTAAATACATTATGTAAAAAGTTCGATATTGATTTGACCCAGCATCATAGGGCCATTTATGACGCCGAAGCTACAGGATACCTTATGCTGAAGATGCTAAAGGATGCAATGGAAAAGGAGATTACCCATCATGATCAACTTAATGACAATATGGGTAAAGGAAACGCTTATCAGCGTTCCCGGCCGTCTCATTGTACGCTGATTGCGCAAACACAGGCTGGCTTAAAAAACCTTTTCAAATTAATTTCAATATCACACATAGATTATTTCTATCGTGTGCCCCGACTACCACGCTCACAACTTAAAAAGTATCGTGAAGGAATCTTGGTCGGATCGGGATGCGATAAAGGGGAAGTTTTTGAAGGGATGATGCAGAAGGGTTTTGAGGAAGTCGTCGATATCGCCGAATTCTACGATTATCTTGAAATCCATCCGAAGGAAGTGTATAAGCATTTGATTGAGCTTGAATATGTACGGGATGATAAATCATTGGAAACGATCATCTCCAATATCGTCAAGCTTGGTGAAAAATTGGATAAGCCAGTCGTAGCCACGGGAAATGTGCATTATTTAGATCCGAATGATAAAATTTACCGTAAAATCCTTGTGAATTCACAAGGTGGCGCAAATCCGCTGAATCGCCATAAGCTTCCTGACGTACATTTTCGGACGACAGATGAAATGCTGCGGGAATTCTCCTTCCTCGGTTCTGAGAAAGCCAAAGAGGTCGTGGTAACCAACACGAATAAAATCGCTGATATGATTGAAGAAATCAAACCTATCAAGGATGAGTTATACACACCTAAAATTGAAGGTGCAGAAGAAGAGATGCGTCAAATGAGTTATGGAATGGCAAGGAAGATTTATGGAGAGAACCTGCCGGAAATCGTGGAAGCCCGTCTTGAGAAAGAATTGAAAAGCATCATTGGCCACGGTTTTGCCGTTATTTATTTAATTTCCCACAAACTTGTTAAAAAATCCTTGAATGATGGTTATCTAGTTGGTTCAAGGGGATCGGTTGGATCATCTTTCGTTGCCACCATGACGGAAATTACAGAGGTGAATCCGCTTCCGCCGCATTATGTATGTCCGGAGTGCAAGAAATCCGAATTCTTCAATGACGGTTCTGTAGGTTCCGGGTTTGACCTGCCAGATAAAGACTGTCCCGATTGTGGCATTGCTTATACAAAAGACGGGCATGATATCCCGTTTGAAACCTTCCTTGGATTTAAAGGGGATAAGGTTCCTGATATTGACTTGAACTTCTCCGGTGAGTATCAGCCGAAGGCCCATAACTATACGAAGGTCTTATTCGGTGAAGAATATGTATATCGTGCCGGAACGATTGGTACGGTCGCTGAAAAAACGGCTTATGGATATGTAAAAGGGTATTCCTCTGATAATAACATCCACATGCGTGGAGCCGAGACTGATCGCCTTGTTGCCGGTTGTACTGGTGTGAAAAGGACGACTGGACAGCACCCGGGGGGAATTATCGTTGTTCCGGATTATATGGATATCTATGATTTCACACCAATTCAGTTCCCTGCGGATGACAGGAATTCTGAGTGGAAAACAACTCACTTTGATTTCCATTCCATTCACGATAATATTTTGAAACTTGATATACTTGGTCACGATGATCCGACTGTAATCCGGATGCTTCAAGATTTAAGTGGCATCGATCCAAAGACCGTCCCTACCGATGATCCGGAAGTAATGAAAATATTCAGCAGTACTGAATCTTTAGGAGTTACCGAAGAACAGATCATGTGTAAAACGGGTACGCTTGGCATACCGGAATTTGGTACGCGCTTTGTCCGGCAGATGCTTGAAGATACGAAACCTACGACATTTTCCGAGCTTGTTCAGATTTCAGGGCTTTCCCACGGTACGGATGTATGGCTGAGCAATGCACAGGAATTGATCCACAACCGCATATGTACACTAAGTGAGGTTATAGGCTGCCGGGATGATATTATGGTCTATCTGATATACCAAGGCCTAGATCCTTCCCTAGCGTTTAAAATCATGGAATCTGTTCGTAAAGGGAAAGGGCTCTCGGAGGAATTCGAAGAGGAAATGAGGAAAAATGAGGTGCCGGAATGGTATATCGATTCATGTAAGAAGATTAAATACATGTTCCCGAAAGCCCATGCTGCAGCTTACGTCTTAATGGCTGTTCGGATTGCCTATTTTAAAGTGCATCTGCCTTTATTGTATTATGCAGCCTATTTCACAGTACGTGCCGATGATTTTGAAATCGACGCCATGACACGGGGGTCGCAAGCGATCAAATCAAAAATGGAAGAAATCATGGTAAAGGGATTGGATGCATCCACAAAGGAAAAGAATACATTGACGGTTCTTGAACTTGCTTTGGAAATGTGTGAACGCGGATATTCATTCGCTAAAGTGGACTTGTACAAATCCAGTGCAGATCAATTCTTAATTGAAGGAAATACTTTGATACCGCCATTCAATTCGATACCTGGTCTTGGAACGAATGCGGCGATCAATATCGTCAACGCGCGGGAAAATGGTGAATTCCTTTCCAAAGAAGACCTTCAACAACGGGGGAAGGTTTCGAAGACCATCCTTGAATACCTTGATAAACAAGGCTGTCTGGAGTCATTGCCTGAACAAAATCAGTTATCTTTATTTTAAAGAGGAAACTGATTCCAAAAAGGAAGAAACAGACATGATATTTGCATAAATATCTTGATTATGGTATATTTTTATTGGAAATACTAAGAGGAACCAATGGCAAGAGTGGGGAAACCCACTCTTTCGTGTTGTATTGACCATTTAATTTTGAATCCGAAACCAAGCGCATACAACGCACGTATGGAGGAAACAAATGAGTAAAAAGGTAACGGAAGTCGTAGAGGAATTAGCAATACCAATTCTTGAAGAATTGCAGCTTGAATTAGTCGAAGTGGAGTATGTGAAGGAAGGTAAAAGCTGGTTCCTTCGAGTGTACATTGATAAAGAAACAGGCGTAGATATTGATGATTGCGGAAATGTGAGTGAAAAACTCAGTGAAAAGCTTGATGAGGTTGATCCGATTCCACAAAATTATTTTCTCGAAGTTTCATCACCCGGAGCTGAAAGGCCTCTGAAAAAAGAGAAGGATTTCCTTAATGCTATCGGTAAAAATGTTTACATAAAAACATATGAGCCCATTTTAGATGAAAAAGAATTCGAAGGAATCTTAACCGGTTTCGATGGTGAAGAAGTGACACTCGAGGTCAGAATCAAAACAAGAAAGAAAACAATCGTCATACCATTCGAAAAGGTAGCCAAAGCGAGATTGGCGATTACCTTCTCTTAAGTCAAGCAAATCATTAATTTAAATATCCGTAAGGGGGATCACCATGGGCAATGAGTTATTGGATGCTCTCTATATTTTAGAAAACGAAAAAGGAATTTCCAGGGAGGTTTTGATCGACGCGATTGAATCTGCCCTTATATCGGCATATCGCCGTAACTTTAACCAAGCACAAAATGTACGTATCGACTTGAATCTTGGTAAAGGAACTATGCGTGTATTTGCCAGAAAAGACGTTGTTGACGAAGTGTTCGATTCGCGTCTGGAAATTTCTGTTGAAGAAGCAAGAGCAATTGATCCCAACTATCAGTTAGAGGATATTGTCGAAATGGAAGTAACACCAAAGGATTTCGGCCGTATTGCAGCACAAACAGCAAAGCAAGTCGTCACTCAAAGAGTGCGTGAAGCTGAACGGGGCATCATTTATGCCGAATTCATCGATCGTGAAGAGGATATCATGACTGGCATCGTTCAACGCCAGGATTCCCGATTCATTTATGTGAGCCTAGGTAAAATCGAAGCTTTGCTCCCAGTGAATGAGCAAATGCCGAATGAACAGTATAAACCTCATGACCGCATTAAAGTTTTCATCACTAAAGTTGAAAAGACTTCAAAGGGCCCGCAAATTTTTGTATCCCGTTCACACCCTGGCCTTTTAAAACGTTTATTCGAAATCGAAGTGCCTGAAATTTTTGATGGAACAGTGGAAATTAAGTCAGTTGCCCGCGAAGCAGGCGACCGTTCAAAAATATCCGTGCACTCCGATAACGAAGAAGTCGATCCTGTCGGTTCTTGTGTAGGCCAAAAAGGACAGCGTGTTCAGGCGATCGTCAATGAATTGAAAGGTGAAAAGATCGATATCGTTAAATGGTCGGAGAATCCGGTCATTTTCGTTGCGAATGCTTTAAGCCCTTCAAAAGTACTTGAAGTTATCGTTAAAGAAGAGGAAAAGGCGACGACTGTAATCGTTCCGGATTATCAACTTTCCCTGGCAATTGGTAAGCGTGGACAAAATGCCCGTTTAGCTGCCAAGCTTACAGGCTGGAAAATTGATATCAAGAGTGAAACGGAAGCCCGCGAAGCTGGTATTTATCCTGTGGAAGAACAGGAATTCCTTTTGAGCAGAGATAGTTATGTTACTGAAGAGGAAACAGATTTCGAAGAGGATAACGAGTAATTCGAGGTGAAAAAGATGAATAGCCGAAAAAAAATCCCGATGCGTAAATGTGTGGCAACAGGTGAAATGAAGCCGAAGAAAGAACTCATTCGCATCGTTCGATCTAAAGAAGGGGAAGTCAGCCTTGATCCGACCGGAAAAAAATCGGGAAGGGGAGCTTATTTGACTCTTGATCGGGATGTTATCGAGCTGGCCAAAAAGAAAAATGTGCTGGCTAATCACCTTAGTACTCAAATCGATTCTTCCCTTTATGAACAATTGCTTGAATTAGTGAATAAGGAGAAAAACTAACAACATGACCCAACAACAACAATGGATGTCTCTATTAGGTTTGGCCAATCGAGCACGCAAGCTAATTTCGGGTGAAGAATTAGTGGTTAAAGAGATTAGAAGCGGTAATGCCAAAGTTGTTATTTTATCCGCGGACGCTTCAAAAAACACTGAAAAAAAAATATCTGATAAGTGCGCATTTTATCAGGTTCCTTTAAAAAGAGTCGAAAGCAGGTCAATGCTCGGCCATGCGATAGGTAAGGATGCTAGAGTTGCCGTCGCAGTTCTGGATGAAGGTTTTGCACAAAAACTCCGAACGCTGCTCGATTAAATTTTACGGGGGTGAACGTATGACAAAATTGCGTGTATATGAATATGCAAAACAAAAGAACGTTTCAAGCAAGGATGTAATAAATAAACTTAAAGAAATGAATATAGAGGTAACAAACCATATGACAGCATTAGACGATTCAACTGTAAATAAATTAAACGATTCAATCAAACCTAAAAACGAAGATAAAAGCCAAGCTGCTGAACCAAAAGCTAACGCTACAGTCGCGAAGTACGAAGCTGAAGCGGATGAAAAGAGCACAGTCAATAAAGAAAAGCTGAAGAAGAAACCACCAGTTAAACCTGTAGGTACGAAAAAACCAACAGGTCAGTTCAACAAGGGTCGCAATAACAAGAATAAAAATAATAAACAAAGACAACAAGCGCCTCAGGCACCTGTTACAAAACGTAAAGAAAGAGAACTTCCAGAGAAAATTACGTTTTATGAGTCTTTGACAGTTATGGAACTTGGAAAAAAACTTCACCGTGAACCTTCTGAAATCATTAAAAAGCTCTTTATGCTTGGTGTTATGGCAACAATCAACCAAACTTTGGATAAAGATGCAATTGAATTGATTTGTGCGGAATATGGTGTAGTGGCAGAAGAAGAGATTCGTGTTGACCTAACAGACCTTGAATCACTTGTCACTGAGGACGCTTCTGAAGATTTGATTGAACGTCCTGCTGTCGTGACGATCATGGGACACGTTGACCATGGTAAAACGACATTGCTTGATTCTATACGCCATACAAAAGTTACTGAAGGCGAAGCGGGCGGGATCACTCAGCATATCGGTGCATATCAAGTTAAAGTAAACGATAAGAAAATAACTTTCTTGGATACACCAGGTCATGCCGCGTTTACAACAATGCGTGCCCGCGGTGCACAAGTTACCGATATCACCATTCTTGTCGTCGCAGCGGATGATGGCGTTATGCCTCAAACGATTGAAGCGATCAACCATGCCAAAGCTGCAGAAGTTCCAATTATCGTCGCAGTCAATAAGATGGATAAAGAGGCTGCCAATCCGGACCGTGTCATGCAAGAATTGACAGAACATGGTTTAGTTTCTGAAGCATGGGGCGGAGACACAATTTTCGTACCAATTTCAGCTAAAAACGGTGAGGGAATCGATAGCTTGCTTGAAATGATTCTTCTTGTAAGTGAAGTTGAGGAGTATAAAGCGAATCCATCCCGTAAAGCAAATGGAACGGTTATCGAAGCACGGTTGGATAAAGGGCGCGGATCGGTTGCCACTTTGCTTGTTCAAAACGGAACGTTGAAAATCGGTGATCCGATTGTTATCGGTAATACATTCGGACGTGTTCGTGCTATGGTCAACGATCTTGGACGCCGTGTTAAGGATGCAGGTCCTTCAACACCGGTTGAAATCACTGGATTGAACGAAGTGCCACAGGCCGGCGATCGTTTCATCGTCTTTGAAGATGAGAAAACGGCCCGTCAAGTTGGGGAAGTGCGTGCACAGAGACAACTTGCTTCACAACGTAATGAGAAATCCCGTGTAACCCTGGATACATTATTCGAACAAATGAAAGAAGGGGAAATCAAAGAATTGAACATCATTCTAAAAGCTGATGTTCAAGGTTCTGCGGAAGCAGTGGCCGCTTCCCTGAATAAAATAGAAGTAGAAGGCGCTAAAGTGAAAATCATACACATTGGCGTCGGTGCCATTACAGAGTCTGACATCATCCTTGCTACAGCTTCGAATGCAATCGTCATCGGATTTAACGTCCGTCCTGATGTGAATGCGAAGCGTGCAGCTGAATCAGAAAATGTTGATGTCCGCCTTCACCGCATCATCTATAAAGCGATCGAAGAGATCGAGTCGGCTATGAAAGGGATGCTTGACCCTGAATTCGAGGAAAAAATTATCGGTCAGGCAGAAATTCGTACGACTTTCAAAGTATCCAAGGTAGGTACGATTGCCGGATCTTACGTTACAGAAGGAAAAATTACACGTGATAGCGGTATTCGCTTAATTCGTCAAGGTGTCGTCATTTACGAAGGGGAAATTGATGCATTGAAACGTTTTAAAGATGATGTAAAAGAAGTGGCAACGAACTATGAGTGCGGTATTACGATTAAAAATTACAACGACCTTAAAGAAGGCGATGTAATTGAAGCGTTTGTAATGGAAGAGATCGAACGTAAATGATCGTTGGCTCTGTCCAATGTGAATGCATCATCCATGACACCCATTCTTTGAAAGAAAAAAGGGCCGTGCTTCAGCGTGTCATGACACGGCTTAAGCAGAAGTTCAATATTTCTGTAGCAGAGACCGATTTTCAGGATTTATGGCAGCGGACAAGGATTACTATCGTAACCGTAACATCCTCAAGGAAGGCTACTGAACGGGAACTTCAAAATGCCCTTAAATTTCTAGATTCTTTTCCGGAACTAGAGCGAACAATAACAGATATAGACTGGCTTTAGGCTATCGAGGTGATATTATGAGCCTTCGTTCAAATCGTGTTGGCGAACAAATGAAAAAAGAGCTGAGTGAAATTATCGGCCGAAAAATTAAAGATCCAAGAATCGGATTTGTAACAGTGACGGATGTCGCGGTTACAGGCGATTTACAACAGGCAACAGTTTATATTTCCGTTTTGGGTGACCAGGAACAAAGGGAGAAAACCCTGCAAGGTCTTGCTAAGGCGAAAGGATTCATGCGTTCAGAAATTGGGCAGAGAATCCGCCTGCGCAAAACCCCTGAGCTGTTTTTTGAATTTGATGAATCGGTCGATTATGGTAATCGCATCGAGTCGTTGATTTCCCAAATCAATTCAGAGGATAAACCGGCTGAAAAAGACGAGGAATAAGCAAGCAGTAAAAGGAGGCCGACTCAATAAGTGCTTTGCACTTCTTGATGTCGGTCTCTTTTTTTTGAAAAAGGAAAAACACCTTTCGGAATTGGAATTCATTTTGCTTTATGATAATAGTTTAGGGTGTTTTATAAATGATGAGGTGAAAGCGTGAACGGTATTCTTCCATTATGGAAACCCAGGGGATTGACATCCCATGATTGTGTTTTTAAATTAAGAAAGATTTTAAAGACAAAAAAGGTTGGGCACACAGGTACTTTAGATCCTGATGTAACAGGGGTTTTGCCTATTTGTATTGGCAGGGCAACTAAGATAGCCGAATATTTGACAGAAGCCGGTAAAGCGTATGAAGGGGAAGTGACCCTTGGTTTTTCAACGACAACTGAAGACGCAAGCGGTGAAAAAGTGGAAGAGAAAAAGATTGATCAAGTGATTCAGCGTAAACGTATTCTTGATGTGCTGGAATCATTGACTGGAAAAATTGAACAGACGCCGCCAATGTTTTCAGCGGTAAAAGTAAACGGGAAAAAGTTATATGAATATGCCCGTGCAGGGATAGAAGTGGAGAGGCCGACAAGGGAGGTCACCATCCATGAAATTACCCTTCTTGATGATCGTTCTGAATTTAAAGGGGAAACCATTTCTTTTCGTTTTCGCGTCAAATGCAGCAAAGGAACGTATATTCGGACGCTTGCAGTCATGATGGGTGAAGAACTGGGTTTTCCTGCCCATATGTCAGACTTGACGCGTATTGAATCAGCAGGTTTTAAGCAGGAGGACTGTTTTACATTTGCTGAAGTGGAAGAGTTCATGGAAAGTGGAAAAACAGATGAATTTCTGTTGCCTTTGGAGCGGGGATTATTTCATTTGCCCAAATTTCAGATTAGTGATAAAGTAGCAAAGAAAGTACTTAACGGTGCGGTATTGGAACAAACAAAGGATGTTGTTGTTGAAAAAGGAAAGCCTTTTGTGATGGTCGATCCAGCAGATAAGGCCATTGCCATTTATCAAATACATCCGACAAAAGTGGGATTAATTAAACCTGTAAAAGTATTGGCACAAGAATTATAGACCGTTTTACCGCCGGAAAGAGGAGATTGAAAGGTGAAAGTGATCGCAATAGAGCATCCTCATCAATTTAATTCGGATGATTTTCCCGAGCTTGTAATGGCGCTTGGATTTTTTGATGGTATACATAAAGGTCATCAGATTGTTATTCAAACCGCCAAGAAAAAAGCCGATGAAATGAATCTTAAGTCAGCAGTCATGACATTTGACCCGCATCCTTCTGCAGTACTGGGTAGGAAAACGGAAAATATCCGCTATATCACTCCACTTGAAGATAAGGTGGATATCATAGAGTCGATGGAGATCGATTATTTATTCATTGTCCATTTCAGCAAGGAATTTGCTTCGGTACTGCCGGAGCGGTTCGTTGATGAATACATTGCTGGGCTGAATGTTCTTCACGTAGTTGCAGGCTTTGATTATTCATACGGCCGCTATGGTCAAGGGTCGATGGAGGATTTGCCTGTTTACGCACAGGGAAGGTTTTCGCAGACAGTCGTTGAAAAACAGACACTTGAAGATGAAAAGGTTAGCTCGTCGAGAATCAGGGAAACTCTCGGTAATGGCAACTTTTCCGACTTTTATCATTTGGCTGGCCGCCGCTATTTAACGAAAGGTCATGTCGTTCACGGTGAAAAGCGGGGCAGGAAGCTGGGTTTCCCCACCGCTAATATTGAAGTAAGTGACGATTATATCTTTCCTGCTGCAGGCGTATATGCCGTCAGGATCAAAATAAGCGGTAAATGGTATAATGGAGTTTGCAATGTCGGCTACAAGCCTACGTTCCACGAAGAAAAACCTAAGTATCCCACTGTAGAGGTTCATGCATTGGAGTTCTCGGGAGATATTTATGGCAACCAGGTATCGGTGGAATGGCATACAAGACTTCGGAGTGAACAGAAATTTTCCGGACTTGAAGCATTGGTCGCTCAGATTGAAACGGATAAGCAAAATGCAATGGCCTATTTTGCAAAACTTGAAGCATAAAAGACAAGACTTGCAATTTTAATGAAAAACATGTATTCTATTGTATGTATGAAAATAACCATTGCTTGGCTAGTCGAGACTCCGACGCTGGCTCGGTAATAGGTGATTTTACAGAATTTTAGGAGGAATAATAACATGGCAATTACACAAGTACGCAAAAACGAACTTATC
This sequence comes from Peribacillus sp. NPDC056705, assembly GCF_043656335.1. Taxonomy (NCBI): domain Bacteria; kingdom Bacillati; phylum Bacillota; class Bacilli; order Caryophanales; family Bacillaceae; genus Peribacillus; species Peribacillus sp. NPDC056705. The sequence continues at coordinate 79,684 of NZ_JBHTYI010000003.1, read as the reverse complement.
GCTGAGTTCAGAACTCACGATACTGACACTGGATCTCCAGAAGTTCAAATCGCAGTATTAACAGAAGAAATCAACAACTTGAACGGTCACTTACGCACACACAAAAAAGACCACCATTCACGTCGCGGTCTTCTAAAAATGGTAGGTAAACGTCGTAACCTTTTAACTTACCTACGTAACAAAGACGTTACTCGTTACCGTACACTAATTAACAAATTAGGTCTACGTAGATAATTTTTTCAGGAAGGCGGGAAATTTCCCGCTTTTTTGATGTTAATCAAATGATTTGGACGTATTCTACTTAAGGCTGGGCCTTCGTCCTTGGGACTCGGCAGGAGCCGGGTCCTTTTCCATTTATAAATGATCAGGATATACATAATCAAATGAATGAAATTTTTATTCATTTTACTGTTAATGCTTGTTTTTTTCGTGCATAATAGGAATAGTTTGGTTTTAACTCGAGTTCAGTTACTTTCACATATAAATGATTTAATCCAATACAGGTTTAGGTAAACTAAGCCTCAAAGTGAAGATTCAGAGAGGGGTTTAATAAATGGGACAGGAAAAACATACGTATTCATTTGACTGGGCCGGCCGTAATGTAACGGTAGAGATAGGGCAATTAGCCAAACAAGCGAACGGAGCAGTTTTAGTCCGTTATGGAGAAACTGCTGTATTAAGTACTGCAACAGCTTCAAAGGAACCTAGAAATGTCGACTTCTTTCCTTTGACAGTGAACTATGAAGAAAGACTTTATGCAGTCGGTAAAATTCCGGGAGGCTTCATCAAACGTGAAGGACGACCAAGTGAAAGGGCAATTCTTGCAAGCCGCTTAATCGATCGTCCAATCCGTCCGCTTTTCGCAGATGGCTTCAGGAACGATGTTCAGATCATCAGCATGGTCATGAGTGTCGATCAAGATTGCTCTACGGAAATGGCAGCCATGCTAGGTTCTTCCCTTGCACTTTCTGTTTCCGATATTCCGTTCGAAGGTCCAATTGCTGGAGTTGTAGTGGGGAGAATCAACAATGAATTCATTATTAACCCTACTGTTGACCAACTAGCCAAAAGTGACATCAATCTGACGGTTGCCGGCACTAAAGATGCTATCAACATGGTTGAAGCCGGAGCAAATGAAGTACCAGAGGAAACCATGCTTGAAGCAATCATGTTTGGACATGATGAAATCAAGAAGATCATTGCATTCCAAGAGAAAATCGTTGCTGAAATCGGCAAAGAGAAAATGCAGGTCACTTTATATCAAGTGGATGCTGAACTGGAAGCAGAAGTGAAAGGCCTATGTGAAGCAGAATTGAACAAAGCTGTACAAGTTCAGGAAAAACATGCTCGTGAAGACGCCATCAAAGCAGTAAAAGATCGTGTGTTGGTTCATTATGAAGAAGAGACTGATGAAGAAAAATTAAAGCAAATCAAAGAAATCCTGAATAAATTGGTCAAATCCGAAGTACGCCGTTTAATCACGGAAGAAAAAGTGCGTCCGGATGGCCGTAATCCTGACGAAATCAGACCATTATCATCAGAGGTTACCATTCTGCCTCGTACTCATGGTTCCGGATTGTTCACGCGCGGACAAACCCAAGCGCTATCCATTTGTACATTAGGTGCTCTTGGTGATGTGCAGATTCTGGACGGACTTGGTACCGAAGAGTCAAAACGTTTTATGCATCACTATAATTTCCCGCATTTCAGTGTTGGGGAAACTGGCCCTATCCGTGGGGCAGGACGCCGTGAAATCGGTCATGGTGCACTTGGTGAAAGAGCATTGGAGCCTGTGATTCCAAACGATAAAGACTTCCCATATACAATCAGACTTGTTTCTGAAGTCCTTGAATCAAACGGTTCAACATCACAAGCAAGTATCTGTGCAAGCACTTTGGCAATGATGGATGCCGGTGTTCCATTGAAAGCTCCAGTTGCAGGTATTGCTATGGGTCTTGTTAAAACAGGTGAGCACTATACAATCTTAACGGATATTCAAGGTATGGAAGATCATCTGGGGGACATGGACTTTAAAGTCGCAGGGACTTCAAAAGGTGTTACTGCCCTGCAAATGGATATTAAGATCGAGGGTCTTTCAAGAGAGATTCTTGAAGAAGCTTTACTACAAGCCAAACATGGCCGGATGCATATTTTGGAATCAATGATGTCAACAATCAATCAACCGCGTGAGCAGTTATCCAAATATGCTCCAAAAATCGTTACAATGTCCATAAATCCGGATAAAATCCGTGATGTAATTGGACCGAGCGGAAAACATATCAACAAAATCATTGAAGAAACTGGCGTGAAAATCGACATCGAACAGGATGGAACGGTATTCATATCTTCTACTGATGAACCAATGATTCAAAAGGCGAAGAAAATCATTGAGGATATCGTACGTGAAGTCGTCGTGGGTGAACTATACTTAGGTAAAGTTAAACGTATCGAAAAGTTCGGTGCCTTCGTTGAAATCTTCAATGGCAAAGACGGTTTGGTACATATTTCTGAACTGGCTGAAGAAAGAGTCGGAAAAGTGGAAGATGTCGTTTCACTTGGCGATGAATTATTGGTCAAAGTTACTGAGATCGATAAGCAAGGAAGGGTAAACCTTTCCCGTAAAGCGGTCTTGAAAGAGCAAAAAGAGGCAGCCAATCCTTCTCAATCGTAATGGAAAATGAAAATCCGGCATGCGATTCCTTGTGAATCTGCATGCTTTTTTTGTTTGAAAATATTGGAATATCGATATTGCGATGGCGTTATAAGCATGTCATGTTCTACCTTGTCCGTTTTCTTCATACATTTTGGTATGAAGGGGGCGTAAAAAATGAATAATAAATGGAAGCAGATAGTTGCGATAAGTGCCATTGCAGGTATATCATGGTTATTAGTGCAAAATCCATATACACAAGTTTATTTGACCCAATTAACCAATGATTCAGTTGCTTCAATGAAGCAAGAAGACGAGCTTCTTTTACAAATAAAAGAATCAACAAAAAAATATGAGATTGCACCACAGGATGCACGAATAGATTCTGTTTGGAAAACCGTTCCTGCATATAACGGCCTGAAAGTAAATATTGATGAATCGTATAAAGCCATGAAGAAGGAGGGCGTGTTCGATAAGGATAAGCTGGTATTTCAGCAGGTCCCAGCAAAGATTCATATGGAGGATCTGGATCCGGCTCCGATTTACCGGGCCCACCCCGAAAAGCCAGTGGTTTCATTTTTAATCAATGTGGCCTGGGGGAATGAATACTTACAAGATATGTTGGCCGTGTTAAAAAAGAATAATGTCAAGGCAACTTTTTTCCTTGAAGGGAATTGGACCAAGAAAAATCCTGATTTGGCCAAGATGATTAAGGGCGGCGGGCATGAAATTGGAAATCATTCTTATTCACATCCCGATATGAAAAACATATCCGCACAAGCTACACGTGAGGAAATTCGAAAAACGAATGAAGTCATTGAAGCGGTGACAGGTTTGAAAATGAAATGGTTCGCACCACCAAGTGGAAGCTACCGGGATGAAACGGTGAAAATCGCCGATTCTTTCGGTATGGAGACCGCCATGTGGAGTGTGGATACGATCGACTGGCAAAAGCCAAGCCCTGAAGTCCTTCAACAAAGGGTGCTTTCTAAGATACACCCTGGCGCATTTATATTGATGCATCCGACGGAATCTACTGCAAAGTCATTGGAGACGTTAATAATTGAAATAAAAAAGAAAGATTTAGATGTTGTTACACTTTCGGAAGCAGTAGATGAAGAGCGATCGAATCCATAAAACATTGGTAACGAAAGCAGCATAGAATGATTGGGAGGAATGTTAGTTGATTAAGAAATACACGTGTCAAAATGGAGTTAGAATTGTATTGGAAAATATTCCAACTGTACGCTCAGCAGCAATTGGAGTATGGATCAAAACAGGTTCAAGAAATGAAACACCAGAATTGAATGGGGTTTCACATTTCCTGGAGCATATGTTCTTCAAAGGGACAACTACGAGAAATGCGCGTGAAATTGCCGAGTCGTTCGATAGTATTGGTGGTCAGGTTAATGCATTCACTTCAAAAGAGTATACATGTTACTATGCTAAAGTAATGGATAACCATGCAAGCTATGCGCTTGAAATCCTTGCTGATATGTTCTTCAACTCAACATTTGATGGGGAAGAATTGAAAAAAGAAAAAAATGTCGTCTACGAAGAAATCAAAATGTACGAAGACACACCCGATGATATTGTCCATGACCTTTTAAGCAAGGCGGTATATGAAAACCATCCCCTTGGCTATCCTATACTTGGAACGGAAAATACGCTTGAAACCTTCAATAGTGATACATTAAAAAAATACGTGCATGACATGTACACACCCGATAAAGTAGTAGTGTCCATTGCTGGGAATGTGGATGAAAAATTGATTCAGGAGGTCGAAAACTACTTCGGCTCATATCAAGGAGGGGAAGACCGTCTTGAATTGGTCAAACCTTCCTTCCATGAAAATAGGATCACCCGTAAAAAAGATACGGAACAAGCCCACTTATGCCTTGGTTACAAAGGGTTGGAAATCGGCAATGATAAAACATACAGCCTGATTACCTTAAATAATATTCTTGGGGGAAGCATGAGTAGCCGCCTATTCCAGGACGTCAGGGAGCAACGCGGCCTTGCTTACTCCGTTTATTCCTATCATTCCAGCTATCAAGATAGCGGAATGGTGACAGTATATGGGGGGACAGGCACAAACCAGCTTGACAGCCTGTATGAAACCATTCAGGAAACATTGGATACTTTAAAAAGGGATGGCATTACGGAAAAGGAATTACGTAATAGTAAAGAGCAACTTAAAGGAAGTTTGATGCTCAGCCTTGAAAGCACGAATAGCCGCATGAGCCGGAACGGAAAAAATGAGCTAATGTTGGGTAAGCACCGTACCCTAGATGATATCATCATCAAGATTGACGAAGTGACAGAGGATACCGTCAATGAATTGGCAAATCAGATCTTTACGGAACATTCCTTGTCATTAGTGAGCCCGCTGGAAAACTGGGACAAGTAATAACGACTAAGTCTGAACCTTCCTTTTGTTAAAGGGAGGTCAGGCTTTTTTTCTTTAGATATGGGAAGTCCAGTGTTTTGGACAATATTTGGATAAAGGCCTTCTAAGTTTACCTTTTTCGGATATAGATTGAATAGAAGACGAAAAAGGGGGAACCAAATATGAGGTTAAGCGAACTGAGCGGTAAGGAAATAGTCGATGTGAATAGGGCGGAAAGATTAGGAATCCTTGGTCAGACGGATTTGGAAATAGATGATACTGGACAAATTACCTCGTTGATCATCCCATCCGTCAAATGGTTCGGCCTTTTAAGGAGTGGCAGTGAAATAAGAGTGCCATGGGATCACATAAAAAAAATCGGTGCGGATATGGTCATCATTGATTTTCAAGAAGGACTTTCAAATAAAGACGGAGAGCAAATGGATGGATGATGATGCTCGCGCCTACTCCTTGGAATTTCACGAAATGCAATCCGAAAACGCCTTAGCTGGCAATAGCTAAGGCGTTTTTTGATTTCTTATCACCGTTTTTTAACTAAAAACATAAGATGGCAGGGTAACTAGAGATTGTAGCAAAAAACGAATTGTTTACTGAAGGGATTGTATCACAAGGCAAGGAATGTTTAGGATCTTTTATATAAAGAAGGTGACGGTTTTAATGCTCACAGGCATGCAAATCGCTGTAATTGGTGGAGATGCGCGTCAGCTTGAAGTTGTCCGTAAACTGACAGAGCTTGATGCAAAGCTATTATTGGTAGGTTTTGAACAGCTCGACCATGCTTTTACCGGAGCGGTTAAGGAAAAAATGGAGGATATAAATTTCAAGGAAATAGATTCAGTTATCCTACCTGTCCGGGGCACCGATTCAAATGGGAAAGTAGAAACGATTTTTTCCAGTGAAGAAGTTGTTTTAACTGAAGAAATGATAAAAAAGACCCCGGCACATTGCACTTTTTATGCAGGAATCAGTAACGATTACCTCGATGGGATATTCAAGAAAGTGGATCGCAAACTTGTACTATTGTTCGAACGTGATGATGTGGCTATTTATAATTCGATTCCAACTGTTGAGGGTACGATCATGATGGCCATTCAACATACGGATTTTACGATCCATGGATCGAATGTAGCCGTTCTCGGACTGGGAAGGGTCGGTATGAGTGTAGCCCGGTCATTCCATGCACTGGGAGCAAAAGTGAAGGTGGGGGCAAGAAAAAGCGAAGATATTGCGAGGATCAGTGAAATGGCATTAGCCCCTTTTCATTTAAATGATCTTGCTGCTGAAATGAAAAATGTTGATATATGTATCAATACGATTCCTTTTCCGATAATTACCGCACAAGTTATAGCTAAAATGCCCGTTCATACATTAATCATCGACCTTGCTTCAAAACCGGGGGGGACTGATTTTCGTTACGCTGAAAAAAGGGGAATTAAGGCGCTGTTGGCACCAAGCCTGCCGGGAATAGTTGCCCCGAAAACAGCTGGTCAGATATTAGCGAATGCACTGGGACTATTGATACAAGGCGAGTTCACGAAAAGGAAGGGGAAAAAGATATGAGTCTCAAAGGTAAACGGATTGGTTTCGGATTAACAGGATCACATTGCACATATGATGAAGTGTTCCCGGAAATAGAAAAACTTGTAGATGAAGGGGCGGAAGTCATTCCCATCGTAACATCGACAGTTCAAAACACGGAAACCCGTTTTGGAAAGGGCGAGGATTGGGTCGAAAGAATAGAAAAATTGACGGGGAATCATGTCGTTGATACAATCGTCAAAGCAGAGCCTTTAGGACCTAAATTGCCACTTGATTGCATGGTGATCGCTCCTTTAACGGGTAACTCAATGAGTAAGATGGCAAATGCTCTTACCGATTCGCCAGTACTTATGGCGGCAAAAGCGACGATGAGAAATCACCGTCCGGTCGTGGTCGCGATTTCAACGAATGATGCACTTGGGTTAAATGGTGTCAATCTAATGAGGCTGATGGCAGCAAAAGATATTTATTTCGTTCCATATGGCCAGGATAATCCCACAGGCAAACCAAGTTCCATGGTTGCAAGAATGAGCATGATAAGGGATACGATCATAGCTGCACTGGAAAGGGAACAGATTCAACCTGTCATCGTCGAAAGGTTCAAGGATGATTTAGTCTGAACAAGTATTTCTGCCTCCATCCCGCATTCTAACGACTAACATATATGCATAAATTTGTAGGTTGAAGTTATGAAAAACCACTCCACTACCAGAATATTTTGTTAAAGTGCGACCCTTTGGAATGTTAATGTGATAAAATAAATGATATTCTGAACAAGAAGCAGTAAATCCAGTAAATAATTAATTTAAGAGATAGAAAAGGAGTATGGATAAATGACTGAGACACAGGGATTGCGTATTGCAGTTGTGGGAGCAACTGGAGCGGTAGGACAACAAATGATTTCAACACTCGAACAAAGGGACTTACCGATAAAGAAAATCATCTTTTTATCATCGGCTCGTTCCGCTGGAATCAAACTTACGTTTAAGGGCGAGGAAATCGAAGTGCAGGAAGCAAAACCTGAAAGCTTTGAAGGCATAGATATCGCTTTATTCAGTGCTGGAGGAAGCGTGTCTAAGGAATTGGCTCCAGAAGCAGTGAAACGCGGTGCGATAGTAGTGGATAATACGAGCGCATTCCGCATGGATGAAAATGTTCCGCTAGTCGTTCCTGAAGTAAATGAAGAAGACTTGAAACAGCATAATGGGATCATTGCAAACCCGAATTGTTCAACTATCCAAATGGTTGTGGCATTAGAACCGATCCGCAAGACATACGGCTTATCAAAAATTGTTGTTTCAACCTATCAGGCTGTCTCGGGTGCAGGTGCAGCAGCGATAAATGAATTAAAGGAACAGGCTCGCGACTTGCTTGATGAAAAAGAAATAGATCCGAAGATTTTACCGGTAAAAGGGGACGAAAAGCATTATCAAATCGCATTTAACGTCATTCCCCAAATCGATAAATTCCAAGATAACGGGTACACATTCGAAGAGATGAAAATGATTAATGAAACAAAGAAAATCATGCATATGCAAGACCTTCCAGTGGCTGCAACTTGTGTGAGACTTCCTGTTGTAACAGGTCATTCGGAATCTGTATACATTGAAGTTGAAAAAGAAGGCATAGCGGCTTCTCAAATCAAGGATTTAATGAAAACGGCACCTGGAATAGTGCTAGAAGATGAACCCGAGCAACAAGTTTACCCTACGCCTGCTTCATCCGTCGGCAAGAATGATGTATTCGTCGGTCGGATTCGCAAAGATTTGGATGAAGATAAAGGCTTCCATTTATGGGTGGTTTCCGATAATCTATTAAAAGGAGCAGCTTGGAATTCCGTTCAAATTGCTGAGAGCCTTTTAAAATTAGGTTTGGTTACCGTTAAGTAATAATTTATTTTTAATAACTAGATAAAAAATTAAATTCCAATAGGATAGAGAGTTTTTGTCAGCTTCCCGGTTTGGGAAGCTGGCTTATATTTGGGGTGCATATTATGAAAATTATCGTCCAGAAGTACGGTGGGACATCCGTTCGCGATGAGGAAAGCCGTTTATTTGCCAAGGGGCATATTGAAAATGCGATTAAAGAAGGCTATAAAGTGGTGGTTGTGGTTTCAGCAATGGGAAGAAAAGGCGATCCTTATGCAACGGATACCTTACTTTCTCTAGTAAATGGAGCGAAAGCCAGCCTTTCAAAACGGGAACAGGATTTACTTATGTCAGTTGGAGAAACGATATCATCTGTCATATTCACGAACATGCTCTTGGAACATGGTATTGATGCGGTTGCTTATACTGGAGCTCAAGCGGGATTCTTGACGAATACCGACTATTCAAGTGCGAAAATTATCGAAATGAAATGCGACCGTCTCATGAAGGAACTTGAGGTGAAGGATGTAGTCGTTGTTGCAGGATTCCAGGGAGCGGCTAAAAACGGGGACATCACGACCATCGGCCGTGGTGGAAGTGATACTTCTGCCGCTGCATTAGGTGCAGCATTGCAAGCTGAACGGGTCGATATTTTTACGGATGTGGAAGGAATTATGACGGCAGATCCACGTATTGCCGATCAAGCTCGTCCATTATCAATCGTTTCATATACGGAAGTTTGCAATATGGCATATCAAGGGGCGAAGGTCATTCATCCGCGAGCTGTTGAAATTGCAATGCAGGCGAAAGTCCCGATTCGGATAAGGTCAACATACAGTGAAGGTTTGGGGACCCTTGTTACAAGCATGAACAAGGGAAGCCAGGGCAGTGACATACGTGAAAGGCTCGTGACCGGGATTGCCCATGTACCAAAAATCACTCAAATCAAGGTACGTGCGAAAAAAGATCAATATAATCTGCAGGCAGAAGTTTTCAAAGCAATGGCCAATGCCTCTATTTCAGTGGACTTTATAAATATATATCCAAGCGGCGTAGTGTATACCGTTTCGGAAGAGATGACAGAACATGCCCTCTCGATTTTGGCCGAGCTTGGTCATGAACCGGTCATTGAAAGAAATTGTGCCAAGGTTTCAGTAGTCGGTGCAGGTATAAATGGAGTGCCAGGCGTTGCAGCGAAGATTGTCACAGCGCTTTCCGAAAAGGAAATTGCCATTCTCCAGTCTGCGGATAGCCATACGACAATTTGGGTACTTGTGAAAGAGGAAGATTTAATAGAAGCTGTTAATTCCCTGCACTATGCATTTCAATTGCATGAAAGGGAAGTCCAATGATTTGGCTTTTTAATGAATAAAGGTTTTAAAAATTAAAGAGGTGTTAGATTATGATATTTGGTAGAGTATCAACCGCAATGGTCACCCCTTTCGATGGCAAGGGAAATGTCGATTTTCAAAAGACGACTTCATTGGTTAATTATTTATTAAAGAATGGAACCGATTCGCTTGTGCTTTCGGGAACGACAGGGGAATCTCCAACTTTATCTTCGGAGGAGAAAATTGCGTTATTGCGTCATGTTTCTAAGGTTGTAGAAAAACGTGTGCCCATCATCATGGGGACAGGAAGCAACAATACGTATGCTTCCATCGAGTTGACAAAAAAAGCGGAACAAAATGGCGCCGATGCGATAATGCTGGTGGCCCCGTATTATAGTAAAACGAATCAAGAAGGTCTATACCAGCATTTTAAGGCTATTGCTGCTAGTACGACTCTCCCTGTTATGGTATATAATATCCCTGGGCGCGCTTCGATTAACATTGAACCGGAAACGATCATCCGCCTTTCAAAAATTCCTAATATCGTAGCCGTTAAAGAAGCGAGCGGGGATTTAAACGCTATGACCCAAATCATAGCCGGCACGGATGAAGAATTTGCGTTATATAGTGGGGACGACGCATTAACACTCCCAGTATTGGCTATTGGTGGTGTGGGTGTAGTTTCGGTTGCTTCGCATATTGCCGGTAATGAGTTGCAGAAAATAGTGGAGGCCTTCATCAGTGGGAATTTGAAAGAGGCAGCGAGGCTGCATCAGGAACTGTTACCGCTTATAAAAGGTTTGTTTGCAGCGCCAAGCCCTGCACCTGTCAAAACAGCGCTTCAGTTAAATGGAATAGACGTTGGCTCGGTGAGACTTCCAATCGTGCCATTGACGGAAAAGGAGCGCCTTGCATTAACAAAGGTATTAAATAAATAAAAAGACACGGAACAAGCTGATCGTTGAAGATTGGCTTGTTTTTACATAAAGATGTAAATGAATGGGATATCCTTTCCGATTTCGAGATGAAAATATTTGAATTTTTTTATTATCGATCGAAACTGGATAAAAGTACAAAGGATCTCTTACATAATAGGTTGTTTTTTTTGAATTATATGAAAATGTCCCTCTGAAAATGGTAAGTGTTGTCATGTTTTTTGAACATCGGTTATAATGAATTCATTGGGAAATTATGAACGGGAATTTTTAAGGAGGATATTCGATTGGGTAAAGATAAAAATAATGGAATAAAAGTCATTTCTCTTGGAGGACAAGGGGAACTTGGTAAAAATATGTACGTCGTTGAGGTGAACGAGGACATCTATCTTCTTGATGCAGGGTTAATGCTGCCAGAAGACGAAATGCTCGGAATCGATGCGGTCATCCCTGATATTTCTTATTTGATGGATAATAAGGAAAGGGTGCAGGGGATATTCATTACCCATGGTCATGAAGACCATATGGGAGCACTTGCTTATGTCTTAAAATATTTACCGGCACCTGTTTATGGAACAAAGCTTACACTGGCTTTAATTAAAACGAAATTAAAGGAAGATGGCTTTAACGGCAGGGCAACATTCACTGAAATCGATTCGGATTCTCTTTTAAGTTTCCCTCAAGCGGCTGTGTCCTTTTTCCGGACAAACCATAGTATTCCCGATTCCGTCGGAGTCGTGATCCACACTCGTGAAGGTGCAATCGTTTATACTGGGGATTTCAAATTCGATCAAGCAGCAACTGATTTATATAAACCGGAAATCGGTAAAATGGCTGGTATCGGTGAAGAAGGTGTCCTATGCTTGCTTTCGGATAGTACTGGTGCCGAGAGGCCAGGTTATACGACATCAGAAGCAGTTGTGGCCAAAGATATTACAGAGGTTTTTCATGCAGCCTCCGGAAGGATCATCGTAGCGTGCTTCGCTTCGAACATTAACCGGATTCAACATGTTTTCAATGCAGCGGCTGCAAGTCGCAGAAAAGTGGCAGTTGTAGGAAAAAGTCTGCAACGCGTTTATGAAACAGCCTTGAACCTTGGCTACTTAAAGGTCGAAGAAGAGCTGATAATCCCGATTAATGAAATTCGCCAGTATGACGACCGTGAAATCGTCGTGTTATCGACAGGTCATCAAGGGGAGCCCATAGCGGCACTGCAAAAAATGGCAAAACAGACCCACAAGCAGGTGACGATCAAAAAGGGGGACACAGTTTTGATCAGTGCATCACCCCTACAGGGCGGCGAACTTATTTTATCCAAAACCGTCGATTTGCTTTACAGGGTAGGTGCTGAAGTGGTATCTGCAAATAAATACAAAGTGCACGTAACAGGGCATGGAAGCCAGGAAGAACTTAAAATGATGATCAATTTGATGAATCCTAAATTCTTGATCCCTGTACATGGGGAATACCGCCATTTATATGCCCATCAAAAAGTTGGGGTTGCTGCGGGAATTGAACGTGAAAACATCATCATTGCCGAAAAAGGTGATGTCATCGAACTAAAGGGCAATAAAATGGGTCTTTCCGGCAAAGTCTCTGCAGGAAATATCCTGATAGATGGCAGTGGTGTTGGAGATGTGGGTAATATCGTTCTTCGTGATCGTCGCTTGTTATCCCAGGATGGCATTTTGATTGTAGTGGTCACGTTGAACCGTCAGGATAAAAGCATTGCAGCAGGACCTGAAATCATTTCAAGGGGCTTCGTATATGTTCGCGAATCTGAAAAAATGATTGGGGAAGCAACTGAAATAGTAAGTGAGATCGTAAAGAAAAATGGGTCGCGCCAACCCTTTGATTGGTCCACGCTGAAGCAGGAAATGCGTGATGCGTTAAACCAATTCTTCTATGAGAAAACGAAACGCCGCCCAATGATTTTACCTATAATCATGGAATATTAAGTAAGGAACCCCTGGTTTAAACAGTCAGGGGTTCTTTTTTCTGTGTCAAACCTCTTATATCTTGAAGAATGAAGTCCGAGACTCGAGACATAATAAAGCTATAGGCTTAAGAGAAAGGGGTTGGCATAGTGGATAATAATGCACCATTACCAAATGAAAATGAAGGCAAACAGGAAGGTAAGAATTCAACTTTAATCGAAAAGATCCAGCAGCTGGGGGCTACTAATGTTCCGCAACTATCTCAGGACTCAAAAATCCATTGTTTGACGATCATTGGACAAATTGAAGGACATATGCAGCTGCCGCCTCAAAATAAAACGACCAAATATGAACATGTTATTCCGCAAATTGTGGCAATTGAACAAAATCCCAATATAGAGGGGCTGCTTGTAATTTTAAATACAGTCGGAGGAGATGTCGAAGCGGGACTAGCCATCGCAGAAATGCTGGCCTCCCTTTCAAAGCCTTCCGTCTCGATTGTACTTGGGGGAGGTCACTCAATCGGTGTGCCGATTGCGGTTTCGTGTGACCATAGCTATATAGCAGAAACAGCAACGATGACGATTCATCCCATTCGTTTGACAGGGCTAGTCATTGGCGTGCCTCAAACCTTTGAATACTTGGATAAAATGCAGGAAAGAGTCATTAAATTTGTTACACGGCACTCTAACGTATCGGAAGAAAGTTTTAAGGATTTAATGTTTGCTAAAGGAAATTTAACCAGGGATATCGGCACGAATGTAATCGGGGCCGAGGCAGTTGAAATCGGTATGATCGATGATGTAGGAGGAGTAGGCCAGGCCATGAGAAAACTAAATAGCTTCATGGAAGAAAGAAGGCCAAAAATTGCCGGGGAAGAGGAGGGGCTTCTGCAATGACGCTTTATACGATCGTTCCTGAAGAAATAATTTTCCCTCATCACCATGAAAAGACGGCAAATTTAATAGAAATGATCTATAATGGTGTACATGTAATGGTTGAACATGACGGAGGCCGCACGTTTCGCATTGATCGAATTGTAAGCACGGATCCTGAAGATTATATGAATGTACACATCCAGCCGGGGGCTGTCATAAATGTGTTCGAACAGATGAATCATTAGTAAAAACGACTAACTGAGGTAAATTATGATATACTGGAATGAAAATCAGCAGCCGCTTGGCTGCTTTATTCATTATGTGGGCAAAATGTTCGTCTAAATAATAAATGGTATATATATCAAGGACAGGTACAAATATATTTGATATAATCAGGGAGCGAACGTTTGTTTCTAGAAGGGAAATCATGTAGTGATGTTGAATAGGAAAGTTAGAATAGTTTCATGAAGAATCAGGTGATATTATGGCAAAAAAGAAACGCAGAAAAAAGAATAGTACAGAGAAATTAAAACTAACGCTTAAATATGAATTGATCGGCCTAACTATAATAGGTTTGGCCATCATTGCCATTGCCAAGCTTGGAGCTGTGGGAAACGGGACGGTCTTTTTAATCCGCTTCTTCATGGGGGAATGGTATATCCTCTTTTTGTTGGGAGCAATTGCAGCTGGCTTCTATTTGATGATAAAGAGGGAGGTCCCTTACCTGTTAAAACGGCAATTCGTCGGGATGTATTTTCTTGTCGCGAGCATGCTCCTGCTAAGTCATGTGACACTGTTTAACATGCTTGCAGATGGAGGGCCGTTTACGAAGCCAAGTGTCATTTCGAATACATGGGAACTATTCTGGATGGAAGTGACCGGAAAGGCCAGCACAAAGGACCTCGGGGGCGGTATGATTGGAGCGATATTATTTGCAGCCTCATACTTTTTATTCGACGAAGCTGGATCGAAAATCGTTTCATTCCTTTTTATCATTGTAGGTGCCGTCCTATTGACCGGGAAAACGTTAGGTGAAACCCTCGGGAAGTTTTTCAGGGGTCTTGGCGTCTTTTTCAAAAAGCAATGGTCTGCTTTCAGAGATGATATGAAAACGTGGAATGACGACAAAAAAGAAAAGAAAAAGAATCCCGTGAAAAAGAAGAAACGGGAAACCGATCCGGTGGAGGAAACCGATCAGCCCCTTCATCAAGAAGAGGAAACACAGCAACTGGCGACCGAACGGATCATTTCCAGCTTTGCTGATAAAGCCTATAGCGACGAAAACGAAATAACTCCAGTAGTTACGGAACCTGCAGCCGAAAGTGCAGAGGAACAGGATGACGCCGTTCCGCCTATGAATTTTACGGAAGTGGAGAATAAAGAATATCTTTTACCCCCTCTTTCTTTGTTAGTGCAGCCCAAAAAAACGGACCAAAGCGGAGAGTACCAATTGATCCATGAGAATGCGGCAAAACTTGAGCGCACCTTTCATAGCTTTGGAGTGAAAGCGAGGGTCACTCAAGTTCATTTAGGCCCAGCCGTAACCAAATATGAAGTCCATCCGGATGTAGGGGTGAAGGTAAGTAAAATTGTCAGCCTATCCGATGACTTGGCTCTTGCACTTGCCGCAAAGGATATTAGGATCGAAGCTCCGATTCCCGGGAAATCGGCTATCGGAATAGAAGTGCCCAACTCTGAAGTGGCAATGGTGTCATTAAGGGAAGTTTTAGAGGCCAAAGAAGTTGACAAGCCTGACGCAAAACTGCAAATAGGCTTAGGACGGAATATTTCTGGTGAAGCGGTTAAGGCGGAGCTTAATAAAATGCCGCATTTACTAGTTGCTGGTGCCACCGGCAGCGGGAAATCCGTTTGTATCAACGGGATTATCACGAGTATTCTGATGCGCGCAAAACCGCATGAAGTGAAAATGATGATGATCGATCCAAAAATGGTGGAGTTGAATGTATATAATGGAATCCCTCACTTACTCGCGCCTGTAGTGACCAATCCAAAGAAAGCTGCACAGGCTTTGCAAAAAGTGGTCAGTGAAATGGAAAGGCGCTACGAGCTATTTTCTCATTCCGGTACCCGTAATATTGAAGGCTACAATGATTATATTAACCGGTATAACATTGAAGAAGATGCCAAACAACCGCTCTTGCCTTATATCGTAGTGATTGTCGATGAGCTGGCGGATTTGATGATGGTCGCCTCAAATGATGTAGAGGATGCCATCACACGGCTTGCACAAATGGCACGTGCCGCGGGCATCCACTTGATAATTGCCACTCAGCGGCCATCCGTAGATGTAATTACAGGGGTCATTAAAGCGAACATCCCATCTCGGATCGCTTTTAGTGTCTCATCCATGACCGATTCAAGAACGATTCTCGACATGGGCGGAGCCGAAAAACTGTTAGGACGGGGTGACATGCTCTTCCTGCCTGCAGGAGCATCAAAACCGGTTCGCGTTCAAGGGGCCTTTTTATCCGACAATGAAGTCGAGGAAGTTGTCACATATGTCATTTCACAGCAAAAAGCACAATATAACGAAGAGATGATACCGGATGAAATTGCAGAAACTTCTAATGGTGAAGTCGAAGATAATTTATACGGGGATGCGGTGTCCTTGATCGTAGAAATGCAGACTGCATCTGTCTCCATGCTGCAGCGCCGTTTCCGGATTGGCTATACCCGGGCAGCAAGATTGATCGATGAAATGGAAGCAAGGGGAATTGTCGGTCCCTATGAAGGCAGTAAACCACGAAATGTATTGGTTACTAAAGATGAACAGGATGAAGCACATTCATCATAATTAAAAAACCGGGCTGCAGCCCGGTTTTTTAATTATTCATCGCCTCGTCCAAATGTTTAAGGCAGAAGTCGGTAATCATCGCTTCTTCATCATCTTCTAAATCGAATTCGAGTGCGCCTTCGTTCCCTTTTTCAAAAATATCATATTTAATCAATTTGCCTATTTGTTCTTCCACAACAAAAAGCACCCTGATATATAAACCATTTTCTGAAAAGAGCTCATCCTCTTCAGGCACTTCAATATCCAAGAACAACTCGTAACGTTCCCCGGACAAAATACCAAATGGATCATTCAATTTTTCAATCGTGTATTCTGTAATCTTTAACATCTTGTGTACATCCCTTCAAAGAAGATAAATCCTATTATACAGGAAAACATCATCTTGAACAGAGCGGCATTCATTTTGCGTTTTTAAAATGAATTTATCCGATTTAGGAGAATAATCGTACAAATTCCGCGGCCTTATCTAGATTGAAAGACACATGTAAGGGTAATTTCTCCTAAATTCTTTTAAAGTAAATAGTAAAACACTATTTATTTATATCAAAAAAAATGTTATATTATTTTCGATTAGTAGGAATGATTCAACATCAGAGGTCTGATGTCTTAAGAAATTAGCTGGGGGAAACTGTATGTCAATAAAATCAGATAGTCGACATTTATATTTGCAGGTCATTGATTACCTGAAGCAGGATATTGAAGCAGGAGTCTATCAGGAAAATGAAAAATTCCCTTCAGAATTCGATCTTGCAAAAAAATTGGGAGTGAGTAGGGCGACACTTCGAGAAGCGCTGCGAATTTTAGAAGAAGAAAACATCATCATTCGCCGCCATGGAGTTGGGACTTTCGTCAATCCGAAACCTCGGTTCACTTCAGGTATCGAGCAATTAAAAAGTGTCACGAACATGATTGAAGAGGCAGGAATGAAACCGGGTACGATTTTCTTAAGCTCGACGGCCCAAGAACCTACAGAAGAGGATATACGCAGGTTTTCATGTTCAACAGATGAACGCATCGTCATCATCGAGCGAGTAAGGACAGCGAATGGGGAGCCAGTTGTCTACTGCATTGACAAAATTCCTGAATCTATACTATCAGAAAATTTTGACCGGAATGATGAATCTCTTTTTGATATTTTGGAAAGAGATGCGCATCGGAAAATTACGCATGCCGTAGCGGAGATTGAGCCTATTGGATATCATGAGAAAGTTTCTCCTATCCTTAAATGCTCTCCAGAAGCCGCACTACTCGTTTTAAAGCAGATGCATCTGGATGACTGGGACCAGCCTATCCTGTATTCTGTTAACTACTTTAAAGCCAATATGTTCAGCTTTCATGTTCTTCGTAAACGTGTGTAGGTGTTGACTCTGCATACGGGTGAATGCAAGCGTTTGTTTTGATTCAGTAAAATTCAAATCAAACATAAGCAAAAAAAATTAACGAGAAGTGAAAACGCAAACATAAATGACTTTTCAGAACATTCCTGCTCAAAAAACTATGTAAATTAGGGGGATAAAAATTGAAAAAGCGCAAATTAGGACTAGCTCTTTCACTTGTTCTTGCAGCCGGTACGCTACTTGGGGCATGTGGTAATTCAGAGAATGATGATAAAGAATCTTCAAATGGGAAAAACAAAGATAACTTCACGGTTGCGATGGTAACTGATACAGGCGGCGTGGATGACGAGTCGTTCAACCAATCCGCTTGGAAGGGCATTCAGGAATTCGGTAAAGATAATGGTCTGGAAAAAGGTAAAGATGGCTATAACTACCTGCAATCTAAATCAGATGCCGATTACGCTAAAAACCTGAATACGCTTGTACGTGAAGATTACCAACTTATTTATGGTATCGGTTTTCTTTTAGCCGAATCTGTTGGTGAAGTGGCTGACCAACGTCCGGATTCACACTTTGCTATCGTGGATACTGTTGTTGATAAAAAGAACGTAGCCAGCATTAATTTTAAAGAGCAGCAAGGTTCATTCCTTGTAGGTGTAATTGCCGGATTGCAAACGAAAACAAACAAGGTCGGTTTTATCGGCGGAGTTGAATCTGAATTAATCAAGAAATTCGAAGTTGGTTTTAAGGCTGGGGTATTATCTGTAAACCCGGATGCGAAAGTTGAAGTTAAATATGCCGGAGACTTCAATAAAGCTGATATCGGTAAGTCCACTGCAGGCTCCATGTATTCTTCTGGTATCGATATCATTTATCACGCTGCTGGAGGAACTGGAAAAGGTGTATTCACTGAAGCTGTAGAGCAAAAGCAAAAAGATCCTAAGAGAGAAATCTATGTTATTGGTGTAGATAGCGACCAAGCTAAATTAGGGGCAGTTCCGGGAACTGACGACAATATCACACTGACTTCCATGCTAAAACGAGTTGACGTAGCAGTTAAAGACCTTTCCGAGAAAGCGAAAGAAGGAAACTTCCCTGGCGGAAAAGTAATTGAGTACGGTATCGAAGAAAATGGTGTAGGCATTTCCGATACAAAAGATAACGTAACAGAAGAATCTTTAAAAGCGGTCGAAGAGTGGACAGAAAAAATCAAATCAGGTGAATTCGTAGTTCCGGGTACGGATGAAGAATTCGAAAAACTTGGTTTATAAGCTGTAATGCCAGAAAGAATAGGGAGGCAGGGTTGCCCTCTATTCTTTCTTTTCCCAATAACTCTAAGCACTGAAAAATATCGAATGAAAAACTATGATAGAATCGTAGTTTTTCATTTGGTTTTTTTAAAAAATCAATAAGTTACTAGCAGCATTTAAATGATTTAAGAATATGTACACTCATTTTAGGAGTTGATAATACGTGGAATATGTAATTGAGATGCTCAATATCCGTAAGGAATTCCCCGGCATCGTCGCAAATGATAATGTTACCCTACAGGTTAAAAAAGGGGAGATTCACGCATTATTAGGTGAAAATGGCGCGGGTAAATCCACTTTGATGAATGTTTTATTCGGCTTATATCAGCCTGAGCAGGGAGAAATCCGTGTGAATGGTAAGCCAGTCAAGATTACCAGTCCTAACATTGCCAATGATTTAGGGATTGGGATGGTCCATCAGCATTTTATGCTCGTTGACCCTTTTACAGTAACGGAAAATATCATATTAGGAAAAGAACCATCAAAAGCGGGTAAGATCGATTTGAAAGAAGCGAGCGAGGAAGTTAGGAAACTATCAGAACAATATCAGCTTCGTGTTGACCCTTACGCAAAAATTGCCGATATTTCAATAGGGATGCAGCAGCGTGTCGAGATTCTTAAGACGCTTTACCGCGGTGCGGAGATATTGATTTTTGATGAACCGACCGCTGTATTGACTCCTCAAGAAATCAAGGAATTGATATATATTATGAAAGCCCTTATCAAAGAGGGTAAATCTATCATTTTAATCACACACAAACTTAAGGAAATCATGGAGGTTTGTGACCGGGTAACGGTTATACGCAAAGGGCAAGGAATCGGTACAGTGAATGTCAACGAAACGAACCCTGACGAATTGGCCAGCTTAATGGTCGGTAGGGAAGTTCTATTCAAGACGGAAAAAACGGCAGCTACTCCTTCGGGTGTAGTTCTTGAAGTTCGTGAACTGGAAGTCAAGGATTCCCGGGGCGTTTCAGCTGTTCGGAATTTGGAGTTAACTGTCCGTGCAGGAGAAATTGTCGGCATCGCTGGTGTAGATGGAAATGGTCAATCCGAACTAATTGAAGCATTGGCTGGCCTAAGGAAGACAACAGCAGGTTCGATAAAGCTAAATGGAAAAGAGATCAGGAATCTTAAGCCGCGTAAGATCACTGAAGCAGGTGTCGGCCATATTCCGGAGGACAGACATAAGCATGGTTTGGTTCTCGATTACAGCATTGGGGAAAATATTGTCTTGCAAACCTACTATCAAAAGCCTTTTTCAAAAGCAGGTATCTTGAACTCAAAGAAAATTTTTGAAAAAGCCCGTTCATTGATCAAAAGTTACGATGTTCGCACCCCGAGTGAATATACCCCGGCAAGGGCGCTTTCTGGAGGGAATCAACAAAAAGCTATCATCGGGCGGGAAGTTGATAGGAACCCGGATTTATTGATTGCCGCACAGCCAACACGCGGACTTGATGTCGGAGCGATCGAGTTTATCCATAAACGTCTAATTGAACAGCGTGATGCAGGAAAAGCGGTACTTCTCATATCATTTGAATTGGAAGAAATCATGAATGTGAGCGATAGAATTGCCGTTATATACGAAGGGGAAATCGTCGCAATTGTCGATCCGAAAGAAACGACTGAACAGGAGCTTGGCCTTCTTATGGCCGGCAGTAAACGGACGGAAGCAGGTGGAAAACAAAATGTCTAAGTATTTATCTAAATTAACGAGTCCGTTAATAGCAGTTATCCTCGGCTTGGTCGTTGGGGCAATAATCATGTTAGTAAGCGGCTATGACCCAGTTGCCGGCTATGGCTCCATGATAAATGGAATTATTGGGGATTCTTATTATGTAGGGGAATCCGTCAGGACAATCATCCCTTATATCCTTGCTGGTTTGGCAGTGGCTTTTGCTTTCCGCACGGGCCTATTCAATATCGGCGTGGAAGGGCAATTAATTGTAGGCTGGCTGGCGGCAGTTTGGGTCGGAATTGCTTTTGATCTTCCAAGGATCATCCATTTGCCGTTTGCCATCTTAGCTGGTGCAGCTGCTGGCGCCTTGTGGGCATTTATCCCTGGTTATTTAAAAGCTAAGTTCCGCGTACATGAAGTGATCGTTTCTATCATGTTGAATTATACAGCTTTATATGTGACGAATTATTTAATTAGGAATGTAATGACTGACAAACTGGATAAAACAGAAAGAATTGCCGATACAGCATCACTGCGGTCTCCTTTTTTCGAAAGCATTACGGATTTTTCCCGGATGCATTGGGGAATAGTGGTCGCGATTATTTGCGTAATCATCATGTGGTTCCTACTTGAAAGGACAAAAACCGGCTTTGAACTGAAAGCGGTAGGTTTCAATCAGCACGCGTCCGAATATGCAGGGATGAGTGTAAATAAGAACATCATACTTTCCATGGTTATTTCAGGTGCGTTTGCAGGGCTTGCAGGTGCGATGGAAGGCCTTGGAACTTTCGGTTATGCTGCAGTCAAAGGCGGGTTCACAGGTATGGGCTTTGACGGGATTGCAGTAGCCTTACTAGGAGCGAATACGGCTATTGGTGTCGTGCTGGCAGCCTTATTATTTGGGGGGCTGAAAGCAGGAGCCTTAAATATGCCGCTAGAAACCGGCATACCAAGTGAAATAGTAGATATTGTCATAGCACTGATCATTTTCTTTGTCGCATCCAGTTATTTTATTCGTTGGATTGCCGCTCGATTTAAGAAAGGGGTGAAATAAGTGGACTTTTACCAAGTATTACAAATTATTATTCCATCAATGATTGCTCTAGCTGCTCCACTTATTTTTACTTCGCTCGGAGGAGTGTTTTCTGAACGGGCAGGTGTCATAAACATCGGTTTAGAAGGCTTGATGGTCATTGGTGCCTTTACAGGGATTGTTTTTAACTTAATGCTTGCTGATGTATTTGGGGAATGGACTCCTTGGCTGGCAGTCTTGGCGGCAATGATTGCCGGCTTGCTGTTTTCCATTCTGCATGCTGTGGCATGCATTACGTTCAGGGCGGACCAAACGGTCAGTGGGGTCGCCATCAACTTGTTGGCAGTAGGTCTGACCATGTTTTTGGTGAAGCTGATTTTTGACAAAGGTCAAACTGATAGAATCACAGAAACATTCCCACGGATTGATGTTCCGTTACTAAGTGATATTCCATTTATAGGACCCATCTTTTTCTCAAATGGTTATTATATCGTATATATAGCGATTCTAATATCCTTTGTCGTTTGGTATGTACTTTATAAAACACCTTTCGGGTTAAGGATCCGTGCAGTGGGTGAGCATCCGATGGCTGCTGACACGATGGGTGTCAATGTTACGAAAATCCGCTATGCCGCCGTTTTATTATCAGGTGCTTTTGGCGGTATCGGCGGAGCGATTTATGCTACCATCTTTTCGAATGAATTCAATCATGCAACAATTAATGGTCAAGGTTTCATGGCCATTGCCGCCATGATTTTTGGTAAGTGGCACCCGATCGGGGCAATGGGTGCTGCGTTATTCTTTGGTTTGGCACAAAGTTTAAGTATCGTTGGCTCGAGCCTTCCCTTCTTCAAGGATATTCCATCGGTTTATCTCTTGATCGCTCCTTATGTTCTGACGATCATCGCACTAACTGGTTTCATTGGACGTGCAGATGCTCCGAAAGCATCCGGACAGCCATACATCAAAGGGAAAAGATAAGTATTTAACCGGTCAGCAAACTTGCTGGCCGGTTTTTTCTTTTGAGATTGAGCCATAAGTGATGCTGAGGCTGGTGAAATACCAAAAAAAGTAGCTGTAACTTGCATGATTTTTCCTTTCACATGTATATTTTAAGTAGATGTTTAAAAGGGTTCCAATCTACAAACAATAAGCTAATAAAGGTGATTTATATAATGAGGAGGATTATTCATGTCTATTGCTTCCGATACAATTACGGAAAAAAGCGGCTACAAGCTTCATGTGGTCCAGACGGATAAATATAAAACGAATACTCTCGTGCTGAAGATGAAGGCCCCGTTGACAAAAGAGGACGTTACATATCGTGCATTACTGCCATATGTGTTACAAAGCAATACAAGTAAATACCCTACAACACCCGAGCTTCAATCTTATCTTGATGATTTATATGGAGCAGGGTTTTATGTCGATGTTGCTAAAAAAGGAGAATATCAAATCATAAGTTTTACGATCGATATCGTCAATGAAAAGTTCCTTAGTGATTCCACCCCGCTTCTCGAAAAGGCTTTTGGGTTATTATCAGAAGTGATCTTTAATCCGAAGAAGAACGGCGAAGCCTTTGACTCTAAAACGGTTTCCAATGAAATCCGTTCTTTAAAACAGCGGATTCAATCCATTTCCGATGACAAGATGCGATACTCAGCTACACGCCTTGTAGAGGAAATGTGCAAAAACGAACCATATGCTCTAGAAGCGAGCGGCAATCTTCAAGACTTGGAAACGATAACTCCGGAATCCCTTTACGCCTATTATAAAAAAGTGCTGACGGAGGATGAAATCGATTTATATGTAATCGGTGACATCGATGAATCGGAAGTGGAGGCTTTAGCTGACAAGTATGTATCGTTGCAAGAACGAGTGCCTGTAAGACTGCAGAGGAAGCCGGGCAAGGTAGTGGAGAAGGAAAAAGAAATCATCGAAAATTCGGATGTGAAACAAGGTAAATTGAATATCGGTTATCGAACCCAAGTTGCATACGGTGATCCGGATTATTATGCTCTTCAGCTATTCAATGGGATTTTTGGTGGCTTTTCACATTCGAAACTTTTCATTAATGTCAGGGAGAAAGCCAGCCTTGCTTATTATGCAGCTTCAAGGCTCGAAAGTCATAAAGGACTTTTAATGGTCATGGCGGGCATTGAGAATGCCAACTACAAGCAGGCATTGGATATCATCCATGCACAAATGAAGGAAATGAAGCAAGGGAACTTTTCCGAAGAGGAACTGGCACAGACAAAGGCGGTCGTTAAGAACCAACTCCTTGAAACCATTGACGTTTCGAGAGGTCTTGTGGAAATTTTATATCATAATGTGGTTTCCGGGCAGGATATATCGCTCGACGATTGGTTTGCAAAAACAGAGCGGACGACAAAGGAAGAAATCATTGCAGTCGGTCAAAAAATTCAGCTTGATACGATTTATTTCCTAACGGAAGCGGAGGTGCAAGGGTAATGGAAAAAATAGCATTCACTCAATTGAAAGAAGAACTTTTCCATGAAAAAATGGATAATGGTCTAGAAGTATATATACTTCCGAAAAGTGGGTTCAATAAATCATTTGCGACTTTCACGACTAATTATGGTTCAATTGACAACCATTTTAAACCATTGAATGGAACGGAATTCTCTAAAGTACCTGATGGGATCGCCCATTTCCTTGAACATAAGCTATTTGAAAAGGAAGATGGTGATGTTTTTCAGCAATTTTCAAAGCAGGGAGCATCCGCAAATGCTTTTACTTCTTTTACCCGTACAGCCTATTTATTTTCCAGTACGTCCGATTTCGATAGGAATCTAACTACCTTAATTGACTTTGTCCAGGAACCTTACTTTTCGGAAAAGACGGTAGAGAAGGAAAAAGGAATCATTGGGCAGGAAATCAATATGTATGATGATAATTCAGACTGGCGATTATATTTCGGGACGATAGCCAATATGTATCATCAACACCCAGTGAAAATCGATATTGCCGGAACTGTGGAATCGATTGCGGATATTACGAAGGATATGCTTTACGAATGTTATAATACTTTTTACCATCCTAGCAACATGCTCCTATTCGTTGTAGGACCGGTAGATGTCGAAAGCACCATGAAACTGATTAGGGATAATCAAAATAATAAAGGGTACAACGAACAACCTGCAGTGGAACGTAAATTTGACGAAGAGCCGGAAGTCGTTGCCAAGGATAAGGAAGTCTTAAGAATGAATGTCCAGACACCAAAAGTGATGCTGGGCATCAAGGCCATCAATGTGCACCAATCCGGTTTACAGCTCTTGAAAAGGGAATTGGCGACCAATATATATTTGGAAATGCTATTTGGCAAGAGTTCACCTTTGCATGAGGAGCTATATGAGGAAGGGTTGATCGATCAAACCTTCTCTTATGATTATACACAGGAACAAGGTTTTGGGTTTGCGTTAATTGGCGGGGACAGTGCCAAACCTGATGAGTTGAGGGAGTCTTTATTTGGTATCCTGCAAAAATCAAAAGCCGGAACTGGCCTGAATGAAGAAAGCCTGCAAAGGACAATCAAGAAAAAAATCGGTTCTTTCCTTCGCTCCCTGAATTCGCCGGAATATATAGCGAATCAATTCACCAGATATGCATTCAATGATATGAACTTGTTCGATGTTGTATCGGTATTGGAAAAACTAACGATTGAAGATATCAGGGAGGTCGCCAAGGACTTAATATCCGATCAACGGATGACTGTCTGCCAGGTACTTCCTAAATAATATAAAGGGGGCGGGAATGTGGGGAAACGTTTTGCCCTTATTACTGGAGCCAGCGGAGGAATAGGCAGGGAAATAGCTATAAAGCTCGCCGAGGAGAATTACTCACTTTATTTACATTATAACAGCAATGAAGAAGCGATACTTGAACTGATTGAAGAGCTGAAGCCTCATCAAGTCGAACTTATTCCGGTTCAAGCGGATTTGGCTGCAGCGGATGGATACAAGAAATTGGCGGAAAATATTTTTGCCCTCCATGCAATCGTCCTTAATAGTGGCAATAGCTATTATGGGCTTATATCGGACATGGATGAGACAATCGTTAATGAAATGGTCCAGCTGCATGTAACGAGCCCATTCCATTTAACAAAGGAACTGCTTCCAAAGCTCATGTACCAAGAACAGGCTGCCATCGTTGCGGTCACATCGATTTGGGGGCAGACAGGTGCATCTTGTGAAGTGTTATATTCTATGGTCAAGGGCAGTCAAAATGCTTTTATCAAGGCGCTTAGCAAAGAGGTATCGCTCAATGGAATCCGGGTGAATGCCGTTGCCCCCGGTGCGATTTCCACTTCCATGCTCGAATCATTCAGTGCGGAAGACCTGGAAATCATCAAAGGCGATATTCCGATGGGCAGGATGGGGCATTCCAAAGAAGTCGCAGAGGCCGTATACTATTTGCTTTCCGACAAGTCGTCATATATAACTGGGCAAATCTTAGGCGTAAATGGCGGATGGTACACATGATTTTTTTTAGACATGTATAATTTTCTCGGTTCCTTCACAAAATATCTATGTACTATTTTGAAGGAAAGGGTGACCATTCATGTCTGTACTGGACAATTGGGATCAATGGAAAAATTTCTTAGGCGACAGATTAAATCAAGGTGAACAACAAGGTTTGTCAGAAAGTGCTGTTAACAACTTGGCTTTCGAAATCGGTGATTACCTGGCTAATCAGGTTGAGCCCCAGAATGATCAAGAAAAAGTGCTTGCTGATCTTTGGTCGGTCGCAAACGATCAAGAAAAGCATGCCATGGCAAGCGTCATGGTCAGGTTAGTCGAGAACAATGGAACGAAGTAAAATATCAATCCAAAAGGCCCTGTTATTAAATAACAGGGCCTTTTGGATTGAAGTGGATGTCTATTTATCCCCTTATATAAAAATGAATATTTTTCTAGGGTTTTTCCTTTTAACTTATCACGAAATGCTATATTATAGAAGCTAGACAATTACTATTAAAGTGTTCAGACCTTGAAATTTCCGATGGATGAGTTTTTTGCCCCTGAGAGGGTAAAGACTTTTAGGCTTAAGGAGTGTTATCGTGGATAATAAAGAATGGTATTTTGAATATGAAATTCAAGTCAACCGTCCTGGTTTATTAGGGGATATATCATCCCTTCTGGGTATGCTTTCCATTAATATCATCACCATCAACGGGGTCGATGAAGGCAGGCGGGGGTTACTTTTGTTGGCGAAAGACAGCCGTAATATAGAAAGGTTCGAGTCAATCCTCCGTACGATGGATACGATAAAGGTCATTAAGCTTAGGGAACCTAAATTGCGTGATCGCCTGGCAGTCAGGCATGGACGTTATATTCAGCGCGATGCTGATGAGAAAAACACTTTTAGGTTTGTTCGTGATGAACTAGGCTTGCTTGTCGATTTCCTGGCCGAGCTATTTAAACAGGAAGGTCATAAATTGATTGGGATACGAGGGATGCCACGTGTCGGGAAAACGGAATCTATCGTAGCCTCGAGTGTATGTGCTAATAAGCGATGGTTGTTTGTGTCATCGACCCTTTTAAAGCAGACTATCCGCAGTCAGCTAATTGAGGATGAATATAATAATGATAATTTGTTCATTTTAGATGGGATTGTTTCAACTCGCCGTGCAAATGAGCGTCATTGGCAGTTGATTCGCGAAATTATGAGGCTTGATGCTGTCAAAGTAATCGAACATCCGGATGTTTTTGTCCAAAATACGGAGTATACTCTTGAAGACTTTGATTATATTATTGAATTGCGAAACAATCCTGAAGAAGAAATAACATATGAAGTTGTCGACCAAAAAGACCAGTTTTCGGGGTCGGATTTTGGTTCCTTTGACTTTTAAAATGGCAGGTGTTTTATTTGACTGAGTTAGGTATTCGATTAAAGGAAGCTAGGGAAGCCAAAGGTCTTAGCTTGGATGATTTGCAGGAATTAACTAAGATTCAAAAGCGTTACCTCATTGGCATTGAAGAGGGAAATTACAGCATGATGCCTGGGAAGTTCTATGTACGGGCATTCATAAAGCAATATTGTGAAGCGGTCGGACTGGATTCAGAAGAGATTTTCGAACAATATAAGAGTGAGATACCATCGGTCTATAGCGAGGAATTGCCAGAACAGCTTTCAAGGGTCCAATCCCGGAAAACCATACCGGCAGGAAATTCAAAAGTTGTAGAAATGTTACCGAAGATTTTGGCTGCCGTTTTAGTCATTGGTGTGGCCGTATTGATTTGGGTGCTTGTATTGCATTATATGAGTAATCCGGATAACGATGGCAAAAAGGACCCAAAACAGAGCGATGCCGTGGGATACAATAAAAGTGAAGAGTTTAACAAAGAAGAAGAGAATGCAGACCAAAAACAGAATGAAGAAAAATCAGATTCATCTGATAAGAAGAATGAAGATGATGCAGTTGTCAAGGATGAAAAGAAAGAGCAAAACCTTGCCGTCACCAGTTCCAGCGGTAAAAATAGTACGTATGAATTAAAAAATACCGATACCTTTAAATTAAAGGTGACCTCCAAAGGCTCACCATGGGTAGGCATAAAAAATGGTGAAGGTAAGTTACTTTTCCAGGGCACTATCGACAAGGACAAGAGCCAGGAAATTGATTTCACCAATGAGAAAGAAGCTGTCATCAATATAGGCAGGGCATATGAAACTGAGATTTATGTGAATGATGAGAAGCTGGAGTATTCCATTTCACCGACTGAAGTGAATACGCAATTGGTTACGATACAATTTACGAAAGCCGAATAGTCATCTTATAGATGACTATTTTTGCTCTATATATACAATAGTAAGGCTGCAGTAAATGGTTTACCCGGCATATAAGATTGGATTTTGAGATAAGTTATACATATAAGCATTATTTTAGTCTAAGACGCATTGCCCAAATGGCACGCGTAAATTTTGGAGGTAAAAGTTTTGAATCTGCCTAATAAGATTACAGTAGCAAGAATCTGTTTAATACCAGTATTTTTAATCATCATGCTCGTTCCTTTTTCATGGGGGACACTAACTTGGGGAGAATACAGTTTGCCAGTGGCGCATCTGGCTGGAGCCATCCTCTTTATTATCGCTTCCACTACGGATTGGATCGATGGCCATTTTGCCAGAAAGTATAATATGATTACTGATTTAGGGAAATTTTTAGATCCATTGGCTGATAAACTTCTGGTTTCGGCTGCCTTAATCGTTTTGGTTGATCTAGATTTAATGTACGGTCAATCTTGGATTGCCATCGTGATCATAAGTCGTGAGTTTGCGGTCACCGGATTACGTTTGGTGTTAGCGGGTACGGGGGAAGTGGTTGCAGCGAACCAGCTTGGAAAAATTAAAACATGGGCACAAATTGTTTCTATATCGGCTTTATTGCTGCATAACCTTCCATTTGCCCTCATTTCACTTCCTTTTGCTAATATCGCATTATGGATTGCATTAATCTTTACAATCTGGTCAGGTTTGGATTATTTTATAAAAAACAAAGAAGTATTTGTTAATTCAAAGTAAAACGAATGGTGGTTTTGAAAAGATGGATGCAGAAATCATTGCAGTGGGCTCAGAGCTTCTTTTAGGGCAAATCAATAACACTAATGGAAGATTCTTATCGCAGCAGTTTGCGGAAATGGGGATCAACGTTTTTTACCATACTGTGGTCGGGGATAACGACCGCCGTTTACAACAAGCTATAGAAATCGCTGAATCAAGGGCAAATTTGATTGTCTTTACCGGTGGACTTGGTCCAACCAAAGATGATTTAACGAAAGAAACGATTGCTCGCCATATAGGGAAAAAGCTCGTTTTTAATGATGAAGCATTGCAATCCATTGAAGCCTACTTCCAAAAAAGGGAACGTCCGATGACGGAAAACAACAAAAAGCAGGCCCTCGTCTTAGAAGGCAGTGAAGTGTTGGCAAACGATCATGGGATGGCACCGGGAATGGTCTTGTCCAAATCTGGGATTACATATATGCTTCTACCTGGGCCGCCAAGTGAAATGGAGCCGATGTTTTTAAGTTATGGTTATGAAAAGATCATGAATAAATTGGAAAAGCATGAACGGATCGATTCCAAGGTTCTTCGGTTCTACGGTATAGGTGAAGCCGAACTGGAAACGGTGATTGAAGATCTCCTTGTCAATCAAACGAATCCGACAATTGCCCCGCTGGCAGCCGAAGGGGAAGTGACGTTAAGGATCACCGCTAAAGACTCATCTAAAGAAAAATGCGAAGAGCTTATTTTGGAAGCGGAAAAAGAAATTCTTAGCAGGGTCGGCAAGTTCCATTATGGAAGTGATAATACTTCGCTAATAAAGGAACTTGTAAAAGAATTAACGATCCGCAAGCTTTCAATTGCGGCAGCTGAAAGCTTGACCGGAGGGATGTTCCAAGAACAGCTGACAACCATCCCAGGCGCCGGTAAAGTTTTCAAAGGCGGAATTGTCTGCTATACGAATGATGCGAAGGCTAATGTCCTCGGCGTCAGTGATGATACCATATCCGAGTATGGAGTGGTCAGCGGTGAGTGTGCTATGGAAATGGCCTCTAATGTCCGGAACAAGCTCGATGCGGATGTAGGCATAAGCTTTACGGGCGTTGCAGGGCCGGATGAACAAGAAGGCAAGCCTGTAGGTACAGTATTTATTGGCATTTCCTATCGGGATGGAAACACTCATTTCAAGGAGTTGAATCTTTCAGGAAGCAGGGCACAAAACCGTATTCGGAGTGTGAAATACGGCTGTCATTACCTATTAAGGGATTTATAAACGCTATAAGCAGAGCTTTTTACAGCTCTGCTTTTTATTTGGTTTTAGAAGTTTGTTTCTTGAAAAATAGGGAAAAAAGAAAAAAGTTAATTCAATGAAATTGTTTTTTTTAGGGAGTAAGTGAAACGAAATGGAGATTTCCTTTAGATAAAACGCTTTTTCACAAAGAATATCCCGAAAGAAAAAAACGAATGAATGTTCGACTTTTTGCTTGGCAAAATAGTAAAAAGAGTATATAGTAAAGATAGGTTTTGAGACAGGGTACAAACCTTGATCTCAAATAATTGCTAACGTAAGTACACCTTTAATCGGACAGCCGATTATTTGAATATAGAGGAGGAAATTGAGTGAGTGATCGTCAAGCGGCTTTAGATATGGCGTTAAAACAAATTGAAAAACAATTTGGTAAAGGTTCTATTATGAAACTTGGGGAACAGTCTGATCGTAGGATTTCAACGATTTCAAGCGGTTCATTAGCATTGGACGTAGCATTGGGAGTGGGAGGATATCCAAGAGGCCGGGTCATTGAGATATATGGACCTGAAAGCTCCGGTAAAACGACTGTTGCATTACATGCTATTGCAGAGGTACAAAAGACTGGCGGCACGGCTGCATTCATTGATGCCGAGCATGCTTTAGATCCAGCATATTCAGAAAAACTTGGTGTGAATATCGATGAGTTACTGCTTTCACAGCCTGATACGGGTGAACAAGCCTTAGAGATCGCTGAAGCGTTAGTTCGAAGTGGAGCGGTGGATATCATTGTCATTGACTCGGTGGCAGCACTTGTTCCTAAAGCTGAAATCGAAGGCGAAATGGGAGATTCCCATATGGGTCTTCAAGCCCGGATGATGTCTCAGGCACTTAGAAAACTGTCTGGTTCCATTAATAAATCAAATACCATTGCCATTTTCATTAACCAAGTCCGTGAAAAAATCGGTGTTATGTTTGGGAATCCGGAAACGACTCCTGGTGGCCGGGCATTGAAGTTCTATTCAACTGTTCGTCTGGAAGTGCGCCGTGCGGAACAATTAAAACAAGGTAATGAAATCGTCGGTAATAAAACGAAAATCAAAGTTGTAAAAAACAAGGTTGCCCCACCATTCCGTCAAGCAGAAGTTGACATCATGTATGGTCAAGGGATTTCACAGGAAGGTGAAATCATCGATATGGGTGCTGATCTTGATATCGTCCTTAAAAGCGGCTCGTGGTATTCATACAATGAAGAGCGTGTCGGACAAGGTCGCGAAAATGCGAAGCTGTTCTTGAAAGAAAATCAGGATATCGCTCAGGAAATTTCTCGGAAAATCAGAGATCACTATAATCTCGATGGAGAGCATGAATTACCGCCAGAAGAAAATGAACCAGAAGAGCATTTTGAACTGCTTGATTAATGATATTTGGAAAAGGCCTAAGCTTGTTTGCTTAGGCCTTTTCTGTATATTTTGAGAAAAGTGCGAAATTTCCAGCGGATTAATGGGCATCGAAATCAGATTTACAGACTTCTTCCATAATGAATGCTGTAGATTATGATGGTTATTATCAAGAAAACTTGAATAATCATTGATACAAAGGGACAAACGCTTGACAATAAAAATTCTCAACTATACAATTAATATGTATATTTTACAATTTTTCAAACTAAAATTTTGAAAATTAAGTGCTGTATATTGAATTTATGTGCAATGTACTTGCCGACAGTTCAACATTTTATGTAAAAAGTTCATAGCAAGGGGAGGTGAAACGATGGAACCCATGACAATCATCTTCACTTTGCTTGGCCTAATCGTCGGTGCAGTTGTTGGTTATTTTATTCACAAATCAAAATTTGAGAGTAGAATAGCAGGGGCAAAGGGCTCTGCAGAACACATCCTTGAGGATGCAAAACGTGAAGCGGAAGCACTTAAGAAAGAAGCCTTGTTGGAAGCAAAAGATGAAATTCATAAAGTTCGTGCCGATTCGGATCGGGAAGCCCGTGAAAGAAGGAACGAATTACAAAAACAAGAAAATCGGTTATTGCAAAGAGAAGAGAATCTGGACCGCAAGGATGAAACGTTAGACAAACGTGAGAGCCTTTTGGAGAAAAAAGAAGATTCTCTAAACCAAAGACAACAGCATATTGAAGAGATGGAAAGCAAAGTGGACGAGACGGTTCGTAAGCAGCAAACAGAGCTTGAACGTGTTTCCGGTTTAACTCGTGAAGAAGCTAAAGCAATCATTATCGACCGAATGGAAAACGAGCTGGCTCACGATGTAGCGCTTATGATTAAAGAAAGTGATACCCGTGCCAAAGAAGAAGCTGATAAAAAAGCAAAAGAAGTCCTTTCTCTTGCCATTCAGCGTTGTGCGGCTGATCATGTTGCAGAAACCACCGTTTCTGTAGTAAATCTTCCAAACGATGAAATGAAAGGACGTATAATCGGACGTGAAGGACGAAATATCCGGACGTTAGAAACGCTAACAGGTATTGACCTTATTATTGATGATACTCCTGAAGCTGTCATTTTATCCGGATTCGATCCAATTAGACGGGAAACGGCACGCTTGGCTCTTGAGAAACTTGTTCAGGACGGACGGATCCATCCGGCTCGCATTGAAGAAATGGTTGACAAAGCAAGACGTGAGGTAGATGAACATATTCGTGAAATTGGTGAACAAACAACTTTTGAAGTTGGTGTTCACGGTCTCCATCCAGATCTCATCAAAATACTAGGACGTTTGAAGTTCCGTACCAGTTATGGGCAAAACGTACTTAAACATTCAATTGAGGTGGCCCAGCTTTCAGGTTTACTGGCCGCTGAGCTTGGTGAGGATGAAGTTCTTGCCCGTCGTGCAGGTTTATTGCATGATATTGGGAAAGCGATTGATCATGAAGTGGAAGGCAGTCATGTTGAAATTGGCGTTGAATTAGCAACCAAATATAAAGAGCATCCAACTGTCATTAACAGCATCGCTTCACATCATGGCGATACGGAGCCAACTTCCATCATATCAGTGCTTGTGGCTGCCGCTGATGCATTATCAGCTGCAAGACCGGGAGCTAGAAGTGAAACGCTTGAAAATTACATTAGAAGACTTGAAAAACTTGAGGAAATTTCTGAATCCTATGATGGAGTGGAGAAATCTTTTGCGATTCAAGCCGGACGAGAAGTGCGGATTCTAGTGAAACCAGAACAAATCGATGATCTTTCTGCACATCGACTCGCACGTGAAATCCGGAAAAGGATTGAAGAAGAGCTCGATTACCCAGGTCATATAAAAGTCACGGTCATCCGTGAAACAAGAGCAGTCGAATACGCCAAATAATTGTAAATGAAGGACGAAGTGGTGCAAACCACTTCGTTTTTTCTATTTCCGTTAGTAGTCGTTAGGCGTAATTCCTATAATTACCCCAAATTATGTTACAATACATACTTGAATAATTCATATAATTAGGTGAATCTAGAAAGGATTTTACAATGAAATTGCTATTTATTGGAGATGTAGTGGGGTCTCCTGGTCGTGACATGATCCAAGAATACCTTCCTAAGTTAAAAGAAAAGTATCGTCCGCATATCACGGTCATCAATGGCGAGAATGCAGCAAGTGGCCGGGGAATTACAGAAAAGATTTACCGCAGTTTTTTAGAGTGGGGAGCGCAGGCGGTGACCATGGGAAACCATACATGGGATAATCGGGATATTTTCAACTTTATTGATGAAGCGAAATATCTTGTCCGTCCAGCTAACTTTCCAGACGGGGCACCTGGAGAAGGAATGAAATTTTTAAAATTGAACGATCATGAAATAGCAATCATCAATTTGCAAGCGAGAACGTTCATGCCTGATTTGGATTGCCCGTTCAAAAAGGCAGAAGAACTCGTGGCGGAGGCTCGAAAAAAGACACCGATCATCTTTGTCGATTTTCATGGAGAAGCTACAAGTGAAAAGCAAGCTATGGGGTGGTTCCTGGATGGGAAAGTTACAGCCGTTGTCGGTACACACACGCACGTCCAGACAGCAGATAACCGTATATTACCTGCAGGCACCGCTTACATATCAGATGTAGGCATGACAGGACCATATGATGGCATTCTTGGTATGGAAAGAGGGGCAGTCATCCATCGGTTCCTAACCAGCCTTCCTGTTCGTTTCGAAGTGCCTAAAGAGGGGCGGACCCTATTAAGTGGGGTTCTCCTTGAAATTGATGATAAAACCGGTAAGGCAATAAAAATAGAAAGGATACTGATTAACGAAGATCATCCATTCTATCAATGATTCAAACGGATGGACAGTCAAACTGTCCATCCGTTTTTCCATTCATTAATAAATGGTGGACAATCCAGGTTTTCTTTGTCATACAAGTTTTACTTGATGAATATAGTAGCAGTGGAAAGTGTTATAACTATTGAGCCAAGTTAGAATCGGCAGGGAAAACAAGGAGGACTAGGAATGGAAATATTAAAAGTTTCAGCAAAATCTAATCCTAATTCTGTAGCAGGCGCACTAGCGGGAGTGCTCAGGGAAAGAGGAGCAGCCGAAATTCAAGCAATCGGTGCAGGTGCGTTAAATCAAGCCGTCAAGGCAGTAGCAATCGCGAGAGGGTTTGTCGCACCTAGTGGAGTCGACTTGATTTGTATTCCTGCCTTTACAGATATACTTATTGATGGCGAAGAGAGAACGGCAATAAAACTAATCATTGAACCAAGATAATTTCATGTTTGGGTGCCCTGTTTGTCGGAAGGCGAGCAGGCTCTTTTTTGTCCTGAAATCCAAATGACGAAAAATCCATGTCCCTTTATAATGGAATGTATAATCTTAAAAAAAAACAGGAAGGAGAATTACATTGGCGATTTTTGATGCACATTGTGATGTGCTGATGAAAATGTTCATCGATCCGGATATTACTTTTACGAATAGTGATAAATTGCATATAACAAAGCGGGGATTATTGGATGAAGGGGGAAAGGTCCAATGTTTTGCAATATATATTCCTGAAAAAGTCCACCCTGATATGAGGTTTCAAGCGGCTTTGGCGATGGTGGATATTTTTCATGAAAAGATATTATCAGAGCCGGAAATGAAATTTATAAAGACCAAGGCAGACATTCAATCTTTAAAAGAAAAGGAAATAGGTGCAATGCTAACTTTGGAAGGGTGCGATTGCATTGGGAATGATTTGTTGAAACTGAAAACACTTATTCATCTTGGAGTTTCCTCCATAGGTCTAACTTGGAATTACGCTAATTTGGTTGCGGATGGGGCATTAGAAACAAGAGGGGGCGGCTTGACAGGGTTTGGAACAGATGTGGTGGCACTATTGAATGAGAAGTCAATTTGGTGTGATTTATCCCATTTATCTGAAGCTGGATTTTGGGACACCCTAAAGTTGGCGGAATTCCCAATTGCCTCCCATTCGAATGCTTATCATCTTTGTCCGCATCCACGAAATTTAAAGGACGGGCAGATAAAAGCCCTTTTGCAGAAAAGTGGGGTGATCGGCGTAACCTTTGTCCCGCAATTTCTTTCAAAAGGCGGTTCGGCTACGATAAAGGATATCTTGAAACATATAGAACATATATGCAGTTTAGGAGGGGAAAGACAAATTGGATTAGGGTCGGACTTCGATGGAATCGATCATATGGTAGAAAATTTAATGTCTTATAAGGATTATCATAACTTAATCAATGAACTGAACAGGCTTTATTCCAGTGAGTTTGTAAAAGGACTCCTTTTTGATAATTTTACCCGTAATTTTCCGCAAGAAAAGGTAATATCTTAAATGATTTTTAATTCTTACTATATAGATATGAATTAATATTCTGAAAATATAAATAATAAAAGCAAAAAGGTTGCAATTTAATGATTTAACCGATAGAATTGAAAGCGTTTAGTACACCTTTCCTAAAATAGAACGATTAATTATACATAGTTGAATGTTCTGAAGAGAGGTGCGGTTAAATGCATTTATATACGAACGTCCTAAAGGAGTGTAAGACATGATCAATCAACTTTCATGGAAAGTTGGCGGACAACAAGGTGAAGGTATTGAAAGTACAGGAGAAATATTCTGTATTGCCCTCAATCGCTTAGGTTATTACTTGTATGGCTACCGTCATTTCTCATCCCGAATCAAGGGTGGACACACGAATAACAAAATTCGTGTAAGTACTACGGAAACTCGTGCTATCTCTGATGATTTAGACATCTTAGTTGCTTTTGACCAAGAAACAATTGACGTCAATTATAAAGAATTACATGAGGGTGGCATCATAATCGCAGATGCAAAATTCAAACCTGTCTGCCCAGAAGATACAAAGGCAGAATTATATATTGTTCCATTTACGGAAATAGCAGCCGAATTAGGAACATCATTAATGAAAAATATGGTGGCAATCGGCGCGACATGTGCTGTTCTAGGTATGGAAATATCCGTATTCAACGATGTGGTTGATGAAATATTCGGCCGTAAAGGTGAAGAAATCGTTAAGAAGAATATGGATGCCATTACTGCTGGCTATAAGGCAATGGAAGTGTTGCTTGGCGAAAAACTGGGAGCAATGGAACTGGAAAAGGCGGATGGCCAAAAACGAATGTTCATGATTGGTAACGATGCCATCGCTTTAGGCGCAGTTGCAGGCGGTTGCCGCTTCATGGCAGCTTACCCGATTACTCCGGCCTCTGAAATTATGGAATACTTAATTAAAAAACTCCCTCAATTTGGTGGGACGGTCATACAGACTGAAGATGAAATCGCGGCGGCTACAATGGCAATCGGTGCAAACTATGGCGGTGTACGTGCCATCACAGCTTCAGCTGGACCTGGACTTTCTTTGAAAATGGAAGCGATTGGTTTAGCGGGCATTACCGAAACGCCAATTGTCATCGTCGATACTCAACGTGGCGGTCCATCCACGGGACTTCCTACAAAACAGGAGCAATCCGATTTAATGGCGATGATCTATGGTACACATGGTGAAATACCTAAAATCGTCATGGCTCCGAGTACTGTTGAGGAAGCTTTTTACGATACGGCAGAAGCATTCAACCTTGCAGAGGAATATCAATGTCCAGTTATCGTTTTATCCGACCTACAGTTATCATTAGGTAAACAGACGGTTCAGCCGCTTGATTACGGCAAAGTGGAGATAAGACGCGGAAAATTGGTTGACTTTGAAATTGAAGAGTCTGAAAATAAATCTTACTTCAAGCGTTATGAAGTAACGGAAGACGGAGTCTCACCACGTGTAGTGCCTGGTATGAAAAATGGGATTCACCACGTTACAGGTGTTGAACATGATGAAACGGGCAGACCTTCCGAGACGGCTTTGAATCGTAAATTGCAAATGGATAAACGGATGCGTAAGCTGAATAATTTAACTAACACATTCCAAACACCAGTATACAAAAACACACCGCATGAAGAAGCGGATTTATTAATTCTCGGCTTTAACTCAACACGCGGGACGATTGATGAAGCGATCGGCCGGTTAGAAACGGATGGAATGAAAGTGAATCATGCGCATATCCGTTTGATTCATCCTTTCCCAGCAGATGAAGTCCTATCATTGGTGCAAAGTGCTAAGAAAGTAGTAGTTATTGAAAATAATGCGACTGGACAATTGGCTAATATTATCAAGATGAATGTTGGACATGTTAATAAAATTAAAAGCATCCTAAAATATGATGGCAACCCATTCCTCCCGCATGAAATTCACACACAATGCAAGGAGATGTTCGAATATGGCAACGTTTAAAGAGTTTCGGAATGATGTAAAACCTAACTGGTGTCCTGGATGCGGAGATTTCTCCGTTCAGGCTGCCATGCAGCGTGCGGCAGCCAATGTAGGATTGGAGCCGGAGAATTTGGCCGTTGTTTCCGGTATCGGCTGTTCAGGTCGTATATCGGGTTACATCAAGTCCTATGGTTTCCATGGCATCCATGGCCGCTCACTGCCAATTGCACAAGGAGTAAAAATGGCCAACCGTGAATTGACCGTTATAGCTTCAGGCGGTGACGGAGATGGTTTTGCAATCGGGATGGGACACACCATCCATGCGATCCGCCGTAATATCGACATTACGTATATTGTCATGGATAACCAAATTTATGGATTGACAAAAGGCCAGACTTCTCCTAGGTCTGCTGCTGGATTTAAAACCAAATCCACACCAGAAGGATCAATAGAACAAGCTGTTTCACCTATGGAATTAGCATTGTCAGCTGGTGCAACGTTTGTCGCCCAAAGCTTTTCCACTGACTTGAAAGACCTGACGGCGATCATTGAAGCAGGGATAAACCATAAAGGGTTCTCCTTTATCAATGTTTTCTCTCCTTGCGTAACATATAATAAGATCAATACGTATGATTGGTTTAAACAAAACTTAACTAAATTGAACACGATAGAAGGCTATGATTCATCAAATAAAGAACAGGCCATGCAGACTTTGATGCAACATGACAGCCTTGTGACAGGGATTATTTATCAAGACTCTTCACGCCCTTCGTACCAGGAATTAGTGCCAGGGTATGCTGAAAAAGCGTTGAATAAATCAGAGCTGACACTGGATCAACAACACTTTGATAAGCTTGTTGCTGAATTTATGTAAAAAGTTAAAAGGTTCACCCCTAAGATGGGGTGAACCTTTTTTGTGGTTAATTATTAGGCTCTCCAGTAGATGTGCCACATGCTAGGAGACTTTCGACTGGCTTAGCCTAACAAAACCGTTGTTGCATCCGCCGAAGTTGCGGTTAAAAACCGCAACCGCAACGGCCACCGAAACCGCCACAGAAGCCGCCACCGAAACCGAAGCAACAACGATTCCTTCTTCTACAACAACAACGTTCATTGTTGTGATGATGATGATGATGATGGTGACGGTCCCGATCCCGATCGCAGTCCCGATCGCGGTCTCGATCGCGGTCCCGATCCCGATCCCGATCGCGGTCACGGTCCCGGTCCCGGTCGCGATTATTACAGCCCCTCACCGCACGACAAAAATCGTCTGCGATTCTGTCGTTATTATTGCGGTTATCATGATGATCATGATGTTTGCTTTCACATGACATATAAGTCACTCCTTCATAATTTTTGTTTGTACAAGATATCTTATTCAAGAGCGGACAGGATGCTATAGAAACATGACCCATTTAACGAAAATGTACGAATGCCCTAAAAATCATCATTATTAATGTGAAAAGCGATTATGGTATTTTCGTGACGGATTTTTCATATAGTTACATATTAAGGAATATGGAGAAAGCAGCCCTATTTCAGGGGGAATGTACATGTTGAGAGGTAAAATGAAAGCCGTCGTCAAACACCACCGAGGTTATGGGGCACAGTTACAAGTTGTTGATATACCGGATATTCGTGATGACGAGGTCTTGATTCGGGTGAAAATGACCTCGATCTGCGGAACGGATATTCATATTTTCACCTGGGATGAATGGTCACGGGGAAGAGTGAGTCCACCATACGTATTTGGGCACGAATTTGCTGGGGAAGTAATCAAGACAGGAGCAAGGGTCAGCAATGTTTCAGTTGGTGATTATGTATCTGCCGAAACACATATCGTTTGCGGTACATGCAGGCAATGCTTAACCGGTCAATTCCATATTTGTAAAAAAACAAACATTATCGGTGTTGATAAACAAGGATGCTTTGCAGAGTATATAGCTCTGCCAGCTAAAAATTTATGGAAAAATCCAAGTGATATGCCACTCGATATAGCCACCATCCAAGAACCGATGGGTAATGCAGTCCATTCAGTGCTAGCTGGCGAGGTGCTGGGTAAAACGGTGGCAATAATCGGTTGTGGTCCAATTGGACTTATGGCGATTGCTGTTGCAAAGGCTGCGGGAGCTGATAAAGTAATCGCTCTAGATATTAATGATTATCGACTTCAGCTTGCCAAAAAGATGGGTGCGACAGATCTCATTCATTCAATTAAACAGGATCCATTGGAAATCACGAAAGGCCTTACAAGTGCGGATGGGGTGGATGTTGTTTGCGAAATGAGCGGTAATCCTGCAGCTATCCAACAAGGGTTTAAGATGGCGACGAATGGTGGAAGAATATCAATACTAAGTCTGCCTTCTAAGCCCGTCACGCTTAATATAACGGAGGATATTGTATTCAAGGGCCTTACTGTCCAAGGGATAACCGGGAGGAAGATGTTTTCAACCTGGCAACAGGTTTCAAGTCTGCTTGAAAGTGGCAAGGTTGATGTAAAACCGATGATTACCCACCGTTTTTCACTAAGCGATTTTGAAAAGGGATTTGAACTGATGACCAAAGGTCAGTGTGGTAAGGTTCTCCTTATTCCTTAAAGTGTGAGAATGTTTACGAGTAAAGCGGTCAAACTCACGAGTAAATGCCCAAACTCACGAGTAAAGCGGTCAAATTCACGAGTAAAGTGCCCAAACTCACGAGTAAAGCGGTCAAATTCACGAGTAAAGTGCCCAAACTCACGAGTAAATTGCATGGTCTGCATTTGAAATAGCTGTGAAGAAATAGTATCATTCTATCATTTAATAAGAAGGGGCTAAGTTCGTTAGAATATGCGAATCAGGTCTCTTTTTTTTAAGTCACAATTACCGTATTTATGAAAAATTTCTTACAATTGAAGAAGCCACGACAGAATGATTGTTTCTTGCTGTTAAAAG
Organism: Peribacillus sp. NPDC056705; assembly: GCF_043656335.1. NCBI lineage: Bacteria > Bacillati > Bacillota > Bacilli > Caryophanales > Bacillaceae > Peribacillus > Peribacillus sp. NPDC056705. The sequence continues at coordinate 38,516 of NZ_JBHTYI010000003.1, read as the reverse complement.
CTTTATACTATAATAATGTGGATATATCACACTTAATAGCTAATATTTACTGGTAATTCTTAAAAAGGAATCTTTATAAAACCATTTGAAGATAGGTCTTGAAATAGTTGGTGAAAGAAATAGACTAACTATTTTGAAAGGAGATTAACTATGAACGAGAAACAACGATTAGAATCACAACAAGTACAGGCTGAGAATCCAGCGGACAAAAAATCCGAAAAGGACTTCAGTAAGTACTTCCAAGCCGTTTATATTCCGCCTTCCTTAAAAGATGCGAAAAAGCGAGGAAAAGAAGAAGTAGAATATCATGATGACTTTGCAATTCCTGAAGGTTTCCGTGGAATGGGAGAAGGTAAAAAGTTTTACATCCGTACTTATGGATGTCAAATGAACGAACATGATACAGAAGTCATGGCGGGCATCTTTATGGCACTTGGTTATCAGCCGACAGACACTGTGGATGATGCTAACGTCATTTTACTTAACACTTGTGCGATTCGGGAAGGCGCAGAGAATAAAGTGTTCGGTGAATTGGGGCATTTAAAATCATTGAAATTGGAAAAGCCGGATTTATTGCTTGGGGTTTGTGGTTGTATGTCACAAGAGGAGTCAGTTGTAAAGCGGATTCTAGAGAAGCACCATTTTGTTGATATGATTTTCGGAACGCATAATATCCACCGGCTGCCGCAAATTCTTAATGAAGCTTATCTATCCAAGGAAATGGTCATTGAGGTTTGGTCCAAAGAAGGTGATGTAATCGAGAACCTTCCGAAAGTGCGTAAAGGAAAAACGAAGGCATGGGTCAATATCATGTATGGCTGCGATAAGTTTTGCACTTACTGCATCGTACCTTACACAAGGGGGAAAGAAAGAAGCCGCAGGCCTGGAGATATCATCCAAGAAGTCCGTCATTTAGCGGCACAGGGTTACAAGGAAATAACCCTGCTTGGGCAGAATGTGAATGCTTACGGTAAAGATTTTACGGATATCGAATATCGTTTCGGCGATTTGATGGATGAAATCCGTAAAATCGACATTCCGCGTATTCGTTTTACGACAAGCCATCCCCGTGATTTTGATGATTACTTGATTGAAGTACTGGCTAAAGGCGGCAATCTCGTTGACCATATCCATCTTCCAGTTCAATCGGGAAGTACGGACACACTTAAAATCATGGCCCGTAAATATACACGAGAACAATATTTAGAGCTAGTAAAAAAGATCAAGAAAGCTATTCCAAGTGCATCGCTAACCACTGACATCATTGTAGGCTATCCGAATGAAACGGAAGAGCACTTTGAAGAAACGATGTCTTTATACCGTGAAGTTGGTTTCGATGCAGCATATACTTACATTTATTCTCCACGTGAGGGAACACCGGCTGCTAAAATGCAGGATAATGTACCGATGGAAGTGAAAAAGGAACGTCTGCAACGCTTGAATGCCCTTGTCAATGAAACGTGCGCATTGAAAATGAAAGAGTATGATGGACAGATTGTTGAAGTGCTAGTTGAAGGCGAGAGCAAGAAGAATGCGGAAGTATTGGCAGGTTATACAACGAAAAATAAGCTCGTGAACTTCAAAGGACCAAAATCCGCTATTGGCCAAATCGTAAAAGTGAAAATCACCGGAACGAAAACATGGTCATTAAATGGGGATATGGTTGAAGAAGCAACGGCGATTGAGGTGGAGTAATATGACTAAATATACTAAAGATGACATTCTGAACAAAGCAGCCGAGCTTGCTGAAATGATCGCCAGCACGGAAGAAGTCGATTTCTTTAAACGGGCAGAAGCTCACATCAATGAAAACCAAAAAATCAGGGAAATGATCGCCAGCATCAAGAGCTTGCAAAAACAGGCTGTAAACTTCCAGCATTACGGCAAAGAGAAAGCATACAGCCAAGTCCAGGCCAAAATTGATGCACTGGAAAAGCAATTGGATGAACTTCCGATCGTGCAGGAATTCAAACAATCCCAAGTGGATGTTAATGATCTTTTACAAATGGTCTCATCACAAGTATCGAACAAGGTGACGGACCTGATCATTGAATCGACTGAAGGGGACATCCTTCGCGGTGAGACAGGTTCACAAGTACAAGCTGGCGGCGGTAGCTGTTCATGAATATAGAAAAAGCCCTTCTGATTTCAGAAGGGCTTTTTCTATATGCGGAAATCCTTATACAGTGCCCATTCGTGACACATATCCCAAAACTTGCGCATAAAATAACCTAGGTTTAAAACATTACAGCAGTTTTCAAACAATTAAAATTCTACGCACACTAGACTTTTACCACGCATAGGATGAATGGAAACTGTATGAGGAGGGTTCGCTAGCATGTCACAATATAGAGAGATAATTACTAAAGCGGTGGTGGCAAAAGGACGTAAATTCACAAAGTCCTCTCACACCATTTGCCCGGCTCATCATCCTTCTAGCATTCTAGGTTGTTGGATCATCAACCATAAATACGATGCAAAGAAAGTCGGCAAAAAGGTAGAAATTCACGGCAGCTACGAAATCAACGTCTGGTATTCTTATAACCATAATTCGAAGACGGAAGTTGTAACTGAAAAAGTGCAATATACCGACGTTATTTCGCTGAAATACCGTGATCCCGATTGTCTTGATGACCATGAAATCGTTGCAAAAGCTGTCCAACAGCCGAATTGTTTAGAAGCTTGCATCTCCCCATGTGGACAAAAAATCATTGTCCATGTGGAAAGGGAATTCTTTGTGGAAGTCGTCGGCGAAACGAAAATTTGTGTCGCTGTTAGTCCAGATGGCCGCTGTGAGGATGACTGGGGCTCTGATTTCGATGATGAGGATTTCGAAGATTTAGATCCGGATTTCCTTGATGAATTCGAAGATGAATAGAATTTAGAAATTAATACCGGATGACATTCCCTTCATCCGGTTTTATTTAATTTGAAGCGGGACAAGCAGACCTGGCCATGATCAAAAATAGGGATGGAATGTTACTATATCCGTGCGTATGGCTTTGCATAGGCAGCTCAAAAAAAGTTTGGTTTCAATGTATAATTGATTTACCATGCAATTTCGAATACAGGCAATGTTGCTTTCCCGTATGTTATAATGAAGGACATAAATGTGTAATAGATTTTAGTTTGGAAAGGTTTTGAAGGAATGGCTGGATATACTCCGATGATACAGCAATATTTAAAAATTAAGGCAGAGTATCAGGATGCCTTTTTATTTTTTCGTTTAGGCGATTTTTATGAAATGTTTTTTGACGATGCACTGAATGCATCACAAGAGCTCGAAATCACATTAACGAGCCGAGAAGGCGGCAGTGAAGAGCGAATTCCGATGTGCGGCATTCCGTATCACTCGGCTGCTAATTATATTGATATATTGATAGAAAAAGGTTTTAAAGTAGCTATTTGTGAACAAACCGAAGATCCGAAGCAAGCCAAAGGTGTGGTACGCAGGGAAGTTGTCCAGCTGATTACTCCGGGAACGAAAATGGATAGTAAGGGTCTGCGTGAAAAGGAAAATAATTATATTGCCACCATCACCTATTTTACGGATGGGCAGTTTGGCTTTGGATACAATGATTTATCGACAGGGGAAAATAAGGTCACTTTGATTGAGAGTTTTGAGGAAGTCCTGAATGAATTCGCCATCCTTGGTGCTAGTGAAGTGGTCATTGCCGAGGATTTCAATGAAGAATGGAAAAAAAGGCTGCAAGAACGGGGCGCTGCCGCTCTATCCCTAGAGAATAATTTGGTTCAAAGCGAGTCATTCGTTGCATTGCTTCATCTGTTAAAAGACAAGAAACTGGCGACAACGACCTCACGTTTATTGAATTATCTTTACCGTACCCAAAAACGCAGCCTGGATCATTTACAGCCTGTGCTTGCATATGAAACATCACAATATATGAAAATAGATTATTATAGCAAACGCAATTTGGAATTAACTGAAACTATTCGCTCCAAAGGAAAAAAAGGCTCATTATTATGGCTGCTTGATGAAACGAAAACAGCCATGGGCGGAAGGATGTTGAAACAGTGGATTGATAGGCCGCTCATTAATAAAAAACAGATCGAGCGGAGACAAAGCCTTGTTGAGACCCTGAAAAATCAATACTTCGAACGGCAGGACTTACGTGAACGCCTGAAGGAAGTGTACGACTTGGAGCGGCTTGCCGGAAGGGTTGCCTTCGGGAATGTAAACGCTCGGGACTTGATTCAACTGAAGCGTTCATTACAACAGGTGCCGATTATTCGTGAAATCGTGAAGTCAATGGTCTCCAATCAGGATATTTCAATTCTGGCCGATAAATTGGATCCTTGCGAAGAAGTGACGGATTTGCTTGAAACGGCGCTTGTAGAAAGCCCGCCATTGTCCGTGAAGGAAGGGAATATCATTCAGGATGGTTTCCATAAGGAGCTGGATACCTACAGGGATGCCAGTAGAAACGGGAAAACTTGGATTGCGCAGCTTGAACGCGAAGAGCGGGAACGGACCGGGATCAAATCTTTGAAAATCGGATATAATCGTGTATTTGGCTATTACATTGAAGTCACACGAGCCAATTTGCATCTGCTTGAAGAAGGCCGGTATGAACGGAAGCAAACCTTGACGAATGCCGAACGTTATATCACACCTGAATTGAAAGAAAAGGAAGCTTTGATTTTACAAGCAGAAGAAAAAAGCATCAGTTTGGAGTATGACCTATTCCTCAATCTTCGTGAAGAGGTCAAAAGCTATATCCCGCGCTTACAGGATTTAGCGAAAGGCGTCAGTGAACTAGATGTCCTCCAGTGCTTTGCAACGATAAGCGAAGAACGCCATTATGTGAAACCAGTCTTTTCTGAAGATCGAAGAATCGTACTGAAGGATGGCCGGCATCCAGTAGTTGAGAAAGTCCTTCAATCACAGGAGTATGTCCCCAATGACTGCTTTATGGATGGAGACAGGGAGTTACTCTTGATCACAGGACCCAATATGTCGGGTAAAAGTACGTATATGCGTCAAATTGCACTAACATCGATTCTAGCGCAAATTGGATGCTTCGTATCCGCAAGTATAGCTGAATTGCCTATTTTTGATAAGGTGTTTACTAGGATTGGCGCGGCAGATGATTTGATTTCCGGTCAAAGTACATTCATGGTAGAGATGCTCGAAGCAAGAAATGCCATCATGAATGCGACAGAAAACAGTTTGATATTATTTGATGAAATAGGGCGGGGAACATCAACATATGATGGGATGGCGCTTGCTCAGGCCATCATTGAATATATTCATGAGGAAATTGGGGCAAAGACTCTCTTTTCGACCCATTATCACGAATTGACTGTATTGGCGGCAGAACTGCCAAAATTGAAAAATATCCATGTCAGTGCCATTGAACAAAATGGGAATGTCGTTTTCCTTCATAAAATTAAAGAAGGGCCAGCAGATAAAAGCTATGGAATTCATGTAGCTAAGCTAGCTGATTTACCGGAGCAGTTAATAGATCGGGCGGCCGCTATTTTAGCGCAGCTAGAAAATGAAAATGGACAGGCAAAGGCGATGCCTGAACAGCCTGCTGCTACTGCTGTAGAAGCACCTATTGCCGAAGCTGCCCCGGTAACAGCCGTCAATGAGGCACAGCTTTCCTTCTTTGGGGAAGAGGCTCCTAAAGGAAGAGTGAATTCTTCACCTAAGGAAAAAAAGGTGCTGGATGACATAAAATCACTGGATATCCTTGAAATGACGCCGCTTGAGGCAATGAATACCCTTTATAAATTACAAAAGAAACTTAAATGAGAATTAAAGCGAGGCGATAAAAATGGGAAAAATCATACAGCTTGATGAGGCTTTATCTAATAAAATCGCAGCTGGCGAAGTTGTTGAACGCCCAGCCTCAGTCGTTAAGGAACTTGTGGAAAACGCAATAGATGCAAACAGTACCATTATAGAGATTGAATTGGTGGAGGCTGGGCTTGGTTCCATACGGATCGTGGATAATGGCGATGGGATTTTGGCTGATGACATAGAAGCGGCATTTAAACGCCATGCCACAAGTAAAATAAAAGATGAAAATGATCTTTTCCGAATTCGAACACTTGGCTTCCGCGGTGAAGCAATGCCCAGTATTGCTTCAGTTTCCCGTTTTGAAATGAAAAGCAGCACAGGCGAAGATGTGGGAACACGCATACTTCTTGAAGGCGGAATGGTTAAGGAACTCGAAGCTTCATCAAGCCGAAAAGGAACGGATATCCTGGTTTCCGATTTGTTTTACAATACTCCTGCAAGGTTGAAATATATGAAAACGATTCATACCGAGTTAGGAAATATTACGGATGTCGCTAACAGGCTTGCACTTTCGCATCCGGATGTTTCTATACGGTTATCACACAACGAGAAGCGAATCCTGCATACGAATGGTAACGGTGATGTCAGGCAGGTGCTAGCCGCTATTTATGGGATGAATATTGCCAAAAAGATGATTCCGGTTCAGGCAAGCTCCTTGGACTTCAAATTATCCGGATATATCGTTATGCCTGAGGTCACCCGGGCTTCAAGGAATTATATTTCAACCATGATAAACGGCCGCTTCATTAAAAACTATGCGCTCGTGAAAGCAATCCTGGATGGGTACCATACACTCCTTCCAATAGGGCGTTTTCCAATTGCTTTGTTGAATATTGAAATGGATCCGATTCTTGTCGATGTCAATGTACATCCATCCAAAATGGAAGTAAGGCTTAGCAAGGAACAGGAATTGTACAGTCTTGTTTCGGAAACGATCAAATCTTCATTTAAAAAGATGACTCTAATACCAAGTGGATATACACCAACACCAAAGGCGGAACAGGTGAAAAGTGAGCAAACTGAGCTGGAATTGGACCATGTTGTGGAAAGCGGCAAGCGCATCCTTGAAGAAGCCAAGAAAGAAGCTTCACTCTTGAAGGAAACCTTGATTCGGGAAAAGCAGGAACAAAAGAGTTACGTGAATTATAATGAAGATTTCAATCTAGAACCAATAAAGGAAATAATCTATAGCAATGAACAGCAGCAAATGGCAGATGCTTATATTCCGGTTTTACAAGATGATGAAAGCAAGCCAAATTACGAGTCAGCTGAAAAGTACACAACCTATACGGTTGAACAAGAGGAAGAAATTGAAGTGAATGAACCGGATAGCCGCATCCCTCCCATGTACCCAATTGGGCAAATGCATGGAACCTATATTTTTGCCCAAAACGAAAAAGGGTTGTACATCATAGACCAACATGCTGCCCAGGAACGGATCAAATACGAATATTTTAAAGAAAAGGTCGGACGTGTTGAAAACGAGCTACAGGACATGCTAGTTCCCATCACTCTTGAATTTTCAACAGACCAATGTATCAGGATAAATGAGTATAGGCATGAATTGGAAAAAGTCGGCGTCTATTTAGAAGAGTTTGGCTATAACGCCTATATTGTCCGATCGCATCCACAATGGTTCCCTAAAGGAATTGAACAGGAAATCCTTGAAGAAATGATAGAACAATTGCTATCAATGAAAAAGGTCGACATCAAAAAACTGCGTGAAGAGGCAGCCATCATGATGAGCTGTAAAGCCTCAATAAAGGCAAACCGTCATCTGCGCAATGATGAAATCCAAGCATTATTGGATGAACTAAGGCGGACAACCGATCCCTTCACATGTCCTCATGGAAGACCTATCATCATCTCTTATTCCATTTATGAAATGGAGAAAATGTTCAAGAGGGTCATGTAATGAAAAGCAATGGAGAACCTTTATGTAATGGGATTCTCCATTCCTTTTTTAGTTAAATGACCACTTTTATTGTTCCGTGCTCATTTTTCCTGTAGCTTTTGAAAAGTTTTCTGCAGAGGAGTCCTGTATATTCTGAGTAACTGAGTATATTTATCTAATGTGATAGTAACTTTTGAATGGCCTAATCTTTCTGATACCACTTGGTCTCCGATCTCCAACATTATAGTTGCATGTGTATGGCGTAAATCATGCTTGTACTATATCACTCTTTTATTACGATAATCTTGCTTTGAAAAAGCGTACCCCAATCAAATAATTTTTTAATCTTGTGTACTGCATCTGTACTTGAATTTAGGCTCTGTCTGATTATAATATCCATTTCTTACCTCTGCAATCCAATTCGCAAAGGCTTCTCTCCATTGAATACTACTAAAGAATTCATCAACAGATTGATTTTCAGAATCCCAAACTATGAATGTATTGAGAGGGGCAATTCCTCCTGCCCAAATTCCATTATTTGTGTCAGTATTAGCTTCCCTTACTAATAATATGGGTAGTCCAAATTGAAAAGCCATAGAGGGTTCAATTTGTAAAAAAACTGACCCTTCCCAGAAAGGAGTGGATGATGGAGGTTGTCCTACATTAGTATCAGTAATCTCGACGAGGAAGCGACGAAAGTTGATTGCTAACATTCCATAACTTGATGAAACCAACCGTCGAATACTTGTTAAAATGGTTTCTGGATATTGTTCACTTACAGGCAATGTACGTGGAAAAAGCAATGCGTTCTCAATCTCTAAAATAAGTCGGTTTTGAAACAGTTGTTGTATTGGATTTAACGTATTTGTGGTGCTTAAAAATATGGGAATACGAAAAGCACGATCAACGCATTCCTGGTATCTCGATGATGGACATGCTTCTTCCTTTAAAGGTTCATTTTTAGAATTGCTTAAGGAACCTGTACCTTTATCTCTTTTATCTTTATCTTTTTTTTTATCACTACTCATTTTTTCATCTCCTTTTCAAATTAATTTATGGGAAAGGGGCAGGTTTTGATTGGACATGACTGTCTGAAATTTATCCTTAAAAAACCACAGCGAATGGAATTGATTTTATGCGGAACAATACAACGAATGCTGAAGAAAATTCGCACACAGAAGGAGTGAATGCGCAAACAACGATAATCAAAAACTAAATTTCAGCTAAAGCAATTTAAAGAACTTATGATAATATGGAAAAATAAAATTCCAGAAAGATACTAAGAGTCAGGTAGTTAAAATTTATAGAAGTGAATTGAAAAATACTTTGATATGGGTAGGCCCTTTAAAAGAATAATCTGTTTCAATAGTGGGGATCAAATTGAGAATCTCTTATATTATAAGAAGAAACTCGATAGAATATATAGAAAATATATAATGAAATTTGTATCCAAGTGTGTTTCGGTTTTTAAAATACCCTTATACTGCATTAGATGACCACCATAATGAAAGATGTGGCGAAAGTATATGAATTCGGTTTTTTAAACCGGTCATGTAATGAAAAACAATGGAGAATCCTGATGTAATGGGATTTTCCATTGCTTTTTTCGATTCTGCTTTTATTAGACGCCATCCTTGAAGGGGGATAGGAGTTGGACAGGGTTAAGCAAATTCCCAACACATATCTTCAATAATAATAATATGGGGGAGTGGGCTGGAATTGATAGTTATATGCAGGGGCAATATACATTTGGTTATCATAGTGATTATTATATTGCTGCATGTCTTCTTCGGCCGCTCGTTGGCAATTGGCTGGCGGACCGATGAATGTTGAGGGTTGAACAGGTGCTATCGCTTTTTTCCATTGGTTTTCATCCAGGCAATACGTATGTGCCATAATATTTGCAGGTGTCAATTTCAAGATATCCGAGCCCAGGATCACCTCAGGTGTTGGAGCATTAAAAATGGCCAGCAGGTGAGTATTATCCGTATTAGCCACTTCATAATGCCACCAACCTTGGGGAACGTTGGCTACTTGGCCAGGTTTAATAGGATAATTTTGTATTTGCTTAGTAAAAGGATTCAGTAATGAAACGGTTGCAGCTCCAGAAATGCAATACACTAGCTCTGCAGCATTTTGGTGATAATGCGGTTCTACGACATTGCTTGAACTAAGGTAAATATCTAATAAAGAAACATTTTCGAGTGTGTTCAATTGTTTGATACCTAATACATTTATATAGTTTTGATTGTCTTTTTTCATTAAATTGCTTTTATTAACATCAAAAAAGTATTGTGTGGATGGCGAAGTATAGTCCATATAGGAGACCATGAATTTATCATTCCTTCATTTAAGACTTGATTTTTCAGGATATGTTAAATCTCATTTTAATGTGCAATAACCCAATGGGTTATTTGCTTATGGAGCTAATAAGGAGTGTGATGGCCCCGGCCATCGAATGAATGAGGTGCAGTGATTTCCTGTAACGAATAGGCCCAAAACAGATGGTTATGAGATGAATGATTTTTTTATATATTTTAAAACCGAAACTACTAATCTGATTATTGGATATAATCAAACTTTTAATAAGCAGAATTTTCCCATTGCATGACTTTAAATTACAGTGATATAATGTTCTTTATGATTTTAAAGTTTAACATAGGAAGTGGCTAAATTGTCGAACAATTCAAAAGAAAGTAAATTCGTCCCGTACGTCTCTGCATCTAAATCTCTACCGGAATTAACTGCAACTGCAATTATTCTAGGGATTATTCTTGCAATCGTATTCGGGGCGGCAAATGCATACTTAGGCCTACTTATTGGTTTAACTGTCTCTGCTTCAATACCCGCAGCGGTAATTTCAATGGCTATCTTAAGAGGGGTTTTTCGCAGGGATTCAATATTAGAAAACAATATTGTGCAAACGATGACCACGGCAGGTGAGGCAATTGGTGCCGGTGCTGTATTTACCATACCAGCATTATTCATGTGGGACATGGATGTGAGTCAAGCATTCATCATTTTCGTTGTATTAACTGGGGGATTTTTAGGGGTCTTCATGATGGTTCCCCTTCGCCAGCTTTTGATTGTAAGGGAACATGAAACATTACCATATCCTGAAGGTACGGCATGTGCCGAGGTCCTGAAGTCAGGAGAAAAGGGTGGTACAAGCGCGAAACTAATCGGAGCCGGTTTGGTTATCGGCGGTGTCGTTAAAGGGCTTGGTGATGGGTTTAAGCTCTTCAAGACAGAGGTTGAAACAGGAATCACGAATTTTAAAAATGCAGTGGTTGGTCTTGATGCCTTTCCTTCCCTTTTGGGTGTAGGTTATATTATTGGACCGCGTGTTGCAGGACAAATGCTAGGTGGGGGTTTATTAGCCTGGGTCGTTCTAATACCAGCCATCAGTTTTTTTGGCGGAAGCAATGGAACAGCCATTTTCCCTTCTGATGTACCGATCGGTGAATTGGATGCATGGGGAATTTGGGATAATTATATACGTTATATTGGTGCTGGTGCGGTTGCAACTGGCGGATTGATCACATTGATCAAAACATTACCAATACTTTTCAGTTCAGTTTTTGATACTATTAAAGGCGTAAAAGCCAATAAAGGACAACTAAAATCAGGTTCGATCCGTACAGAACAAGATATGCCTGCTAAATACGTTTGGTTGGGAACGATCATCGTCATTTTAATCATTGCTTTCACACCTATAACAGATGTAGGGGTCATCGGTGCGATTGCAATTGCGATTTTTGGATTTTTATTCGTGACAGTGGCATCAAGGGTTGTTGGAATCGTCGGAAGTTCTTCATCCCCAGTTTCTGGAATGACAATAGCTACACTATTGATTGTGGCCATTGTCTATAAAGCTACTGGTTTTACTGGTACAACTGGAATGGTAGCCGCATTGACCGTCGCTGCAATCATTTGTACAGCACTTGCGGTATCAGGTGATGTTTCACAAGATCTAAAAACAGGATATATCGTCGGCGGAACACCATGGAAACAACAAGTTGCCATGATGATCGGTGTTGTTGCGTCCGCTTCAGTCATTGGTTTTATCCTTGTTCTGATGGATAATGCATATACGATGGGGTCTGCAGAACTACCTGCACCTAAAGCGGCATTAATGAAAATCCTTGCTGAAGGTGTTCTAGGAGGGGATTTGCCTTGGACCCTTATCTTTATCGGTGCTGCTATTTCCATCACATTAGAGTTTTTCGGTCTGAATTCACTTGTTGTTGCAGTCGGCATTTACTTACCGGTTCATACTAGTGTCCCAATCATGATCGGTGGATTTATTCGATTCTTCGTTGAGTTCTTCTCGAAAACAAAAGAAGCGCTTAAAGCTCGGGTTGATAGAGGTGTATTATTTGCCTCTGGTTTAATAGCAGGTGAATCATTGATTGGTGTTCTTATTGCCATATTGATCGCAGCAGGTGTCCAAGTCCCGGCTGCGGCTAAATTAGCCAGCAATTTGCTGCCATTCCTACTATTCCTTGCTCTAGCTGGATTGCTTTGGTTCGTATCCAGCAAAGGGAAAAAAGAAGATGCTTCGTAAACGCCAATCAAAAAAGAGGAACCTGTTAACTATGGTTCCCCTTTTGGAAAGTCGCGTCACTATGGTACATGAATCTTCGGAAGCAACTTTTTTGGTCATTCAAAGGACAAATTTTGTGGAACGAATTACAATTCGTTTTTTTAAACAACCATCAGTCCGTAAAATCAAGCTTGATAAGTTTGGGGCATATGCCATTAAACAGATGCAGTTCCAAAGGAATGTAAATCAGATTTCTGAAGCGATGAGTGAACATTTTGGTGAGGAAGCAGAACCAGCTTTACCGCGGTTGATGAAGTTTCTGGAGATTCTTGAGGTTCATGATTGGATCATATGGGATGATGAAGAAGAAAAATGAAAGAAAGCTGAAGCTCTTTTTGATGCTTCAGCTTTTTTCTGTTTTCCCTTTGGTAAACAAAATTTTCTTTAGGTTTATGAACTTCTAATAATCTCCCTTCAACGATTGGAATATAGGTATAATTATTTGTAATGACTTTATAGATATTGTATTCTTGTACTGGTAGTCATGAGTAATAAAGCAGTGATATTCAATTTTGAAGAGCAGGTGGTTATTTATTATGGGAAGAGTACAAGGTAAAGTAGCATTAGTGACAGGTGGAGCTTCGGGTATAGGGTTATCCATATCCACTCTGATGGCTAAAGAAGGCGCAAAAGTCGTGATTGCTGATTTTAACGAAGCAGGAGCAAAAGAAGCGGCCGAAAACATAAAAAAACAAGGTGGGGAAGCGGCTGGAGTATTCTTGGATGCTGGACAAGCAGATTCTATCCAGGCAGCAGTCGACTTTACAATTGAACAATATGGTACGGTTACGGTGCTTGTTAATAACGTGGGTTTAACTAACCTCCATAAAGATCTGGATGTCGTGAATTTAGATTTGGAAGAATGGGATCGACTTATGGATGTGAATTTAAAAAGTGTCCTATTGGGAAGCAGGTTTGCAATTCCTCACATGATTAAAGCAGGAGGGGGATCGATAATCAATACTGCCTCCATGGCTGGGTTTACAGGTGACTCCGTACGATCTGCATATGGTGCGTCCAAAGCGGGGGTAGTGAATTTGACCCGTTATATCGCTGCACAGTATGGTAAAGATCATATTCGTTGTAATGGAGTGGCACCAGGCCTTATTTTAACTCCTGCAGCGAAAAATAATATGCCTCAGGCCGTACTCGATATTTTTGCCAAATTTAATGCATTGCCATATCATGGTGAAGCGGAAGATATCGGTTATACCGTTCTATTCCTTGCATCAGACGAGTCCAAATTCATTACAGGTCAGACGATCCAAGTGGAAGGCGGTCATTATATAGCCAACCCAAGCATCTCTGATTTTAATGATTATGTAACTAAAGCAAAATCCAATTAATTGTCTGGACATTCTTATATCAAAACCTTACCCTGGATAAGATCAACCTTATCCGGGGTTTTTAATTAGGGAGCCCTATATTTTAAAAAACATGAAGCAGGTGCAAATAATAATGAAAGAAACGAATTATGATGAAATGCTGAACATCAGGACGGAAGGTGTACAAAAAAAATCCAATGATTCTTTGCATTATCACCGCTATGAACCTACTCCATACAGTGCATTAGAACATTTATTCAAAAAATATGCACTGAAAGGAAATGATCGCATTGTGGATTTTGGATGCGGTAAAGGACGCTTGAATTTTTTTATCCATCACTTATATCAATCATCTGTGGTTGGCGTGGAGATGAATGAAAGTTTCTATAAAGAAGCGATTGAGAATCTGAATGGGTATTTGGAGAAAAGGAAAAAAAACAATGCCAATATAGAATTCCACTGTTGTTTGGCAGAAGAGTATGGTATTGATACGAAAGACAACCGTTTTTATTTCTTTAATCCGTTCTCGGTACAGATTTTCATGAAAATCATCAATAACATTTTGCTTTCCTTTGAGAAAGAGCCGCGCCAAATCGAACTTATATTATTTTATCCTTCACAGGATTATATTTTTTTCCTTGAAAATCAAACCGCCTTCAGGCTGAAAAACGAAGTGATGTTACCTGGCTTGACTGAATCTAATCCTTTTGAGAAATTCGTCATATACGAATTATTGAATTGAATGGATTATGGTGATAATCAAGTAATTATTAAAAGTATCGCAGATATATTTCAAAAATCGGAGATATAACTCCGAAAATCGCAGATAAAATGCCGAAACCGGAGATATAATCCAATTCTTCAGGACTTATTATATAACTTATATTTTCTATAATTTAGAGCGGCTGCTGTTTCCTGGGCAACGTTTATTTCACTATATCCATCTCTTTCGAGCCCAACAGAAAAAGTTTTGATTCTTTTGCAATGGAGCAGCTAAATGATGAATCAATCCCGCCTGATAGAAAAGATCCAACCGGAACTTCACTTCTCATATGGACGTTTACGGAATCCATCAGAGTTTCTTGTAAGGATGCCTTAATTAATTAGGCATCCGTCATTTTTTATATAATTACAATCAATAGTTTCGCTCGATGACAAAGTGTGCACGATCGCCTCTAAAGAGAGTTTTAGAGAATTCAATGACCGATCCGTCATTCTCATATGTGTAAGTTTCTAAGGAAAAACAAGGTGAACCGTTCGGAACCTCCAATTTGTCAGAAATGGAATCGTCGGCAAGTGAAAACTCCAAGTGTTCGACTGTTTTTTTTACTTTTAAATTGAATTGTGTCTCAAGTACTTTAAAGAGTGATTTTTCGCAGGCTTCGATATTAAGCCCGGGTGTTTTATACCAAGGGAGAAAGGCAATTTCATATTGAAGGGGGATGTCGTTTACGTAACGTATCCGTTCCAGTTTATTTACGGGGTCTCCAATATTTTGTTTGAAAAGCTTGGCTAGGGTAGCGTTTGCTTCAATCACCTTTAAGCTAATGACCTTCGTAGAAGGGTTTTTCCCTTGCATCGTGACTTGCTCAGAGAATTTTTCAACCGTGCTTGTAAGAAATTGCTTCACTTTATTCTCCGAAACGAAAGTCCCTTTGCCTTGAACACGGTAGATGTAGCCTTCGACGTTCAATTGCTGTAAGGCCGTACGAACTGTTGTCCTGCTTACTCCGTATATTTTACAAAATTCAGCCTCGGTCGGTAATTTTGTATTTGGTTGATATTCGCCATTTTTTATGAGATCGATAATTGATTCCTTAACTATGGAATGCAATGCCGCTTCTTTATTCATGGTCTCCACAGTGATTCCTCCTATGTTCATTCCAATATATACATATAGATTATCTCGGATAAGTTTAATAATCAACTTTAAATCGAAAATTTGTAGTAACAAATTTAAAATTGTGTTGATATTTTCCTAATTTGTAACTACAATATATGTATGGAGGTAATAATACCCACTTCATATAGCCTTTCAGGGGAAGTGATAAAACAAATTAACAGGGATTAATACAAAAATGTGGTTTAGCCTTACTTAAAAATACTGAATAATCAAACATTAAAAAGGGGGGTAATTTCAATGAATATCTTATTATGTTGTTCTGCGGGGATGTCTACTAGTTTATTAGTTACCAAGATGGAGGAAAGCGCTAAAAAACAAGGAATAGAATGTCGTATATGGGCTGTTGGTTCTACAGAAGTGAATAATGAAATAGATAAGGCCGATGTGATTTTATTAGGTCCGCAGGTTAGATATCTTCTTTCCAAGTTACAGGAATCGGGGAAAGAAAAGGGGATTCCAGTCGCAACCATCAATCCAATGTTCTATGGACTATGTAATGGTGAAGAAGTATTAAAACAAGCCACTACTTTAATAAAAGGAGAATAAGGATATGATGACTTTTATTGATAAGTATATTATGCCTGGGGCGGTAAAGGTAGGAAATAACCGGCATTTGCTTGCGATCCGTGACACATTGATTGGAATGATAGCGATTACAATGATTGGGTCATTCGCCGTCCTGTTTAATAATCTAGGGCAAGTCATCAAGCCTTACGGTAGAATGATGGAGGCCATCTTCGGTCCTGCATGGAATACGCTGGGCGGTGATATTTGGTTTGGAACCTTTGCATTCATGACGGTATTCGCTGTATTCGGCATCTCTTATAAATTGGCACGATCATACGGTGACGATGGTTTTGAAGCGATGTTGGTTTCCGCAGCCTGTTTCTTCTTATTATTGCCTCAAATCGGAAATGTCACCTTGACCATCGATGATAAGGATGTAACAGGCGGGGCATGGGGTTTTGTAAGCGTTAACTATTTTAATGCTACAGCTTTATTTACAGGAATTGTCGTTGCCTTAATTGCCACTGAAATCTTTGTGAGACTTTCACGAGTGAAATATTTAGTCATCAAGCTGCCTGATGGAGTACCCCCAGCGGTAGCCCGTTCATTTGCAAAGTTAGTGCCGGGTATGGCGACGATCTTTATCGCTGGTGTATTCGGACTGCTATTCCGTAAAATTACGGATGGGCAAATACTGAATGACTGGCTTGGTAAAGTGATTGTATCTCCATTACAAAGTGCAGTAGATTCATTGCCATTCGCTATTTTACTAGTATTTCTTGTTCATTTATTATGGATGATCGGTTTGCATGGACCCAATATCCTTGGCGGGATCACGACACCGCTTTTTGAAAGTTCGGGAGTGAAAAATATCGATTTATATGCAAAAGGCATAAAAGACATGGATCAATACGGGGTATTGGCGGGTTCTTTCCTGGATGCATTTGTTTATTTAGGCGGATCTGGTGCAACATTGGGCCTGATCATTGCAATGATCATTGCCGGTCGGAAACGGTATAAACAGATGATTGCACTCGGAGGGGCACCAGGAGTGTTCCAGATTAACGAACCCATTCTTTTCGGGTTGCCTATCGTTCTGAATCCAATGTGGTTCATCCCATTTGTTCTCGGCCCGGTAATTACAACCGTGATCTCTTATATCGCGGTAAGCAGCGGAATGGTTTTCCCGATCGTCGCCAAGATTCCATGGGTTACCCCTCCGATAGTGGGTGGATTCCTGGCGACAGGCGGGCATATGTCCGGAGCGGTCTTGGCTGCAATCAACTTAGTCATTTCAACAGTGATTTATTTACCATTCGTTTATGCTCAAGTGAAGATAGACACCAAAAATAAAACAGAGCTTACAAAAGATTCAGAAACGCTAAGCGTTTAAGAAAGCGGTGATGAAAATGGAAAAAGAAGAATTATACCAGCTATCCTTTCAATTGATTTTATATAGCGGGAATGCGAGAAGCTTTGCAATGGAAGCGATGCAGGAAGCAAAGAAAAGGAATTTTGATTCTGCTCGCGTGAAAATAGCCGAGGCCGAAACGGAATTACTGCAAGCCCATAAATACCAAACCCAATTAATCCATGCTGAGGCGGGCGGGGACCAATTTGATCTTCCCATTATCCTGGTGCATGCACAAGATCATTTAATGACAGCGATGACTATAAAGGATCTTGCAATTGAAATGATTGATCTACGCGAAGAATTCTTACATGCAGAGGCTGTGAAGGAGAGGACTGCTGAATGAGCAAGGGGCTGAAGATTGTCACGATTGGCGGAGGTTCGAGCTATACGCCCGAACTGATCGAAGGTTTCATCAAATATCATGAAAAACTTCCTGTGAGTGAAATTTGGCTCGTGGACATCGAAGCGGGAAAGGAAAAGCTTGAAATTGTCGGGAATTTGGCAAAAAGGATGATTGAAAAGGCTGGTGTGAATATTGAAGTCCATCTCACGTTAGACAGAAAGAAAGCGCTTAAAGGCGCTGATTATGTAACAACCCAGCTGCGGGTTGGCCAGCTAGCAGCAAGGGCGCTTGATGAAAGGATTCCATTGAAACACGGAGTGATCGGACAGGAGACGAACGGACCAGGAGGGCTTTTCAAGGCTTTTAGAACGATTCCTGTCATTCTGGATATTGCTCATGAAATGGAGGAATTATGTCCGGAAGCATGGCTGATTAACTTCACGAATCCTGCAGGAATGGTAACGGAAGCAGTTCTGCGTCACAGTAATATTTCCAAAATCATCGGCCTTTGCAATGTGCCGATTGGTATGGAACGAGGTGTTGCGGATTTAATGGATGTAGAGCCATCAAGAGTCCGGATCGACTTTGCTGGCTTGAACCATATGGTTTACGGCTTGGATGTATTCGTTGATGGCGAGAGTGTCAAAGATCAAATCATCCATTTGATTACAGATCCATCTAATGCTGTAACGATGAAGAATATCCATGCAATGGGCTGGGAACCGGAATTCCTAAGAGCGTTAAACCTGTTTCCGTGTCCATACCACAACTACTATTATAAAACGGGAGATGTACTAGCCCAGGAATTGAAGGATGCAGAAAAAGGGGAAACACGTGCAGAGGTCGTTCAAAGACTTGAAACAGGTTTATTTGAGCTATACAAAGACAAGGATCTGGCCATCAAGCCGCCGCAGCTTGAAGAGCGCGGAGGTGCGTACTACAGTGATGCTGCTGTGCGGTTGATTTGCTCGATGCATACCGATAAGCGAGATATTCAAGCGGTAAATACCGTAAACCATGGTGCGATTGAAGGCATCCCCTATGGCTCGGCGATTGAAACCAGTTGCGTGATAACCAAGGATGGTCCTAAGCCTATCAATGTAGGTGAGCTTCCTGTCGCAGTCCGCGGTTTAATACAGCAAATCAAATCCTTTGAAAGGGTAGCCATCGAAGCCGCAATTACAGGCGACTATGATACTGCATTGCTTGCCATGACGATCAATCCACTCGTTCCAAGTGATCGGGTTGCAAAACTTATCTTAGACGAAATGCTGGAGGCGCATAAAGAGTATTTGCCGCAGTTTTTTGAAAAAAAGGAGTTGCACGATAATTTATCATGATTGAAGTCCTTGTAAATGCAGATGATTTCGGGTTGACTAAAGCGGTGAATTATGGGATTTTGGATAGCCACAAATATGGGATTGTCAATTCGGCGACGATCATGATGAATGCGAAAGCAACTGAGCATGCGATTGAAATCGCAAAGAAGACCCCTTCGTTGAAAGTAGGTATACACTTAGTGCTGACATGGGGTAAACCTTTATTGAGTGATGTTCCGAGTTTAGTTGATGAATCAGGTTTTTTTAAAAAGCAAGCGTTGATATATGGGGATCCTGCCGGTATTTCCTTGAGGGAATTGGAGAGGGAGTGGTCAGCACAAATCGAAAGATTCTTGGAATTTGGCTTATTTCCGACTCATTTCGACAGCCATCATCATGTACACGGGATCACAGCATTTCTACCTGTAATAAAAAAGCTGTCTGATAAATACGGATTGCCAGTGCGTAATGCCGGAAGGCACCTGGCTGGGATTCAAACCGTTACAGATGTATTCCTGGATGATTTTTATGGAGATATGGTGGTTGAAGATTATTTTCAAAACTTGAAGGGAAGGGTACCGGATGGGGCGAGCGTGGAGATAATGACCCATCCTGCTTATATGGATGAAGAATTGATGGAAGTCTCCTCTTATAATGATAAACGCTTGAAAGAAACCCGGATTTTGACACATGCAAAATTACCTGAGGGATTTTCCCTTAGATTCAGCATCAACCAAGTTAAGATTTGATCATTACAAAAGAGGACCATTCATCAAATGATGAATGGTCCTTTTAAATTCAATGAGTGCTATATCTAAAAATTAATAAGCCAAGCTGAATAGGGCTTTGATGTGTGATAGATAGCGAACATTACTTGCTTCTTTCATCAATGTAGCCGGCAGGCCTTTAAGGGAAGTGTTATTGGCCCCAACGGTTGCCACCGCATCCTTACGGCCTAGGCTCGCAAGTGTACCTGAGTTTACAGGTGAAAATTCTTCAAGTTTCTTGCCTTCAAAGGCTGCATATAGGTTGTATCCAACAAGCTCACCCATTTGCCAAGCATTTTGTGCAGTAGGAGCGTATGGACGGCCGCCTTCTGGAGGGAACGCAACGGCGCTGTCCCCGACAACGAATACGTCATTATGGGATTTGGATTGTAAATACTCATTAACGGTCGCTTTGCCGCGATCCACTTCAAGGCCTGATTCGCCTACGATAGGAAGAGCCGCAACTCCGCCTGTCCAAACAAGCGTATTGGCCGTTATCGTTTGTCCATCTTTCAACTCGATTTGATTTCCTTTAACACCCGTTACAGGCAGACCTGTCAGGAATTCAACACCGCGTGCTTCCAAGCTTGTCATCGCACGTTCGATCAAGTGGTCAGGCAGGACCGGAAGGATTTTTGGACCAGCTTCCACAAGCTTGATTTTCAAGTCTTTGAAGTCCACTCCGAATTTTTTGGCGATTTTAGGGAAATGATCCACGATTTCACCGATTAACTCGACGCCTGTCAATCCGCCGCCGCCGATCACGATAGTTGCGTCCGCTTCATTATTCGTTTGTGCATATTCGCGTATGCGATCTTCGATATGTTTGTAAATTTTGTTTGCATCGTTTACGGATTTCAAGACCATGCTGTTTTCCTCAAGTCCCGGAATGCCGAAGAATCCTGTTTGGCTTCCTAAAGCAACAACCAGGGCATCATAAGATAAAGTGGAACCATTGGCAAGTTTCACTTCTTTGTTATCCACTGAGAAAGAATCCACTTTGGAAATGATAAGGTCGATATCTTTTCCTTTGAAAAGTTTTTCCAACGGAATGGAAACGGCTTGTTCAGAAATAGATCCGCCTGCAAGACGGTGCAATTCAGTGATGATTTGGTGTGTTGGAAATTGGTTCACCACTGTAACCTGTACTTCATCCTTTTTGTAATATTCACGTACGGATAAGGCAGATAGCAATCCAGCGTAACCTGCACCTAAGATGACGATTTGTTTTGACATAGTTAATCCCCCGTCCTTACTGATTGAAAATTCATCAAATTATTTTTGGTTTTTACGTTCTGAAGAGACTTCAAGAAAAGCTTGGGCGAAACGGAAAAGTTTTTGTGCTTGTGGGTCTTTCATCATTCTTAACAGACCAAAAAGACCAATCACGTCATGATTCACTTCAGCACGATCCTTAGCTTCGATGGCAGTAACCGCAAGCCCTTTCACTGAATCGACTACAGGTGTCGCGATCTCCGAAATGGCGCTGACCGTATCGTTTTTCAAAACATCATCAGTCGCAACCGATTGAGCGAAATCATAAGACTTTGTTAAAATATTCACTAACTCAGTCAGTTTTGGTAACTGCTCAACTAAAGTGTTCAATGATTCCTGAACCTCGGGCTTTAAAAGCTGATCAAGGATATCCAATTGTTCTTGGTTTGCAGAAATATTAAGTGTTTCATGTTCAGGTTTTGAGACTACATCTACCATATCTAATTCCCCTTTATACTTCATTATTTTGATTAATGTGTTTTCCGCCGATACTACTAATCATACGACTCTAACCTCTTAATTTCAAATATTTCTTTTGTGATACGAATATAATTTTTATAGTTATTATTAACAGTTATTAGGTGGATTTTGTGATTTCTCTTAATATTCCAAAAAAACATTAAGATTATTCTAATTATAATACCTTATATAAAGAGACATTCTATAAGATTACGATTGGGGGTTCACCGCATTTCCTATTATATAAGGGGCATGATCAATCGGCTATCGGCAGAATATGTAGACATCTTTTGTTTTGAATATATGTTTGGTTTGCTATAATGTCCATAATCTTTGAATATGACATGCCTGAATGTGACCCAGGAATATTTTATCTGGTTTAGGGTAAAGAATATTATCGGAATTGGAGTTGATGCCCTTGGTAGAACGCAGGATATTAGAGGTCCGTGGTGAGAATATCGAAATATCCTCCAGGTATAATGAAAAATATAGTAAATGGAATTGTACAGCCAAAATCCCCAATAGTTCCATCATTGCTTATTGTCGTGATAAGAATAGGCTTCGTGCTGAGACAGTTTCTATGAGCAGGTTACTAATTACTTATGACGACTATAAAGTTGTCTGAGATGTATAGGGATGATTCATAAATAGAAAAAAGGCGCATAACCTAGAAAGATGATGGTTGGGCGCCTTTTTTATTGGATGAAAGAAGGAGGAATAATGCTAAGTTTCATCATCAGCTCCCTATATATCTCCGAAAACTACCGATTTATCTACGAATTATACGATTTATTGATTTTTTGACAAAACTCTTTCTAAAAAAGCTATTTTCTTATTGAAATGCAACAAAATTGTCAAAAAAAATATCAGAAAATACTGATAAGGAAAGTAAAATTATGTTAATATATTTAAAAAAAGTATTATTTTCTAAGTAATAATAACTTTTTTTAAACGATCTCCATAAATGGAGTGTAGGGCCTGACCTTAGCAGGCTTACAGAATAAGATTATCAATTGATTTTGCTAAAATAAACTGAAATGGAGTGGTAGAATGGTTAATATTACCGGATATGGAAAAGCGACAGAAGAGGCAGTAAATAATTTTCAGCAATTTGTGGGTTTTGAGATCCCTGCAGATTATAAACAATTTCTCCTTACACATAATGGCGGCACAACTGCTGTTCAAAACAGTAAGTTTTATGTAGATGGATTAGACACGCTCGTTTGCTTAAATGTACTTTATGGATTAGAGATTCAAGATAAAGAACTGGATCTACAGAAATGGCATGAAGAAAATAGGAAAAACTTACATAAGAATTGCATTATAATAGGTAATGATACATGTGCAGGTAAAATCTTGCTGATAGATAACGAAGAGGAAAAGGGAGTTTATTTCTGGGATCAGGGTTGGTATTCGGATCCGTCAAGTCAGGATGAAAATATTTATAAAGTTGCAACGAGTTTTAAATCCTTCATTGAGGGATTGAAAATCCCGGAAGAAATCTAATTTTATTTGAATCCCCTTGATTGGCTCATCCCATTCAAGGTTTTTTATTTTCATTTCAATAAATGGAATGATATGAAGGATTGTCAAGTTAATGAGGAGATAAAGATGTATAAAATATTATTGGTTGAAGACGATTTCAAAATAGCGGGGATCTTAGTCAATTATTTAAAAAGGTATGGGTATGAGGTATTTGAAGTGAAGCAACTGGACCAAGTCTTTGCGGAGTTCCAAGAGGTAATGCCAGATCTGGTTTTATTGGATATTAATCTTCCCTATTATGATGGTTTTCATTGGTGCCGCCTAATAAGGGCGGTTTCAAAGGTTCCCATCATATTCATCTCTGCAAGGACAGATGAAATGAACCAAGTCATGGCCATTGAATATGGGGGGGATGATTATTTAACAAAACCGTTTCATTTGGAAGTGGTACTAGCGAAAATAAAGAGTGTCCTACGCAGGGTGTATGGTGAATATGCGGAAATATCCTCATCCCACCAAAAAATAAAGGAAATGGATGGGTTAACGCTTTATACGGAAAAAGCGATGATCGAATATCAGGACAAGCGGGTAACGTTAACTCAAAATGAGTTGAAATTATTGAGTTGTTTACTACGTCAGTATGACAACATTGTCTCGCGTGAAGATTTACTTGAAGCATTATGGAATGATGATTCATTTGTTGATGACAACACATTGACCGTCAATGTCACAAGGGTACGGAGAAAACTTGAGGATATTGGCGTCAATCACGCCATAACAACTAGCAGGGGAAAAGGATATCGACTTAAAATAGTGCAAGGTGAAGAAAAGTGAAGCTGAAATCCTTTATAAAAGACCGTCTTTATTTTATTTTTTATACCGTTCTATTGGTAGGCCTGCTTATCATTGCTTATGCATTAGCCGTTCTGGAAGCGGGGAATCACATATCGATTTCGAATATCTTCTATTTATTTATTCTCGCGTTGTTTATGATGCTTCTATTTTTAGGGGCGGATTATATAAGGCATTACCGTTTTCTTAATCAATTAGTAAGGATGAAGCAAGAACCGAGCTTGTCGTTTGAATATGTCGAAGCTTTTAGGGAACCCCTGTCAAATGAACAAAAGTTATGGATGGAACTTTTTCAACAAATGAACCAGGTAACAATTGGACAATTACAAGAACAAATCAAACAGAAGGAGCAATATGAGCTGTTGATCCATCAATGGGTTCATCAAATGAAGACACCCGTTTCAGTCATTTCCTTACTGGTTCAAGAAGGCAAAAGGACAATTTCGAGTGAATCGATGAAGGATTATCTTAAAGAGATAGAAGAAGAAAATGATCGATTTCGCAGAGGACTGGAAATTATTTTGCATGGAGCAAGGCTGCAGCGTTTTTCGGAGGATGTAAAATCGGAGCGGGTTGACTTAATTAATCTAGTCAAGCAAGTGATTAACGAAGAAAAGAAACAGTTCATCAAACGGTTCATATATCCCAGGCTTGACACGGAGCTTGAGAATTTATATGTGCATTCGGATCGTAAGTGGCTCCACTTTGCCATTAGTCAGGTGGTCTTTAATGCACTGAAGTATTCAAGGCAGGAAGAGCATGACAGCATAACGTTCAGCGTTGTTGAAAAAGAGTCGGAGATTATGCTTAGGATAACAGATCAAGGAATTGGAATCGTCCCGCATGATGTAAAACGGGTGTTTGATCCATTTTTTACTGGAGAGAACGGGCGAGCCCAACAGGAGTCAACCGGGATGGGATTATATCTAGTGAAGGAAATCGTTAACAGGCTTGGGCATGGTGTTACCATTCAATCGACTGTATCGGAAGGGACTACTGTGGAATTTCTCTTTAAGACAAATACCTTACATGAAAGGTGACAGAATTGTAAGGGTGTTAAACGATTATGTAATAAACTTCGATGGGAACCTCCCGCTTTATTCAATATACTTACGGTAAGAAAGGGAGGTATTTTAGGATGTCGATATTAAAAGCGGAGCAATTATCCAAAACTTATTTTCAAAAGCAGGGGAATTTATTTCATAAAGCGTTACATAATTTCACCATGAATGTACAGAAAGGGGAATTTGTCGGGGTGATGGGACCATCAGGCAGCGGGAAAACCACTCTGCTTAACTTAATGGCCACGATTGATAAGCCGACCACAGGTAATGTCATTCTAAATGATCAAAACCCTAACGAATTAAACAATCAGGACCTGGCTTTGTTTCGCAGGAGGGAGATTGGGTTTGTTTTTCAAGACTTCAACCTTCTTGATACACTTACCGTTCGCGAAAATATCCTCCTTCCTTTAGCGTTAGATCATTATAAATTGAAGGAAATGGAAAATAGGGTAAATCAGTTGGCGAACCTTCTTGGTATAGAAGGGATTTTAGAAAAGCGGACTTATGAAATTTCCGGAGGTCAGCAGCAACGAACGGCTTGTGCAAGAGCGATGATTCATGAGCCTTCCATTATTTTAGCGGATGAACCTACTGGTAATTTGGATTCCAAATCCGCCAAGCAGGTAATGGATACCCTCACGACACTTCAGGAGAAAAAGGGAGCAACCATCCTCATGGTCACTCATGACCCGACTGCTGCCAGCTTCTGTGACCGGATTCTATTCATAAAGGATGGCAAGTTCTTTTCGGAGGTGCACAGCGGAGGGGAAAGACAGAGTTTCCATCAAAGGATTTTAGATACGTTAAGCGTTTTGGGAGGAGTCTATCATGAACATCCGACTTCTCGCTAAGAGAAATATCCAAGGAAATGCACAACGTTATCTAGCTTATTTTTTCAGTATCGTCCTTTCCGTCTCAATCTTTTTTATTTACGCATCATTTATCTTTCATCCTGATGTGGTCACTGCGAATATCCCGGGGGGACAGCTAATTAGTAAGGGACTCATTGCAGCAGAAATAGTGATCATCATATTTTCGGTTTTCTTTATCGCTTATTCAAATTCCGCATTTATACAGCCGCGGAAAAAAGAGTTTGGGCTGCTGACACTGCTTGGAATGTCCAGATCCCAACTAAGAAAACTGATTTACTTGGAGCAAACGATGGTTTCCCTCATATCCATCCTGATTGGGGTAGGCTTGGGCCTTTTGTTCTCAAAGTTATTCTTAATGGCAGTTTCTTGGTTATTGGCTGTAGAGCAACCAATATTGTTTGTCTTTGTCCCTGAAGCCTTTGTTTATACGATTGTTGGTTTCGTTTTGCTATTTCAGCTACTATCGCTCCTTTCATTGTTTCACATTGGAAAAGCGGAGGTCGTCGATTTACTAAAAGATAAACAAAAACCAAAAAAGACGCCCTTCGTTTCAAAGTGGCTAATTGCATTATCAGCAGTTTGCTTAAGCGTTTCTTATTATTTGGCAGGCACTATGTCGTTGAACAATTCTTATATTCGAGTAATGCCCATTTTATTCTTCGTACTTATAGGCACCTACTTTTTATTCAGCCAAAGTATTGTCGCTCTTTGCAGCAGGCTTTACCGGAAGAAGAAAAGCTTATATGGCGGAACGCATTTAATCACTCAAACAAACCTGATCTTTAATATTAAAGACTATTCGAGATTATTCTTTTTGACCTCGATCATAACAGCCGTCATTTTAACAGCAGCAGGCACACTTTTCATGTTCAGTGCAGACTTAAAAAAGCAAGGGATGAATAACATTCCGCAATCAATTGGCTGGGTGGAAAATGACGCTTCTATATATTCCATTATTGAACCATCCGCAGTAGAGGAAGCATTAAAGGAAGATGGATTCAAGATCCTTTACGAAGTAAATATGACGGGTGTACCCATTACCCACATGTTACCCCATATGAGAACGGGAGAATCCAATGAAAATAGGTCATTATTAATCTCGGAAAGTGATTATAACAATGTGGCTGCATTGCGAAAGATTGATCCGGCAAAGTTATCTGGAAAGGAAGCGTTATACATTTTTCCTTATGGAGGACTGGATTATCACTTCGTCCAAAAGGGAGAAAAAAAGGAACTTCACTATGGTAAACAAACCATGCAGGTAACTATGATTGGTCAGCGCAATCAATCCATAGTCACCCCCCTAAAGTCAGCAACGACCCTGATGGTGGTCGATGATCGGCTGTTTCAAGAAATAACTGCTGATGTGCCTATAAAAGAAAAGGTAAGAGTACGCGGGTACGAAATTAAAGATTGGGAAGAATCAATCGAAACATCCAGTAAAATCGAAAAAATGTCTAACAATCCAGACCATAATCAATTGCAAACAAGAGCTCCGATTTATCAAGAAATGAAACAGGGAAGCATTTTGATACTTTTTATCGGCTTGTTTGTCAGTTTATTATTCTTTATCGTCCAAGGAAGCATGATGTATCTCCGAGTTTTTACGAATTTAGAAGATAAAAAAATCCAAATTCATGCCCTTCATCGATTGGGACTGACAAAAAAAGAAATACGGCAAATTTTAAGTGCAGAAATACGCACCCTCTTTTTCGCTCCTTTTCTGATAGGGATGACTCATGCCATCATCGCCTACGTAGCATTAAGCAATTTATTGGGATCCAACTTGTTCGTCTATTCTGCTATGGTCATCGGAATGTATTTTCTTTTTCAACTGCTATATTATCAAGTAACAAAAAAGATGTATGAGCGGGCAGTCATCAATTCGATTAAATAAAAGCTGTCATTTAAAAATGGAATCAGGGGGCAGGCCCTGATTCCATTTTTGTTTTCCTATATGAAAAATTGGTTAATATGTACTATTGAAAGGGAAGTGATTCACTTTTTTTGCGAAACTTGATATAAAAAATGTGAATTATGGTGTAACTTTACAGACGGAACCTTTAGGTTCTTGTAATATTTTCATATAAAGGGTAAAATTATTTATTTGTAGAGAAAGTACCAAACCCAACATCGTTAAATTACTATATTAGTATAATTATTTACTGGAAATGATATGATTTATTAGAAAAAATTATTAATTGATTCAATGCAGATAAGATATGAAAAAGTTAAATGGTCGAAAGTTAGTGGGTAATCTGTTAATTACTTGATAAATTATAGTATTATATACCTGGAATTATAGAGAATATTAGATTTTTCTCTATTTCTTTGTCCCTTTATATAGTAAACTCAGAATAGGTTCGTTAACTTTTAGCTGCTAGAGATGAGGTAAGTTTAATCCTATGAAAAATAAAAAGTTAAGGGCATTTCTTTATTTGACCATTCTTTTATTGATTGTTTTCATTTTTCTAAATATGTTTTCAACATATTTAAGCATTAAAAATTCTGTCCAAAAATCCGTTGCTAATCAAAACTTGGTAGCTGCTAGATCTATTGCCGACTCGATGGATATAGAGGCCTATCAGCGATTTCTTAATAACCAAGTAAATAGCCGGGAATATAAGGATATAAAAACTTACTTAGAGGATGCCCGTGAAAAAATAGGAGCGCTATATGTTTATACCATCATGATTGATAATCCGGAAGTATCTAAGGCTATGATTACTGGGTTTTCTAAAGATCATAAAGGGGATTTTCCTATCGGTGGTGCATGTACTGTTCCGCCGGAGCAGGTCAAACGGGGGTATGAAGGCAGAAGCTTCATTACCGGGATTCTAGAAGATCCGGAGTATGGTGAATATTTGACTGTGGGAGTGCCAATGAAAAATAAAGATGGCGACATAATTGGTTTTTTGGGCATTGATGTGAGCGCAGAAGATATTAATGCCATTAACGGCAAGGTATTGAAAAGCAGCATTGCCATTCTTGTCTATAATGGTGGATTTGTTATCATGCTGCTGGTTACCTTTTTTGTCATTCAAAAATGGTATCAAAAGGAACTGACACGTGAAGTGGGGGATACGGAAGATACGTATCAATCGGAATTTCAATCGCTCATTGCTTCAGTCCGCTCATTGAGGCATGATTTTTCCAATCATATTCAAGTTATACATGGACTGCTTAAATTAGAGGAGAATGCAAAAGCACTCGAATACTTAACCGGTCTTTCAAAAGAAGTGCATTCAATTGAATCGATGCAATTGGATGTGACTCACCCGGGCTTATCTGTTCTGTTAGAGACAAAAAGGCTCTCGGCCCAGAATTATAACATTGATATAGAGGTTGATGTTTCATTCGAATCCTTCAATCGAATTAAAACAATCGATTTGATTAAATTATTATCAAATGTTATCGACAATGCTATTGAGGCAACAATTGAATTGCCAGAGCAAGAACGCCGAATGAATATTTCCTGCAAAGCTGATGGTGAAAAGTATACGTTTATGGTCACGAATACCGGACCAATGATTTCGGAATTAGATTTGGAGAATATATTCAACAGCGGATTTTCAACCAAAAAGGCACAAAAGGGAAAAGTTCGCGGACAAGGATTGTTCATCGTTAAAGACTTAGTGAACAGATATGATGGAGAGATTCATGTACAATCCTCAGTAAAAGCAACAACCGTTACGATGATCATACCCGTAAATGGAAAAATCGGCTAAATTGATCTAAAGACAATAGAAAAAAAGGTATGATTCCTCAAATGCAGAAGGAATCATACCTTTTTTTGCGATTCCATTAACTGGATTATAGCTCCTTCTGCCAGGGGAGGGGCAATGGATCTGTGAGCCTCAAATGTATTTTCGGCAATTCTACACTCTGACAATCTGAGAGATATAACTATGACGATTAATAGGGGGAAAAAGTTGAATAAAAGTACCTGAATTGGGCATAATGGGTAGATGTTTAGCTGCTTTCATCGAGATTATGATAAGATAGGGAAAAATCATTTAAGGCAGTGAGATTGTGAAAAAACAAAAAGGAA
Organism: Peribacillus sp. NPDC056705; assembly: GCF_043656335.1. NCBI lineage: Bacteria > Bacillati > Bacillota > Bacilli > Caryophanales > Bacillaceae > Peribacillus > Peribacillus sp. NPDC056705. The sequence goes on along the minus strand of NZ_JBHTYI010000003.1, from coordinate 8,553 downwards.
AACTTCTCGTTATCATTGGACCGACTGCTGTTGGGAAGACGAAGATGAGTATTGAGATGGCAAAGTTATTTAATGGTGAAATTATTAGCGGGGATTCCATGCAGGTTTATAAGGGGATGGATATTGGGACTGCAAAAATCAAAAGGGAAGAAACAGAGGGAATTCCTCATTATTTACTTGATATTAAAGACCCTGATGAACCATTTAGTGTGGCGGAGTTCCAGGAACGGGCTAATGCTTGTATCAAGGAGATCCAAAACAGGGGTAAACTTCCCATTATCGTCGGTGGAACAGGATTATATATACAATCGGTCATTTATGATTATCAATTTTCGGAGGCGCCATCCGACCCTGTTTATAGGGAGGGACTCGAAAAACAGGTTAGGGAGTTGGGGATTGATCCCATTTTTGAACAATTACGCAGTGTTGACCCGGAAAGCGCGAATCGGATTCATCCTAATAATGTAAGAAGGGTGATCAGGGCACTAGAGATTTTTCATTGTACTGGTAAAACAATGAGTGAGCAGTTGAATGAACAGCCTACAGAATTGAAATATGATACGTGCATCATTGGATTGACTATGGAACGTGAAAGGTTATATCAACGCATCGATCAACGTGTTGATGGCATGGTGGAAGAAGGGCTGATTCAAGAGGTAGAGTCATTTTATGAAAAAGGTTTGAGGGATTGCCAATCAATCCAGGCTATAGGATATAAAGAAATCTATGATTTTTTTGATGGTAGGGCTTCTTTGGATGAAGCAGTTGAGACATTGAAGCAAAACTCCCGTCGATATGCAAAAAGGCAATTGACCTGGTTTCGGAATAAAATGGATGTAATTTGGTTTGATATGACCGATCTCAAGGGTTTTCCAAAAAAAATACATGAAATATCTGGATTTGTAGCAGGAAAGCTTTTCAGTGAAGGCGAATACATAAATTTAGAGAGAAAAGAGGAGGACTAATACATGAAACAATCAGTAAATATTCAAGATCAGTTTCTTAATCAATTACGTAAAGATGGTACGTATGTGACGGTGTTTTTACTAAACGGTTTCCAGATTAGAGGACAAGTGAAAGGGTTCGATAATTTTACCGTTTTATTTGAATCAGAGGGCAAACAACAATTAGTCTATAAACATGCGATCTCTACATTTGCTCCACAACGTAATGTTCAGATTGATTACGAAGTGAAGGAATAATCATATATATGAATGTAAAAAACAGGTTTAGCTTATAGCGACCTGTTTTTTTTGCATGGACTTCTCTGTTCTTTTTCAAAGAATCGATAATTTTACGTACCTGATTTGAATATATATTAAGGAACGGATTATTTTCCGGGAAACCGCAGGAAATGACATTACCCCTAATAAAATGGTGAACGGAAATGGAGTTTGTCGAAACGTATCCTCCGAGGAAATAATCCTGTCAGAGTAAGCTTCTTATCAGGTAGGAATGGGGCTTATTCTCGAAAAGAAATAAACGAATTTTCCGATGGGGTAGTTTTGGCTAGGCAATATATGCCTATGACCATCATAAATTGAAAATTGTGGTGTTAGAGTTAGGGTCCAAGATGGAGAGGTGAATGCATTGGAACAACCGATCCGTATGAAAAATAACGGGCAAATCAATATTGTGTTTAACGCGGAAAATAGAAAAGCGCTACAAAAGGATCTGCCGATAAAAGAAATTTTGGTACAGGAAATCCCCCACCAGCATGTGGCATTGAAAGAGATTGAAGATGAACTGAAAGCGCTGGTTGGAATGGAAGAAATGAAACGGATGATAAAAGAGATATATGCCTGGATTTACATCAATAAACAGCGTGAGGCAAAGGGGTTGAAAACTGGCAGGCAAGCACTGCATATGATGTTTAAAGGAAATCCCGGAACAGGGAAAACAACGGTTGCACGTTTAATCGGTAAGTTGTTTCAAAAAATGAATGTCCTTTCGAAAGGGCATTTAATTGAGGCGGAGAGGGCAGATTTAGTCGGGGAATACATTGGTCATACTGCCCAAAAAACTAGGGATCTAATTAAAAAGGCCATTGGCGGGATCCTATTTATTGATGAAGCCTATTCCTTGGGAAGAGGCGGCGAAAAAGATTTTGGAAAAGAAGCCATAGATACCCTAGTCAAGCATATGGAGGATCGGCAGCACGAATTCATTTTGATCCTTGCAGGATATTCGAGGGAAATGGATTATTTCCTCAGCCTTAATCCTGGTCTTCATTCCAGGTTCCCGCTTGTGATTGATTTTCCGGATTATACGATTGAACAGTTAATGGAAATAGCCGATCGGATGCTGCAGGAAAAGGAGTATCTAATGAATCGGGATGCCGAAAGAAAATTAAAAGAACATTTAATCATATTGCGTTCATTCCGGGGACCTATTTCATTTTCCAACGGACGTTATATCCGCAATGTACTTGAAAAGTCTATCAGGGCGCAGGCAATGAGGCTTTTACTGGAAGATTCATTTGAAAAATCCGATTTACTGACGCTGACCAGCCAAGATTTGATTTTCGATGATGATGAGAAAGAATGACATGGAAAAGCCCACCAAGATGGCGGGCTTTTCAAATTTATGTTTTAGGCACCCATTTCTTATTGGGAAGATGCCAATTGTTGGTGTAAGATAGGACTCGCAATATCGTGATGACGGCAAAGAGCGAATAAAGCTGCCATGACTGGGATAATACACCACTGCCTAGAGCCAAGCCTGCAATGATGGCCCATACTACGTAGATTTCTTTTCTGAAGACCAATGGCTTTCTTCCAGCTAACACGTCACGGATTATCCCGCCGCCGCATCCGGTTAATGCAGCTGATACAATGATGGCGCTTATTGGGTGATTAAGTTCCACAGCATACATCGCCCCTTGGATGGCAAAGGCTGAAAGGCCAATGGCATCACTAAGGTTTCCCCATCTGTCCCAGTGCTTTGAAAGGTTTGTAGGAAAAACAAAAACGATGGTGATGGATACTAAAGCGATGACAAAATAGAAACTTTGATCCCATAACGCTGAAACGGGGACACCGATCAATAGATTGCGCATTGCCCCTCCGCCAAAGGCGGTTATGATTCCCAAAATATAAACTCCCAAAATATCATACTCTTCTTCCATGGCGATGATGGTTCCGCTAATAGCGAATGCAATCGTACCTATTAAGCTTAATACTTCCCATGTCATATGAATGTCCCTCTATGTCTTTTCGATTTTAATGGTAAAGCCAAATTTGATTTTAGCATGTTATCGGAATTTTTAAAACGGTTAAAAGCTTCGTTTTGAGGGAATTTTTATATATTCGATTTTTTTGTTATGATTAACAGAAATCTACCAGAAAGTGGTGCTTGTGATTTGGAAGAAACAAAAAAGGAAACGGCCGTGTTGATTGGGTGTCAAACAACTGAGGCTAATGAACGTTTTGAATATTCACTAGATGAATTGGCTTCTTTGGCGAAGACGGCGAATGGTGAAGTTTTAATGACCATTTCCCAGAAAAGGGAAAGTGTTGATCCCGCTACATATATAGGAAAAGGAAAAGTGGAGGAACTTCGGAATCTGGAAGAGGAGCTGGAGCCGGATTTATTTATCTTTAATGATGAACTATCCCCGAGCCAGATTCGGAACCTTTCGAAACAATTGGAGGCAAGGATCATTGACCGGACACAGCTAATATTGGATATTTTTGCTCAGCGGGCGCGATCCAAAGAAGGGAAGCTGCAAGTTGAACTTGCCCAGCTCCAATATTTATTGCCGCGTTTGGTCGGACAGGGGACGGCGATGTCCAGGCTAGGAGGCGGAATCGGCACCAGGGGACCAGGGGAGACGAAGCTGGAAAGCGACCGACGCCACATCCGTGGGAAAATAGATGAAATCAAGCAGCAATTAAGTGGAATAGTGAAGCATCGTGAACGCTATCGCGATAGAAGGAAACGTAATAAGACCTTTCAAATAGCACTTGTAGGATACACGAATGCAGGTAAATCAACGCTGTTCAACCGTTTGACAGAGGCGGATTCATACGAAGAGAACCAATTGTTCGCTACATTGGATCCCATGACACGAAAGGCGATTCTTCCTAGCGGATTTACCGTGCTGCTGACGGATACTGTTGGATTCATACAAGATTTGCCGACATCTTTAATTGCCGCATTCCGTTCTACCCTTGAAGAAGTGAAAGAAGCGGATCTGTTGCTCCATGTGGTCGATTCCTCAAGTACAGATTACTTTAATCATCAGAAAACGGTGCAGGATTTGCTAAATGACTTAGATGTCCCTTCCATTCCACAGCTAACGTTGTATAATAAGAAAGATAAGATTCACACTGATTTTGTCAGGTCAGCAAGTCGTGCTTCATTGATGATCAGTGCCTATGAAAAATCGGACTTGAATCAAATCATGGAAGAAATTGAAAAGTACGTGATTGAAGAAATGGTCCCGTATCATGTTTTCCTGCCGTCGAGTGAGGGTAAATTATTATCACAGCTGAAAAATGAAACCATATTGCGCATTCTCTCCTTTAATGAAGAATCGGAAAGGTATGAATGCAAAGGTTTTTGTCTAGCTGATCATCCAATAACCGGGCAGCTGGAGAAATATTCATTATAAAGGGGAATTTTGATGTATCAGCAGTTAACTAATGGAGAAGTGTTGAAAAACATTGCCGAGGAAGTGGAAGCAATGATTTCTCCGTTACATAAGCAAGTGGACGAACGAATTGAAGAAAATCAATTCCGCGTATTACAAAGTTATCAAGCACATAGAGTGAGTGATTCCCATTTCATCCCGACAACAGGGTATGGATACGACGATATGGGCCGCGATACGCTGGAATTGATATATGCAGATGTATTTGGAGCGGAAGCTGGATTGGTGCGCCCCCAAATTATTTCAGGCACACACGCCATCTCCACCGCTCTTTTCGGCATATTGCGCCCAGGGGATGAATTGTTATACATAACTGGAAAGCCGTATGACACTTTGGAGGAAATTGTAGGTATCCGGGGTTCGGGTATCGGATCTTTGCGTGATTTTCAGATCAGCTATAAGGCCGTTCCATTAGGGGAAACTGGCACCGTTGATTTCGAAGCCGTCAAACAAGCCATCCAACCAAATACGAAGATGATCGGTATACAACGATCAAAAGGGTATGCTACACGTCCTTCCTTTACGATTGATGAAATAAGGGAAATGATTTCTTTTGTAAAAGACATTAACCCTGAAATCGTCGTATTCGTGGACAATTGTTATGGAGAGTTTGTCGAGACGCAAGAACCATGTCACGTCGGAGCGGATTTAATGGCAGGTTCACTCATTAAAAACCCCGGTGGCGGGATAGTGAAGACCGGAGGATACATTGTTGGTAAAAAGGACCTGGTTGAAGCTTGCTCCTATCGGTTAACATCACCAGGAATTGGGGCTGAAGCAGGTGCGTCGCTTTATAGTCTGCAGGAAATGTACCAAGGATTCTTCCTTGCACCACATGTCGTGGGCCAAGCTGTTAAAGGAGCCATTTTCACAGCTGCCTTTTTAGAAAAACTCGGTATGAATACATCTCCTAAATGGGATGCGAAGCGAACTGACTTGATTCAATCCGTCCAATTTAATGACCGGGATAAGATGGTTGCCTTCTGTCAGGCCATCCAATATGCCTCACCAATCAATTCACATGTGACCCCATATCCTGCCTATATGCCAGGATATGAAGACGATGTAATCATGGCTGCGGGTACCTTTATACAAGGGGCCAGCATTGAACTTACGGCAGATGGTCCGACAAGGGCTCCATATGTTGCCTACGTTCAAGGCGGCTTGACATACGCCCATGTTAAAGTAGCTGTATTGACTGCAGTGAATGCGCTAATGGACAAAAAGCTGATTCAATTGTAAACGAAATTAAGTTAGGAATGTTATGGGAATCCAAATACAATTGGATTCCCGCAAAAGCAATAGTCATAATATTTGAGTAGAACAAATCATTTAATTTTTCTGAAAGAATCATGTTATAAAATGTAACATCATATTGACAAGTTTAATAACATGATATAAGATAATTTTAGATAAACAAAAGGAGGATGCTAAGAATGAGCGGCAACAACATTCGGCGTTCGATGCCTCTTTTTTCCATCGGAATCGTCATGCAGCTAACTGAGTTGTCTGCACGCCAAATTCGATATTACGAAGAGCATCAACTTATTACTCCTATGAGAACAGATGGAAATCGTCGGGTTTTCTCATTAAACGATATCGATCGACTGCTTGAGATTAAAGACTTAATCGAACAAGGAGTCAATCTGGCCGGCATCAAAAAGATTTTCACTGTAAAGGAACAGAATTTACCTAAAACTCAAGAATTAGAACAAGCGGAAAAGATAAGACAGGACCTTAGTGACGAGGAGCTTCGCAAGCTTCTGCGTACCGAGCTTTTACAAGGAAGCAAGCATCGAACATCTCTTCGACAAGGGGATATGTCCCGTTTTTTCCAATAAAAATATGATTTATGAATGATTATTAGGGGGAAAAGAAATTGACAAAGTTCACACGTGAAGACATCACTCGTTTAGCGAAAGAAGAAAATGTTAAGTACATTCGTTTACAATTCACTGACATTTTAGGGACAATTAAAAACGTTGAAATCCCAGTCAGTCAATTAGAAAAAGCACTTGATAATAAAATGATGTTTGACGGATCTTCCATTGAAGGCTTCGTACGTATTGAAGAGTCTGATATGTACCTATATCCTGATTTAAATACATGGGTTATCTTCCCTTGGACTTCCGAAAAAGGTAAAGTCGCACGGTTAATCTGTGATATTTACAATACGGATGGAACACCTTTTGATGGAGATCCACGTGCAAACCTGAAACGTGTTCTTGCAGAAGCTAGGGAAATGGGCTTCACAGATTTCAATCTTGGACCTGAACCTGAATTCTTCCTATTCAAACTGGATGCAGCAGGCGAGCCGACTCTAGAATTGAACGATAAAGGCGGATACTTTGACCTTGCACCTACTGACCTAGGAGAAAACTGCCGTCGCGATATCGTTCTTGAGCTTGAAGAAATGGGATTTGAAATCGAAGCATCCCACCATGAAGTAGCTCCAGGACAACATGAAATTGACTTTAAATATGCAGATGCAGTTTCAGCTTGCGATAACATCCAAACATTTAAATTGGTTGTTAAAACGATTGCCCGCAAACATGGTTTACACGCGACATTCATGCCAAAACCATTGTTCGGTGTTAACGGATCTGGTATGCACTGTAACGTTTCTCTATTCAAAGGCAAGGAAAACGCATTTTATGATAAAGAAGGTAAATTGGAATTAAGTAAAACAGCTGAGCAATTTATCGCAGGTATCATTAAGCACGCTCCAAGCTTCACTGCGGTAACAAACCCAACTGTTAACTCATACAAACGTCTAGTTCCTGGTTACGAAGCTCCTTGTTATGTTGCATGGTCCGCTAAAAACCGTAGCCCACTAATCCGTATCCCAGCATCACGCGGAGTAAGTACTCGCGTAGAGGTACGCAGTGTCGATCCAGCAGCAAACCCATACTTGGCACTTGCAGTTATACTAAAAGCTGGTCTAGACGGTATCAAGAACGACTTGACTCCTCCAGCTCCAGTTGACCGCAACATCTATGTTATGAATAAAGAAGAGCGTGAAGAAGTAGGTATCGTTGATCTACCAGCTACTTTATATGCTGCATTGGAAACATTAAAAGCTGATGAAGTCATCAAAGAAGCATTAGGTGAACATTTACTTGAACACTTCGTCGAAGCAAAAGAAATCGAGTGGGATATGTTTAGAACACAAGTTCACCCATGGGAACGCGAACAATATATGTCAATGTATTAATCTTTCAAACCCTTGGCACCTCTGGTGTCAGGGGTTTTTCTATTTCGGGCATTTATTCATAAAATCTAATGAAGTTATCAACTGCCCGATAAATGCCCGGAAAAAATCAAAAAAAATTAATCAAGGACATTTTTCATATCAGCCAACAAACCATTGAGAATATGGCCGCGTTAATGAATAGCATGGAACAAAGAATAACAGCATTAGAGAATTAAAGTTTTTTTCAACAGAATAAGGGTGAGGGAAATATATTCAATCCGTTTTCAATCACATTCGATATCAGCAAAGCATATCCAAGTCTTCTCTTAATTAGAGAATGGCTTTTTTTATTTTGCATTGAAAGGGGGTCAAAATAGTTAATATGATTCTAGAAAAGGGTGCATTCGCAGCCTTATTTGTATGGTTATTTTTCTCAACAATGAAAACTAACAAAGAACGTGAAGCGAATTATCAAGCAGTAATCGAAAAGAATCAAGGCGTAATTGAAACACAAGCTCAAGCGTTCCCTACATTGGCTCAGGATGTAAATGAAATTAAACAAATTATTGTTAGCGATAGCAAGAATTGAAACATAATCAAGGAGGAATTTGTATGGATAAGGCAAAACAATATGTAGCAATGATTGGCGGTGCTCTCGGGGCACTGCTTTTATTTTTTCAATCAGTCGGTTATCAGGTTGAATGGT